>JBNKEI010000001.1:0-22458 GCA_050288705.1 Myxococcales bacterium
AATGTGGTTGGAGAGCGAAGAAGGGAAGGGTTCGGCTTTTTACTTTCGGCTGCCCGTACTGCCGCGTGCCCACTGAATATTCCAAGTGCTGACCGGTTCCTTTATTCTTGTCTTGTTGGAGACTTGACCAATAAACCTGCTCGCTTGCGTAAGTGAGCCGCGGTATCATGCATTCGTCTTGCTCCACAAGAGGGACATAGTCCTCGACCTCTACATGAAAATCCGACAAGAATTTCATCATGACAATGTCGGCAACGAACTCGCGCAGAGCCATGAGCTAATATACCGCATTCAAAATAGCTCGTTTTTTTGGTGCACTGCAGCCAATGAAATACCGCGTAATTGCTGCAGTAACCTATGGTGCGGTTTGAGAATTAGCGAGGTGTGCAAATTAGAAGTCGACGACATCAAAAGTGATCGCAAGTTAATTCATATCCGCGAAAGTAGAGGTAAGAAAGATCGTATGGTAATGCTAAGCGATCGCCTCCTTGAACTTTTACGTGAATATTACCGCTTAGTGCGACCTCCTCGGCCATTTTTATTTACTTTATCGTAGCAATTCAATTAGTTTCGCAGTCCACAACTAACACACTCGCCCAATAGAAATTGCGTCCACTATCAATTTGGAGACACTAATGAATAGAATCCAACTCAAATCCGGCCATGGAATCCTTCCGTCGCGATTGTAAAGAAAATCCAGACGGATTCCTAATCGTTAATCAGGACGCTTACAGTAGATTGTCAAGCTCTTCAAGTCGCGCACCATCGCCGCCACGAGACTACCATGGCGTGCGCCAAAGAAAATCGGGAATTTGGGTTGCCGAGTTTCGCCAACCGAATAACTTCCCCGGAAAAATTTTGGTCGGTTCGTTCGATACCAAGAAGGATGCGGCCGAAGCTGTTGCGAGAAAGAAAAAAAGAGTTAGGTCTGCCATTGATGCACCCTACGGAAAAGTAGAGCTTCTTAATAAAAGTCAGGGCGGAATGAGCTACCTAGTGCTAAACCGTTGAGGCGGTTATAGCGGTGGTTTTTCATGTTTTAACGAGTTCCTTGAATAGTGCGTTGTTGCATGAATGCTTGGGAAGACGGCGAACTTTTGGCAAAATGTCGCACCTATAACTACGCCAACAGTTCAAACGCCCCCCCCAAACGTCAACGTCGCAAAGCATCGGATCCCATCGACTGGGCGAGCGTTGCGACTTGTTTTCAAGCAGGCTTCGACAAGTTGAAGGACTTGTTCAATATTTAACTTTGTTTGCGTATTTAGCCATGCAATAACGTATAAGAACAAGCATTTATTTGTGTTTGCAACTGTTTGCTTGAAAAAGGTTTTAATGTGATCATTTAGATCGTATTAAGCAGCATCTATTAGATCGCTAGGAATGAATTGATCTCGTTTCAAGAAAAGTGAAAACATCGCGCGAGCCAAGGTGTTTGATTCGAGTCGAAAGCGGTTGTTGTACTCTTTTTCTAATGGTTTCAAGCTGCCAGTGCACGGTGTAAAGTACTATTCGTCACTCAAACAAGGAAGATACCAGTATGAATACTGCTTTTGCCGTCGCTGCTGATGTGCTTTTTGGTAGGCGTTGCGTATTGGCGTTTTGCTCGCTCTTCACGCTTAGTTTGGTTGCCGTGGCAGGGTGCGGCAAAGGTAGTAATAGCCCTGAAAAAGAAGACAACATCCCAGGCAACAACAATCAATCACTTGTCGGGGAAATAGAAATCAGGGGTGTCGTTCTCCAATCCACCACCTCCGGAAAACCATCTAAGCTCGACGGTGCTAAAATTCAGGCCATTTGTGATCGCGATAAAAACGGAGTGGTCTCACCCGAGGAGACCAGCTCTACTACGTCGGATGAAAACGGCGAGTATGTCTTAAAATTCCCAGTTACTAAAGGTGATTCCGTGGTGGTGAGCTTTAGCGCCGAAGGTGCCGCCACCGGCTTCCGAACACTGGAGGTCGATTCTGGAGGGAAGCTTACGCTCAACGTGACGCTAAAAGGACTAGAGTCACTCCAATGTAGCGCGCAAAGCAATAATTGCCTGCTCCAAAACGGAAAACTTAGCCTTAGCGGCCTTCCTGAAGGGGTTAAAGGTAGTGCGCGGGTTTTTAATCCAGTTGCCGAGGCATCGGCCTTTCCCGGAAATTTCAATGATGGTGCGGGTAACCTTTTGGTATCTGGCGTTTTTTCGGCCACGTATCTTGAAGACCAATCAGGCCAGCCTCTTACCCAGCTTGATAAGCCGGCAGATTTGCGCATGGAGATTCCCCGCGACACTTGGAATGTGGTGAAGGATATTCATCCTGGTTCCGATAGAATTGAAGTGCCTTTATATTCTTTCAATGAAGTTTCCGGACAGTGGGTAGCGGACGGAGAAGGATTTTTGGAAGATGAAGCGGGAAATCCTGTTTCCGAAAACAAGTTAACGAGTATTCGCGACCTGACTTATCAGGGAATTTTGATGGTACACGCGACTGTTTCTCACTTTTCCTACTGGAACGTCGACTGGCCGGTAGACACTAAGTCGTGTGTTAGTGCAATTGTGTTGCGAGCGAATGGAAAGCCTGCCGAGGGTGCCACTGTTATGGTAAAGGGAGTTTCCTATACGGGAACAAGCACCCCCATAACTCTCGGGTCGGATGGTCGTTTCTGCAGAGGGGTAATGCGCAGTGAGCAACCTGGCGAGGACCTTGACGCAGACGGCAAGACTGGCCAAGCTACCACCATTTCGGTGACCGTGGTGGATGATACCGATGTTTACGCCGTGGGCTCTTTCGCTGTGCCGATAGAGCAAGCAACTTGTGGAGGCTCTGGGTGCAAGGATTTGGGAACGATTCAATTAGATGAGGCCAAAAAACTCGTGCCAACAGTTTGCACCATAAGCGGGGTAGTTAGCGATCGCCAAGGTAACCCACTTTCTGGGGCGATTATTTATGGTTCTGATGAATCAGTTCCGCAGGAACTAATCGAATCAAAATGTAATGGCGAAACTATTCCCTATCCGGCCTACTGTTTACCAATGGCCTATTCGGAGAACGATGGCTCCTTTAGTTTGGAAATCTTCGCTACTGATCCAATAATCGGTGGTTACTTGGTACAAGCTGGAGAGATAATAACCAAAAATCGCTGGGCGGAACGTACTTACACGGGTTGTCCAACTAACTTGATTTCATTGATTCTCGACAATGGCTACAACCATATAAACAACCCAGGTTTGACGCTGGATGAAGACCAGATTTCTTGGAATTCTGATTATAAGGCATCATACCTGGTGGTAACTAGTGCATCATCTGATTGGAAATGGATGCTCGCTACCAGTGATGGAGACGATGGTTCCATTTCTTCCCCGGTGATCTACGGGGAAGCCCCATCGGGAAATGTGACCCAAAGCTTGCCTCCGGGTGTCTTGAAACCGGAACCATTGGTGTCGGGCGATAGCATTCAAATTATGCTCTCTGGTAGGAGCGGGGATGGCTATTCCTATATTGGTTCACAAGCAATATTGGTACCATAGTGATTCGTTGGTAATATAAGGGAAGAATAATGAAAACCAAAGTAGCGGCGGGCATAATTTCAATAGTTTTGTTAAGTGTTGGGCTTTATTACGCAGTAATTTATACAAAGACCACTAAACTTGGGGGAATGACTTGCGTTGAGTATGTGCCTGCCGACACTTTGTTTTTCTTTGGAAATACTGAGCCGGTCGTCTGGGATAAATTTCCTTGGAAACATTGGAATAGTAAAAAAGTAAACTCAGACCTATTTAGCGCGGTGAAAAATCGGTCTTCTCAATATCCTGATGGCGTGCGTTTCTTAATTGGCTTGCAGGAAGAAACGCTGACCGGTGAGAAAGCGCTAAAAGAGTGGGGAATTGCCGATCCGTTTGATATGGCTATTTATTTCGCCGGATCACTGCCAGTAATGCGCATAAAGTTAAAAAATGAGCAAGCATTTACTGCGCGGATTATGGAAGTAGAGAAGCGAGCAGAGATAGAATCTCAAAATGGCAAGGTGGAAGGATTAGCTTATCGGAGGTATTTATTGGATGAGGACGGCGAGCATTCGGTTTATTTAGCGGTGGCAGTGAATGAAGACTACGGCATCTTCGCCTTAGATTTTGGTGACTTAACCGATCCTCAGGAGCTAGCCTTAGCAATGGGATTGCGCAAGCCTGCTAAATCCTTGATAGAAAGCGGCAGGTTGGCAGAAATAGTTAAAAAAAATGCCTTTAAAAGCTTCTTTGGATTTCTGGACTTGCGGGCAGTGGCGCAAATATTTACTCATGCAGATAATTCTATAGCAAAGCTTTTGTCTCGCGCCAGCCAAGGTAAAAGTGACCAGGAATTTGCGGTCGCGCGTACTGCCGAATGCCAAAAAGAAATAGAAGAAATGGTTGGTTTTTGGCCTCAGTGGGTGTTCGGAATAACTGCGATTGAAAACAAAAAAGAGTCGGTAGATGTAAATGCATTGTTCAAGTGGGAATCTAAAGACAGTGAAACCCTGGCGTCGTTGCAAAAGCTTCGAGGCTTTATACCCAGCATTGGTGAAGGTAACCAAGGTTTACTTTCTTTGAAGATTGGTTTGAACATTGGTGAGTTGTCTTCGGTAGCCATGAACTTGTGGGGACGTTTGTCGCAAGCAAAATTTACTTGCCCCGCTCTTCAAAGTCTACAAAACGAATTGCAATCTTACTCTCCAATGGCTTTGCTGGCAATTGCCGGAATGGTGCAAGGAATTCACGGAATCAGTGCAAATTTGCAAGAATTAAAGGTCAAGAAAATGAATCATGGCGTTGCTCCTGTAATTGAAAAGCTGTCTTTTGTTGCCGCTGTTTCCAGCAGAAATCCTCAAAAAGTATGGAATTTGTTTTCTAGCATGATGCACATGTCTGTGGAAACGCCAAAAAGAGGAGAGCCCGTTGAGCTACCGATTCCTCCTTTGCTGCGGCTTCCTAAACCAGTGAAGCTTGGATTCTTTGGTTCCCATGTAGCTATTTTTACTGGAGAAAAAGGAGCATTATTGGCTTCCTCGCTAGAAAATGAGTTAATTCAGGCTAATGGAGTACTTGAATTCGGAGCTGATTATCGTTTGTTATTTGAATTGCTGAATTCGATACTAGAAGACGACGCTGCGCGGCAACAAGCAAAATATGTTTCTTCGTCGATGAAAAACGCGAAGGTATTGTACAAAATGGATTTTGCAAACGACGGAATCATAGCAAATTTCAGTGCAACCTATCCCAAAAATGAGAATAAAACTGAAGAAAAGTAATGATACTCAAGTTAAACTGATGTTTTAGCATCAATGGTCGACTGGGAATGGTCGGGCAGCAGTTGATTTGACGATGAGAGACTGCTACTATGTCGTTAAGTTGCGCATAAAAACACATTTCTAGAGAGAAATCGTTGGCGGATTTCACGTCACGGTTTTAAATATCTTTAAGCTTTTTATAGTGTGTCGATTGCTATAGAGGATTGTTGTTATGCTTATCTTTCGTGATGCGGAGTCAGGAAAAATTTTTTCGGTTTCGCAATCAGGGGCAGTGATTGGTCGTGAAGGAGAAGGGCTAGATGTGGCGCTGGGCTATTCATCGATATCGAAGCGTCATGCGCGTATCTATTTATCCGGAGGAAAATGGTGGCTGGAAGACTTGGGGTCTTCCAATGGAACATTTCTGGACGGCGCGGTTCTGATTAGGCCTGGCAAATTAACCCAGGGCGCTACTTTTGCTTTTGCGTCCCATGAATTCGTGGTGGAAAAGGCAGTGGTCGAGCCTTACGATCCTGAAAAAACAGAGTTAATGTTGCCTGTTCTGCAAGGCCCCAAGCCAGTCACGGCTTGCCAATCTTTACAGCTAACTCACCAGTTCGAAAAAGAGAAAGAAGCTGATGAAGGCGAGTGGTCGGAGAGAACCGTATCAACTTGGGATGATGCAGGTCGCTCATCATCTATGGAATGTTCGCAAATTAATCGGAGTTTTGAAGAAGAAATAGAATCAAATGTATCCGGGCAAGTTAGTGTTACTCTCGATGAAAATGACGATGAAAATATTGCTCCTTCAATTGTTAATCACTTTTTCCGAGCTTTGGAATACTATTTGACTTTAATTCCCAAATTATTTCTTTTTCCCCTGGAGACCATACGTCGCCAGATAGAGGAGCAGCCACTTCCTCCCATGAATAGATGGCAGCTATTGGGTTGGGCCATGCCTGGGCTGGCCTTTAGCTTGGGATTTTATCTTTTTTGTCAGTTTGTTTTTCTTCCGTTTGTAGTGATTGAGGGCTCGAGTTTTGCATTTAAAACCTTTTTGGCTGGCTTGACATATACAGTCGTCGGAGTAGTAATAAACGGGTTGTTAATTGCTTTTTTGTTTCACCGAATTTTTCGATTCATTATTAAGTTGTTTAAAGGTGATTGCGATGAGAAATCGCAAACCAACTGTATGATTGCTATGGAAGCTGCTTTTGTCATCCTAGCAATACCTTCCGGGTTAGAACTATTGCTAGGGGCTTTGGAGACTATTCACCTTACATCTGTATTTTTAAGGATTCTTTCGCTTTTCGCAGAAGCGATGTGCACCTGGGCCATTATTATAGTTGGTGCGGTTGCATATTTTTGGTCGAAGGCATTTCGAGTGCATAAAGCAGTTCCGGTGATAGTTCTAATTTGTGGAGCTGTGGGGCTGGCCTTTCAGTTAGCTAGCATGATTATAACATTACTGAAGATTATTTTTTGAACATGTCTATTTTAGATCTTCTATTTCCTCAGCGGTGCTTAGGTTGTAGAGCGATACTCTCCGAAAGCGGTGTTTGTTTTTGTGGAACATGTGAAGAAAGCTTGGTGAGACTGGAGCCACCATATTGTCCTAGATGTGGTGAGCCTGAATCACCAGGAATATGTTTTTTTTGCCGAGAGTTTCCCCCACTATTTGAAAAAGTAAATGCTCCTTACTTGCTTGGTGGAGCCCTTGCCGAGGCTCTTCACCATTTCAAGTATGAAGACAATGCTCATTTGTCTAAGCCCCTAATAAGGTTTGTTCAGAAAGACGTACGCCAAGCTCTTGATTGGTGCTCAGTAATTGTTCCCATTCCTTTGCATCCGCTTCGGCTAAGAGAACGAGGCTATGACCAAGCTTCGTTATTAGCGCAAGAATTGGCTAAATTCGGTAAGCCATTGCGTCTGCGCGGTCTATCGCGAATCATGCATACTTCTCCGCAAGTGGGCAAAAATCGCCCCCAAAGAGCAGCCAACGTTAAAGGAGCCTTTGTTGCCGTGCAGTCATGCGTCAAAGATCAGAGAGTTTTGCTGGTAGATGATGTATTGACAACTGGAGCCACCGCGGCAGAAGCAACCAAAGCTCTCTGCCAGGCGGGAGCTCGAGCAGTGCAGGTGATGGCAATAGCTCGGGCGTTTTAGTTGGTGCGGCTTTAGAGAAAACCGCTACTTCTTGCTGGGAGAAGTTATTCCCAAAAGCTCTATGTCAAAAACCAAAGTAGCGCCGGCAGGAATTGTAGGTGGACGTCCGATATCGCCATATGCAATAGAAGAGGGGCAAATCAGTCGTGCTTTTCCCCCGACCTTCATTTTTTGTAGTCCTTCTGTCCAGCACTTGATTACACTTTTAAGTCCAAATTCAGCGGGTTTGTTGCGTTTATACGAGCTGTCGAACTCAGTGCCATCAATCAAAGTACCGCGATAATGAACCTTAACGCTATCGATTTCTTTAGGAGAAGCTCCCTTTCCGGATTTTAATTCTTTATAGACCATTCCAGAATTGGTTTTAGCTGCCTTAGATTCTTTGGCTATTTTGGCAGCGTATTTATCTCCCTTGGCCTTGTTAACCTTTGCAGCCTTGGTCGCCCGTGTTTTGACTAGCTCATTGATTTTCGGTCCATAGGTACCTATGGAAACTGCTGGCTTAGAGCCCTTCAGGGCGTCGGCCATGCCTTTTTTTAGAACTTCAAATTCTGTTTTGGTGAGCGAGAAAACCGATTTTAACTGCTGTCCTTGCGAATAGCCAAGCGCGTATAAAGTCATGTCAGTATCTGACTTTAGAGCTTGCCCACTGGATATACCAGCGGCTAGTGATATTCCCAGGAAAACTATAGAGTTAATGATGCGCATTCGGTCCAGCCTTTCTTTGGTTAGCTTCGTGAGTGAATTGCCTTAAAGGAGTTGCCTGTGTCTGACTTGTTCCTAAACATATGGAGGCCTTTTTGGCAGCACTGGCTGTTTATAAACTGCTTTTGTAGCCTAAGTCATCGTGTCTCAACGCTTTTTTGTTGCTAGAGGAGGTAGTGTGGTCAGTATTCAACCAGAGGGTGAGTCGCTGCGTGGCGCCTTGCGATGGATTAGCGAGCAGAGAAAGAACGATCCCGCGGGTAAGCTATTCCCCATTATCGAAGAAGCTTCGTTGCGGTTCGATCTTTCGCCCTTGGAAGCTGATTATTTGTGGAGGGTGTTTACCGGAGCATCAACCTCTTCAAGTTCGTCTTAGCAGAGCCAGTTAGTTTATATTGCTTTGCCTAGGGGAAAGTGCGTTGGGCTTCAAAGTAAAATCCAAAACGAAAGTGCACTTCTCCTTGCTCATCCTGCAGGGCTGAGGGTGGATTCGGAAATGGCTGTGCACGTTGAAAAGCAGCCATTGCTTCGTTGTCGAGGAAGTCGACGCCGCACGAGTGGTCGATATTAACCGATTTGAGAGCTCCGTCTTTGCCCAAGATGACCGAAACCACGGTATAACGATCTTTATACAAATAAATATCACCGGTGGGATCGCGTCTTCGTAAAATAGTATTTGGGTCCCAATGCATGCCTACGTTTTGTTTTACCCGGTTAAAAAAAGTTGCGTGCTTGAATTCACGGGTATTTAGGAAAGTACCCTCTCCTAGTTCAATGCCATCCATAGGAGTGACATCGTTTGCTGGTGCTCCCGAAATGCGATCCAATACTTCCGCGGAAGGAGTAAGGGAAATAAGTCCTCCGTTCCCGGCTTTCCCAGAAGAAGAAGGAACTCGTCGATCTCCCTTGCCAATTCGAAGACGGTTAGAATTACCTCGAATTTCATCTTGGGCAATTTGGTTACGCAAAGTTCCTTGGGGGTCGAACTGAAGAGTGAGTTGCTCTCTTTTTTCCTGGCGAGGTAACTCTATAGCTCCTCCCTGAAGTTCCGGTAGGTTATTTTTTGGCGGCTTGTTGTCCTTTTTTTCATTTCCAGCGATTACTTCTTTTTCCGTTTTCAGGGGAGCGTCGCCTTTTCCGTCCCGGGGCTTTAAAGAAGAGCTGGGCCGAGGCATGGCGTTTTTATAAAAAGGGGTGGCATGTCGAGAGCGAGTCTGCTTTTCTACCCGGTTGTTCTTCTCTGCCAAAAAATCAGTACTCTGTTCGGGAGCCACTCCATTTCCCGGAGCAACATCAACTACTTTGCCTTCGGGCAAAGGCTCAGGCTTCTCCTTTTTTTTCGCAGGTGGAGAGTCGTCAAGAATTGATAGTCGCTGATCTTTCGGAGCGTCGTTGCGAATTTGCCGGTTGCGTTCCCAAGTAGAGGCGGAAAACCTTCGTATGCTTACTGGACGCGATTCCTTAGGCGAAAGGGAAGCGGGACTGAAACCGGAAAAAAAGTTACTTGCCATTAGGAATAGCAATAAAAGGGCATGTGTTCCCAGAGACGCTAGGCCTGCAATTGTCCAGCGAAGTAATCGGCTGGCAGATTTATGCCTTCTACGGGGGCAACTCTGATCAGTACATGCGGACAACCTCAGCTCCGTTGTAGTAGTGGCGAAGTATTTCCAGGTAACCTTGCCCGCTTTCGGCTCGCCCTATAGCGCCCATTTGGCACATGCCAACTCCATGCCCCCAACCAGCTCCTTCGAATACCCACCCGGATTGATGGTTTGGCGGTTGAGAAGTCTGGGGGGGGATAATACGAAACGATGAGCTGTTAAGATTTGAAAATAATCTGCGAATTTTAAGCTCTCCGTGAACCTGGGCAGCGCTCTTTTTTCCTACCAGGGTTATCCAATTAACTCTCCCAGAAATACCTCGCTTTTCTACCCGAATCTCTTTAACCGGACCAGTTCCTAGCGGTCGCGCGATATTGTTTATTTGCGTTTGCGAAAATTCTTTTATCCATCGATATTTTTTGGCATTGGCCAATGAGGCTATACTGCAGTAAGCAGGGCTCTTGGAGGCTAGAAAAGAGTTCAGATTCTGACTACTAATTCCTCTGGCAAAAGCTTTGGGAGTATGCACGAGGTCTGACCGCCCGCGCAAACTAGGGTTGGGAGATCCTCCCCATGCGACTTCATTGTTTTCGGTGTGTCCACCGCAGACCGCGCTATATACCGTGTCGACCAGCGGCCCTCCGCGAGGAGCAAACAAGACTTGGCCAAAGGTGGCTTTAACAGCCGCATTAGTAGCGGGGTGCTCGCCGGAAACGCCGCTATAAACTTGGCAATGTTGCTGGGAGCAAAGAAGGTAGGGGTCGGCAAGGTGCCTTGTTCCAAGCTTGGCTAGCACCTGGCCACGAGCCGCTACCGATTGTGCTTTGAGTGCCTCCATGGGAGCAGAAGCAAATATTTCTGAAGCCACTATTCCGCGTACATACGATTCTAAAGGAAGAGAGTTGACTGCAGTTATACCTCCGTATCGATCAACAACCAAAAAGAGCGAGCCACGATAAATTTGGTCGTTGAATCCTTCCCAAGCAGTGTCCACTCCTATTTTTACCGATTTCACCAGGAAAGAACCCCTATCTCCCGGGTTTTCTTCCAAGCAAGTAGCCTGCACAAAATCATTTCCCGTTGCGTGAACCCGGCCGGCAGAATCAACTAGTTCTAGCTTCCCATGAGGCCTTTGGGAAAGGGTAGAAACCAGGGAAGCGCCTCCTCCATACTTTTTTTCAATCTGGCTAAGTAGTTTTTTTGCTTCCATTTCGCTTTCAGTGAATTCACCCACCAATACAAAATGGCGTCGGGTGTCCAGCACTCGGCCGGCAATTCCGTAGAGACTGCCAAAAACCTGGCTGCGTACTGGATAGCCACGCCTTTTCCACAAAGTGCGCAATTCCAAAAGCTCTGTAGTGCTAGCATAGGGAGTTTCGCCGACTAGTACCGACCAAGTGGTTTTTCCTGGAGTGAAGTTGCTTAACCTAACCGTCCAGTGGGAGCCCTTGGGAGCTTCGATAACTGTTTTTTTAGGGGTATTAACCAGCAATCGCATTCTTTTTTGGGGAACAAAGGAAATCGATTTCTGCCCTTCTAAAAGCATTACGGTGACAATGGGACTGCCTCTTTCATAAAAGAGTTGTTTACGTCCGTATAGGCGCTCTAAGGGGTCATGGGGATTAGGAAGCCCAACGAAATCCTGAGAATGTATGGGAGCGGCGCAGACGCTAGCAATAATGCCAAATTTGCATTCAATAATTCCTGTTAGAACTAAAACTATAAACGTACGTGCAGTCATACTGGCGTCAAAATCCAAGCTTATTTTTTAGGCAATTTGTTTAAAATGCATTGGCGAACGTATTTTTGATGGCAAGCGAAATCGGGACAAAATTTATGGGTTCCTTTGCCGCAAGCTACAAAAAAAAGGTCGGAACAATCAATGGGGTTAAGCGCTGCTTGCAGGGCTGCTGAGCCGGAATTAGCAATTGGACCAGGAGGGAGTCCTTTTACGGTATAAGTATTATAGGGGTGAACGTATTCCAAATCAGATTTTTTTATGTTTCCGTCAAAATATCCGTATCGAAGTATTTTTGCATATATAACTGTTGGGTCAGTTTCAAGTCTCATGTTTTTTCGCAAGCGATTATGAAAAACGCAAGAAATATGAGGTCTTTCGTTAGCTGCCCCGGTTTCTTTTTCTATAATAGACGCCAAAGTAACGGCTTCATGAGTACTAAGTTTGATATCGCCCCTGCGCAATCTTTCAGCTTTTTTGTATTCACTGAAAAAGCGAGAAACCATTTTCTTTATAACCAATTTTGGATTGGGGTTTTTTGGAAAAAAGTAAGTATCGGGAAAAAGATACCCTTCTAGTGATTCAGCGTTGATCCCATTTGATCGAACAAATCGGTAATCATGAGTCAGTTTATTAAAAATTAATGCTGAGCCATAACCGCATTTTTCCAACAGAACGGTAATTTCGTCTAAGCGCAATCCTTCGGGAATAGTACAATTGTAAAGCTTGACCTTGCCCGTCGCTATGCGGTTCAAAACTTTCTCTGGAACTATTGGTCCAAAAAAACTATATTCTCCGGCCTTGATTTTTCGTTCGCTTCCCAAGCGGCGAGTCAGATACAAAAACTTGCGCTCATCGGAAATAACCCCCTGTTTTTTGAGTTGTCTAGCAACGACTTTCATATTGGCTCCCAGAGGAATTTCTACGATTTTTTCCTGGGGAGAGCCAAAAGGGGTGCGCTCGAATTCGTCGATTGCGTGACGCCACCAAAGCAGTCCACCGAGCAAAACGATTCCTAGGATAACAATAATAGACAGGGCAATTATGGAGATTTTCTTCACTCGTTCTCCTAGCAGGGTTAGCAGGGCAGGGACGAAGCTTGACAATCCATCCAGCTTTGAAGAATGACTTGGGCTGCAAGTTTATCGATTACTTGACGGCGCTTTTTTCGTGACAGGTCGGCTTCCAACAAAATTCGTTCCGCTTGCATAGTACTCAATCGTTCGTCCCATAGTTTTACGGGCAATCCGGTAACGTGGGCTAATCTTTCGGAAAAACGCCTGCTAATTGCCGCTCTAGAACCTTCTGATCCATCCATGTTTAGAGGGAGCCCGATTACTAAGACTTCCACCTGGTGCTGTTTGCACAAATCGACCAGAGCCTGCAAATCAGCTTCCCGGTTCTTTCGCCACAAAGTAGTAAGACCCTGAGCAGTTATTCCAAGGGAATCGGAAAGAGCGATTCCTATTGTTTTGTCTCCCACGTCTAAGCCCATGGCCCGCATGTAACCTTGCTCCTTAGTTTTTGAAATTGGCTCTATTCGCTCTAAAGAAAGTGAATTTAGAGAGCTCCTTTTTTTTCGTCAAATCTTTCAGCTTCAGTCTTCGCTTCTGAACTAGTGTGAAGATTCGGCTCGTCTAGCAAAATTCTTTTAAGTCTTTCAAAACCTTGTTTGGTTCTAGCTACAAAAGGGCTGTCTAAACCAAGCCTTTGAGCTGTAGCCAAGGTCCTTTCGTAAATGTTAATGGCTTTGTTCACCAGAACGAGTACCTTTTTGCGTAGCTCTTCGTGGTAAATCTTGCGCTCTTCTTCATTGAGTTCTTTGGGGGCCTTAGCATTTACCATGGCGCTAAAAAGGTTCTCATACAGCTCGCCTACCCTAAATCCAGCAGCAGTAGCCCAGTGAGAATCACCCGTACGCATAGCGCGCAGATAATGACCTTGGGAAGAAAGCAGCATTTCGCATTTGTATTCTAAGTCCTCACTAAGGGTTTTTTCGCGTGAATCAGGATCAAGGACGACGCTCTCGAAATAGAGACGATCGATTTCACCCAAAAAAAAATGAGCCTGTGCAAGAAAATAATTGTCTAAGCGTTCTTCTTCTTGCTCCTTTTCCCAAAGAGCAATGGCTTTTCGTAGAGCGGTTTGCGCGGCTTCGGGCTGTTGGTTTTCAATTAGGCAAACACCGTGATGGACTTGGGCTTGAAGACGATCTGCTACCGACAAATCTGGTCGGGAAGCTATTTGCGAAAGAATCTTAATTGCCGGAGGGTAATTTTTTAAGTGATAATAACATTCGGCGGCATGAAAAGCAGCGTCTAGGGAATCACCGGTGCCGCGAGCGAAGTCCATAAGCATAAGGAAGCGGTCCAATGCTTCTTGATAACGCTCCTGTTTGTTGAGACTTAGTCCAGCGTTGATAACAGCTTTGGCATGGTGCGGTGAATGCGGGTACAAATCGACCAATTTTCCAAAACAGCGACTGGCTTTAGCAAAGTCTTTGGCAGCATAGGCGGACGTGCCCAGCGCAAAAAGTTCCTCGTCGTTAAGCCGAGCTAGCTCCAAATCTTCTTTCGATAATGAAATGACTTGCGGTTCAAACTCAATTCGTTGATTTCTGGAAAAACTACATGCGCTCGCCATAACCAGTATAAGCACTAGCCAAAAAGACTTTTTATGAGTAGCAAAACCAGAACTCATGGGAGAGTCTGCAGCCAACATCGCCGACTCCGAGGACCATCGAATTCGCAAAAATAGACTCCTTGCCAGGTTCCTAGTTGAATCTTCCTATTCTGTATGAGGAGAGTAACCGCGGGCCCAATAAGCGAGGCCTTTACATGAGCGTCGGAATTACCCTCACTATGCCGAAACCCGGTGTTGGGAACCGCACGCTCTAAGGATGCCAATAAATCAGCAGCCACGTCGGGGTCTGCATTTTCATTTACGGTAACCGCAGCAGTGGTGTGAGGACAAAACAAAGTACAGATGCCTTCTGCAATCTGATGCTCATCTATAATTTTTTGGAGGCGATGGGTTATATCCACTAATTCGCACCGTTTATTGGTGCTCAACTCCAAGACCGCCTTCAAAGCCATACACTCTCCCTTGTCAGTTAGAAATTATTCGTCCTCATAAAGATTGGCTAGAAGTTAGCTACAAAATTTCATACCAAAATAAACTCCTACCGCCTAGACCGCATATATAGGGATAGAAGAAATCAGGTTCAGGATCTATCGGCCGAAGGAAGTCGCAGAGTTAGTCGCAAGTGGTCAGGCCAGGAAGGCCCAAGGCGCAACGATCCGCAATGATGATGAGCAATGGACTTGGCGGCTGCCAGAAACAGAATCTGATTATCCACTTCGGTGTTTTGTTGCGAAAAGAACGGAACCCAATGATTTTCAATAAGCTGGCGGTCAAACCCTTCGGTAGAGATCAACGAAATTTCGATTTCAGAAGAATCGTTGCATGTTTCAATAACCACTTCGTGTCGCGAATTACTTGCTAAGTGTGCCCGAGTAACTGAAAGAATAAGATGGGCCAGGCATTGACGCATGCGGGTAGGTGAGACAATTGCTCGTGATTTAGCGGCATAATGACGGGTAAGGCTAACGCAGTGGTGAAATTCGGGAGCGGTATAACGAATTGCGCCTTCCAGTAGGTCATGAAGGTCCAAATTTTCTCTACTGCTTTCTTCGTTTTTGGTAAATGCTCTCAATTCTTTGGCGATGGCTTGAATTCTGGTTACCCCTTCAATGCTTTCTTCCACCAGAGGGGCGAGATCGTCAGTTACCGCGCGCAAAGAATGGGGAGTTGGGGATGGCAAGGCGGCCACCAAGTCGTCGTGGTAAATACAGAGAGTACGTAGATTTGAAATAACGAAAGAAATCGAATTGGTAATGTCATGAGCAATGCTGCCAGCCAGTTGACTGAGAAGAGTCTTTCCCGCTTGGTCAACTAGGTCTACTGTTGGGCAGTGGGAAGGAGGGTTGATATTCGGAGCAATGCGCAAAGCAGGAACCCCGGAGTGGTGATGACGTAGTGCATCGAAGGTCCGAGAGTTTTGGTGGGGGTTGGATTGTTGCACTAGAACTAAAGAAAATCGATTTGCGTTAAGCATGAGCAGCGCTCTTTCTAATGAATTTGCCTGGTGCACCTGAAAAAAAGCGGAAAGCCCGGCCAGGCACTTAGGGGGTTGCTCCTCTCCAATAATGAGGATAGCGGGCTGCATATCTTCCAGATATACGCAAAAGACAAGCCAGAGAGGGGGCAAAAGATAAGCCCTATAAAAACGGAATGTTCCGCTGATAAGGTGTCGACAAAGGAGGGGGTCAACCCGACCCCTTGGGTGGTTCAGACTCGCCTGAGATATTCAAAAAGTAAAGAACTATGAGCATACACGGACGCAGGATAATTCTAATGCCGCCAGAGAGGAATAGAAATCAGCAACCCCAAACACTTCCAGGGTCACCACACCGCGAAAAGCATTTTTAAGCCAGTAAACAATCGCGTCCAACCTTGCAGAAGGCACTTTATCCAGTGACTGGTGATCGCGTTCGCCTATACCATGGATATGCAAAACGCGTATGCGCGAAGAATACTGTTGCAAATACCGAATCGGGTCCTCACCTTGAAGCCATAAGTGCCCTATGTCCAAGCAAATATTGACTGGAATAGAGGCTAGTATTCTTTCCAAAAGCTCCGGGCGGTACGATTCTAAATTTTCAATGCAGATTAGTCGGGGGTCAATACGCCAGGAAATAATTTCTTCCAGTGAGCTTATGGTTTGGTCGTGCCAGAGTGAAATGGCCGAGGAACCTTCTTTTTGGGCAGTTGAGCCATCTTCTAGATGAATAATAAATGCATAAGGCTGAAGGAAAAGCATTTTTTCTATTATTTGGCGAGCCTTTCTTAAAGATTTACGTCTAATTTCATTTTCGCCGGCAAGATGTAAATCTAAAGGAAGATGTACTGTGTAACTAAGCTGATTATCCTGAGCAATGGCTTGCAGTTCGCAAATCATTGATTCGTCTGGTAGATTAGTCCCATGTTCGTCAGATTCGAATAGTACTAACTCGATGTCGTCTACACAGGAAGCGAGCTTTTTAACATTCGCCAAAAGCTCATCAGGCCAAATATAAGAGGTTGTGCCCACGCGGAATGGATACTTATTTTTTACACAAATATTATGCATCTAGTTCTTACCAAGCAACCATCGCTGCAGTACTATTATGAAAACCCTCAATACTTCCATTGCATTTGGCAATTTCGCCATAACATGCAAATCCAATCATCGGATGTGTATGATATTCATCTCCAAGAAATGCTTCTACTTGTTCATGGTACCGATTTTGCAAAACTTGTAGCCTCGCGGCACAATCAAATACCAAGCTTCCGTGAATTGCAGAATTAAGAGGGGATTGAACCTGTTTAGCTAAATTTTTCGCGGCTTGAATTAATTGGTCGCAGGAAGCAGTTACTATTCGTACTACGGTTCCCTCCACAATAGAACTCGCTAAAGTGATCGAACCATCGGAGCTCACCGCCAGCGGTGCACGAATTTTCATTTCATCTCCAAAAGGAGTTTTCAACCCCAACTCGTAGCGGGCAAGTGCTTTTACAATCTCCTCGCCTGGGCACCAAAGGCCTAATTGTAGTAGCTCTTCCCGATAAACCTCTAAGGCTGGACGGTTATCGAGGGTTTGCAGAACATTTCCTTTGGCGGAGGTGACTGTCCTTTCCTGGCTTCGCCGAGCGGGAAGCCAACCATGACGCACCGCCATTGATAAGGGGAAGGAGGTAGCAATGCAAATAAACACCGCTGCGTCAGAAAGGACTCGGTCATGGGCAAAAACTTTGGTTCCTTGGAATGTCCAATCATCTCCGGCAGTGCCGCCGAAATGTTTGCAGTGAAGAGGAGTTACCCGTCTGACCGTAGTCACCAGTGCTTCGCCATCCACTGCAAAGGCATCGGCCAGGGTCATAAGAGCCACGTGCCGATTAGTTCCAAAAGGCAAAGCACGTAATGCCTCAAAAAGCGCGGCTGATGGATGCTCTTTGATTTCGGTAGCGACGCTCATGGAGAATTCCACTTCTTCTCCCCCGAGTAGCGCGGCCACTGCACCATGCCTGGTGAACCCCTTCTCAGTAAAAGCCGCTCCGCCAGTAGTTGCCCCAACTACCGGTCCACTAACTTTTTTGCGCAATACCTGTAAAAATGGATAAGCATCACAAGTTATCGGAAGATAGACAATAGCCATCCGCGGAGAAGACTTTAGCTGTGCTATGGCGCTTTCTAGCTCGATATTGAACGCTCGTAGGTCGGATGCGGGACCTATCGATACCATTTCGATTGTCAACGGAACTCTCCGGTAACCGTCTTGTACTTGGCCAAGAACCCCCAGTTGGACACCCATTGAAGCTTAGTATAGACCATTATTTCAGTACCTGTACGTACTCCAATTATTCAGAGCGCAGCAACTTGGCATAATGGTTCTTGGGATGCAATTTTTTTATCTTAAATGTTTATGCTACCGTCTTAAATGTTGCATCCTTAACACTAAAACTCTTTATGGTTTGAGGCATGAAAAATCGAATAATATTAATAGGCGGGGGCGCCAAATCGGGAAAAAGCACCTTTGCCATTCGGTTAGCAAAGCAGCTTGGCAATCGGCGGATTTTTTTGGCCACTGCGCAGGCGTTAGACATGGAAATGGAGGAACGTATTGCTAACCACCGTCAAGAAAGGGGCGACGAGTTTTTAACATTGGAAGAGCCTTTAGCTCTGTCTCAGGCTATTATGCAAGCCAAGGATTGCGACGTGGTACTTGTTGATTGCATTACTCTCTGGATTTCCAATGCTTTAGGAGCCCAGTGGTCTTCCCCGAAGGTGCTGGAAGAGGTGGATGCATTTTTGTCAGCGGCTAAGGAGCGTCGTTTTCATACTCTTATGGTTACCAACGAAGTGGGATTGGGAATGGTGCCCATGAATTCTTTGGGAAGAGCATTCCGCGATTTAAGCGGGCTTATTAGTCAGCGTATTTCTCAAGAAAGCGACGAAGTATATCTGGCAATTTTAGGGAACATTTTGCGTATCCGGCCCGGTCCGGTGGAGACACTGAGTTGAACCGATTTTTCGCGGCAATTGGCTTTCTTACTATTCTTCCGTTGCCAAAAAAATGGGAGACCAGGGCGCAGTGCCCACGGGCATTACAGGAAAGCGCAGCTTTCTTTCCGCTAGTTGGTTTGCTAGCGGGGGTGGGCTTATGGTTATTGATTCTGCTTTTACCGTTGGGATTTCCTCAACCAGTTACCGGATGGATTCTGGCGTTAATTATGGTAGCAGCTTCGGGTGGGCTGCATGTGGACGGGCTGGCAGATACTGCCGATGGATTTCTAAGTTCTCGTCCTAAAGAACGAATTTTGGAAATTATGAGGGATAGTCGTATTGGAACAATGGGAGCTTTAGCAGTGGTAGGAGTATTGGGGCTCAAAGCTACTGCCTGGGGTTTCATGTCTGCCGATTGGTTAAAACCAGCCGCTTTTTTTGCTCCGATAGCAGGGCGATGCGCCATGACCATGATGATGACTTCGCTTCCTTATGTACGTTTAGAAGGGGGAAGGGGTTCAATTTTCAGCCGTAGGCCCTCCATTGGGTGGTGGGCGGGAGCGGTATTATTGCTGACTGGCTGGTTTGCTGCTGGTGGAAAAGGTCTGGTGGTAGTGAGTATGGTTTTGGCGGTTACTATAGTTTTGGGGTGGAGAGCGTATCGAAAAATTGGTGGTGTTACTGGCGATGTATTGGGGGCGAGCTGCGAATTAGCGGAAACCGCAGCAGTAGTGGCGTTTTGTTTTTTTTCATAAACCCGCAAAAATTATGTTCTCAGGCCGAGTTTGTCGAGGCCGGAGTCGAAAGCTTCCTCGACTTCATGCCTGCCCTCGGAAAGACCGTAGTTCCCAATTTTGATCGCTTGCGCAATGATTGGAATACAAAAAAATAAACCCTCTCCCGAGGGGGAGAGGGCGAAGGGAAGGGAAACTAATTTACTTGTGGCGCCAATTGCAAAGAGGTTTCGATACGAAATCTGGAAGCACAAATATGACGTTCGGCAAAAAATAAATCTAAATTATATATGCCGCCCTTTTCAAGTTTAAGATTCGGAAACGACTCGGGACTGTAAAGATCTTTGCCATCTTTTGTCCAGTAATTGGTTTGTTTTTCATCCAAATCGAAAGTAGCTATTTGTTGGTCATGAACGCCGCCAACGTCAATAACTAATTGCCCGTCAACAAACACCCATAAATCATCATCGCCTTTAAAAGTAAATGTTTCTCCGCCATGATAGGTAAACGAAGTATGAACTTCTAGAGTGAAATGAAAATTGCGCGGATTCCCTTCGCAGTCTTTGTATATATCTTCTTGGTTGCCGAATCCTTCGTTGTCAATAGGAAAAAAACGATCCTCGCTAAAGGTAAAAATTTCATTATTACCTTTTAGTAGTTCCAGACCTATGGGAATTTCTTGGTTTATACCTTCATGGGAATTGAACCATTTGTCGAAATTGACTTTTCCCGAAGTGGTTTTGGTATTGATATGATTACCATATACTGGTTTCATGTCTTCTCCGAGAGTTTCCTTTACAATCCCTCGGTCGGAAAGATCGTATACATTCGGGCCAGAAAACTCGGGGTTTTCAAAATCTATTGGATTTTCAGCTTTAAAATCGCGAACAATGCCCTGAATTTTGATTCCTTTAAGATTTCCTTCTTCATCATAAAGGTACTCGGGAATCGGATTCTGATTCGACACTGGGTCAGTGGTATCGTCTGGCTTGGTTTCTGGTTTGGAAGGTGCCGGATCGGGATCTGTTTCGCTTGCCGACTCTCCGCAATTACAAGCACCTAGGCTCATGATAACAGTCGCAAAAGCCAGTGCTAAAGGGCGACGCGATAGCCATTGGCCTATCAGCAGAGAATTCGGCAAATTGCTAAATCCTTGATGTTTGGATGGAATTTTATCTGAATTTCTCATGACCATTTCCCTTGCAAAGCAAATAACGAATCAGCCGACACCATTTTCGACCGTCGCTGGTTGAAGCACAGTATACCCTAAATTGTGCTGCAAGGCGCCAGAGTGAGGCGTGTATGCTTGCTAGCAGTGCGCGTAGGTCACCGAGGTTTTTTTTCTCGACACCGATGGTATGCTTCTTCATTGAGCCAAAGCAGGCTCCCAAAAGGCCGGGCAAAGTGAGGAATTGAGCGTCATGCGCATATTTGAAAAATCATCCAAGCTAGACAAAGTTTGTTACGAAATTCGCGGTCCGGCACTCAAACATGCTAGGCGACTGGAAGAAGAAGGTTATTCCATTATTCGCTTAAATACTGGAAATCCGCCTTGCTTTGGTGTTACCCCGCCCGACGAGATAATCCATGACACCATACTCAATCTGAAATTGGCTTCTGCCTATGGTGATTCTAAAGGGCTGTTCGCGGCGCGCAAGGCCATTATGCAATACTGCCAGATCAAAGGAATTGAGGGGGTAGAAGTCGAAGATGTCTATGTAGGCAATGGTGTCAGTGAGATGATTGTAATGGCCATGCAGGGGCTTCTCAATAATGGGGATGAAATACTCGTTCCCTCGCCCGACTACCCTCTGTGGACTGCAGCGGTGAATCTATCGGGAGGTACTGCGGTTCATTATGTGTGCGATGAACAATCAGAATGGCTACCCGACTTGGCGGACTTAGAACGCAAAATAACCCCCAAAACCAAAGGCATAGTGGTTATAAATCCTAACAATCCTACCGGAGCAGTTTATCCCCAAGAAATTTTGCAAAAGATTGTTTCCTTAGCAACTGAGCATCATCTAATCATTTTTGCTGACGAAATTTATGACCAGATTATATATGACGACATAGCGCACACCTCTTTGGCGTCACTATCCAAAGACATTCTGTTTGTTACATTCAATGGTCTTTCCAAATCCCATCGTATACCCGGTTTTCGCGCGGGGTGGATGATTATTAGCGGCAACAAAAATGTGGCTGAGGATTATATAGAGGGTTTAGATATTTTAGCCTCCATGCGACTATGCGGAAATATGGTGGCGCAATATTCCATTCAGACTGCTTTAGGAGGATACCAAAGTCTTCAGGAATTAATCCGTCCTGGCGGAAGACTTTATGAACAACGTGAAGCTGCTTATCAGTATCTTAATCAAGTGCCGGGAATTTCTTGCGTCAAGCCCAAGGGCGCGCTCTATTTATTTCCCAAAATTGATATTGCTAAATTCAATATAAAAGACGATCAGAAATTTTGCCTTGATTTCTTGTTGGAAAAGAAAGTTCTCTTGGTACAAGGAACAGGTTTTAATTGGGCTTCTCCTGATCACTTTCGAGTGGTGTTCTTGCCTGCGGTTAGGGAGCTAAAAGAAGTAGCTAGGCGTTTAGCGCATTTTCTGGAGAACTATTCTCAATAACATTTGTGACTATACAGCACCCGTTCTTCAGAAAAAATCCGTTCGGGCCGAGCCTGTCGAGGCCGGGGTTGAAAGTTTCCTCGACTTCATGTGTCTTTTAGGTAAGCATGCGTGAAGCTCACGCATAAATTATTTTTTCGACTTAAATTATTTCTTTTTTCTTCAATACTTGTCTGGAAGACTAGGGCGTGTCCCCATATCCGGCACCACGTCCTCCGTCATTCCCGCGAAAGCGGGAATCCAGGGGGCACCACAGTCGAAAGATCAGCTTGCATCCCGATCTGACCTTTGGTTTAGGCTTTGGATGGCGTTACGATTGTCGTTGGACGAGAGTAAGTGGTCTCAAATTCGTGGTTTCTTGAATATGAGTTGTTCGAGAACATGTTGACCGCAATTGGTCGTGAAAAGCAGCTAAAAAAGTGGCGTCGTGCGTGGAAGATGGGTCTCATCGAAAAAACGAACCCTGGATGGGCTGACCTTTGGCCCCAAATCATCGATTGACAAAGTCGTGCCCACTGGA
>JBNKEI010000002.1:0-38115 GCA_050288705.1 Myxococcales bacterium
ACCAAGGCGCTAATAAATATTGTATAAATAATGTAAGAATTAAATTTAGTTCTTTCCGCCATTGCTCCCGAAACAATGGTGGCAGCAGTAGCCGCAAATACCGTTTGAAATAGAAGAAACGCATACGACCAGGTATCTGATTCATACCCACTCAAGAAAAATCCGGTTGTTCCAAAAAGACCATTGGATTTTCCAAACATTAAAGCGAATCCAAAAGCCCAAAAAATTAGAGAGCCGAATGAAAAATCAAAAATATTTTTCATGAAAATATTCACCGCATTTTTTGCTCGAGTGAATCCGGCTTCTACCAAAGCAAAACCAGCCTGCATCCAAAAAACTAATACTGCAGCTACCACAAGCCAAACATAATTAACCGCGTACCCGCCAGTAGAACCTAAAGGAGTGTTTTCAATAGATTTGGCGTCGGTGATTCCTAGCTGATCGCGAAACTGCTCCCATGTCATTGCCGCGCTTGTACCAGAAGGTACTGCGTCATCGGCGTGGGCCGCCGAGGCACCCAACAAGCAGACCAACGCGATTCCCCCGATCCATCGACTTACCAGGCGCCTTTTCCTACTCATCGGTATCCTCGCTTCCCAATCTTCTCTTGCTGATGCCATGCCTCGACCTCCAAATAAAGTGACATTCTTTCCAGTATAAGATTGCAGCCCACATGCCACTTCTAGCTTGGTACCGGCGTTATCGGCCTTTGGCCACAAAAATCACCAGGTTAGCGGTCGATACACTAGGCATGCATACTGTCGAAAAGTAAAAAAAGGTACATTTCGGTGGGAAACTGAGGGTTAACCCCCACCAGAAGGAAGGAAATCTGTTCAAAACCAATCGTTTTAGCTATTCGGCCGCGAGTTTCCGACCAATTTGGAATCGCCAGGAGCAAAAACCGATTCCATGGCTAGCTGGTCAAGTTTAGCTGACCGATAAACTTCAAGCATTTTTTCTTGGCCCTGCTTCCAAATGCGAGCCATAGTGCAAGAGGGATTTAACTTGCAGGAGTCATTTCCCTCCAAACAAATGTTCATCACGATGGGGCCCTTCACCGCCTCAATTACTTCCAGAAAGCTTATTTCCGATGCAGGCTTGCCCAACAAATATCCGCCTCGGGAACCACGAATCGAGCGCACTAATCCTTTGGTGGCAAGAATTTTTAGAATCTTTGCCAGAAACTCTTCTGGAGCTTGCATGGAACGCGCAATTTCCCGGAAAGAAACCACCGTCTGCGGCGGAATAGATGCCAAGTAGATCATTGCCCGCAGGGCATATTCCACGTTACGGCTAATCTTAAGCGCGCGCTTCTGCATAGTGCCTTCTTTCCGAACAGCTAGTTTTTAACGGAGATATCCCATTTAACCAGCAATTTCTGATAGACATGCCGTAAATGATTGACCTTCATAGTCATACCACTTTTTCTGACGGAGAACATTCCCCCAGCGATTTGATTCGCTTGGCTAAACAAGCGGGCATCAAGGTACTCGCTATCACTGACCATGATACGGTGGAAGGTCTGGCCGAAGCAGAAATTGCTGCTTCCGAACAAAGCATTACCTTGGTTGGGGGAATCGAGCTTTCTGCTGAGCTGAATGGTCGGGAAGTTCACATTCTAGGCCATTTTCTGGATTACCGATCGGAACCACTTCAGGAATTTACCCGTCAACAGCAACTGCAAAGACATTACCGGGCAACGGAAATTGTTGATCGTCTACGGCAATTAGACCTGCCCTGCACCGTTGAAGAAGTTCTAGAAGCCAGCAATGGCAAAAACATTTGCCGACCACACATTGCGCGAGTGTTGCTAAATCGTGGATATGTACGCACCATTGCTGAGGCTTTTGATCGCTTTTTGGGAATCGACAAACCAGCATATGTGCTTCGTAATCGTTTGCCTACCAGTAGGGCGGTAAAAATAATTCGCGCATCAGGAGGAATTGCTACCCTGGCCCACCCCTGTCTAAACCAAGTAACCCCCCAGGAAATTGCTCAACTTCAGAAAGAGGGAATAGTGGGGGTGGAGGTGGGGCACCCCACCCAGCCGGCAAAGGCTCAGGTGACACTATTGGTGGTGGTCAAAAATCTGGGCCTTATCCCTACTGCGGGAACCGATTTTCACGGAATTTCGGTTTTGCCCGATCGCCCGTTCGGAACCATCAGCATGAACAAGAATGATTGGAAAAATTACACTATTGCTCACAAACAGTCGACCTTAACCGTTCTTACCCCTTAAAGGATATGCAATGCTTCCAGTTACGTCGTTTCCGAAAAGCGAAATCAAAGTACTGCTTTTAGAAGGAGTTCACCCGGTAGCTCAGCAGGCTTTTGCCAACGAAGGATTTCAAGTGGAATCCTTGGACTCAGCCCTGCCGGAAGCAGAACTCGCCTCGCGCATTCGCAACGTTCACCTTTTGGGAATCCGTTCCAAAACCCAGGTAACCACTGCTGTTTTGGAGAATGCTAATCGGCTTCTCTCTATTGGAGCTTTTTGCATTGGCACCAATCAAATTGCCCTGCAGTCGGCCAACCGTCGGGGTATCCCGGTTTTTAATGCTCCTATTTCCAACACGCGCTCAGTTGCGGAAATGATTTTAGCGCAAATTATTATGCTTTCCCGAAAGCTATATGATCGTTCGCGCGAAGTTCACGCTGGGCAATGGCGCAAGGTGGCTACCGGAAGTCACGAAATTCGTGGTCGCACGCTGGGTATAGTGGGGTATGGCCATATCGGCTGCCAGGTAGGTGTACTCGCCGAGGCAGTGGGAATGAAGGTACTATTTTATGACATTGCGCCTAAACTTCCCCTTGGAAATAACCGCCCATTGGGCTCCTTGGCTGAGCTTTTGCCAGTTTGTGATTATGTAACCCTTCACGTACCTGCCACGCCCCAAACCAAAAATCTGATAGGCGAAAAAGAGCTTAGGCAAATGCAACCCGGAGCGTGTCTTCTTAATGCCAGCCGGGGAACTGTAGTAGACATTCATGCTCTCGCCAATGCTATCCGTGCTAACCATTTGGGAGGTGCGGCAGTAGACGTTTTTCCTGAGGAACCAGAAGGCGCAGTCGATGATTTTTCTACTCCCTTGAATGGTCTTCCTAATGTAGTGCTTACCCCGCATATCGGTGGTTCGACCGAAGAAGCACAAGAAGCCATTGGCCGAGAAGTGTCGTCAGCGCTAATTAAGCTAACCAATGTGGGCACCACTGCTGGCTCGGTAAACTTTCCGCCCATAGAACTACCCTTTTCTTTGGGAGCCCATCGAATTCTTAATGTGCATACTAATGTTCCTGGTGTCTTACGCGATATAAACCGTATTGTTTCTGACCTGAATGCAAATATCCGCGCCCAGCATTTAGCCACTGACGCAGAAATTGGTTATCTAATTATGGATTTGGACCAAGACGTTTCTTTAGAAGTCCGCAATGCAGTAGCTGCTTTGCGCACTAGTATTCGCACACGAATTCTTTTTTAGTCCTCGAATACCCTCTCCCAAAAAGCCAAAGGGAGAGGGAAATACTGCCCGCCGGAAACTAGATTTATTGAAGCCACTAAAATTTTTCAAAATTTCGGTCATCATCTTCTTCGGGACTATTTAAATCAATAATTGCTCCACCGGATGACGGCTCCGAAAATTTCGGTTCTTCTCCTGATTTCGCCAAATGAATATGTTCCCCAGCTAGTCGTTTGGAATTGTGGTGCGAACGTGCGGGGAGATGTTTCATACTGCGACGTGAATGAGTTTCCGATAAGTCTGCCCCCAATGAATGCTGACCATTCTCGCCAACCTTGAAAAATGACAGTATTTGGTTTAAACGGGCTGCTTGCGCGGAAAACTCTTCAGCATTAGATGCAAGCTCTTCCGATGCCGAAGCATTCTGTTGAATAACTTGGTCGAGCTGTTGCATTGCTTTGTTAATTTGTTGGGCGCCGGAATTCTGTTCGGCGCTAGCTGAACTAATCTCCTGTACTAAATTGGCGGTTTTTCTGATTGCGGGAACCAGCGTTTTGAGCATTTCACCAGCATTCTCCGCTACCTTAACACTGCTAAGAGAGATTTCGCTGATTTCACCGGCGGCTACTTGACTGCGCTCGGCTAATTTACGCACTTCTGCGGCCACAACTGCAAACCCCTTTCCGTGCTGGCCGGCACGGGCTGCCTCAATTGCCGCGTTTAATGCCAATAAATTGGTCTGTCGAGCAATTTCTTCTACGATAACGGTCTTGCTAGCAATTTCGTGCATGGCTTCTACTGCTTGCGCAACCGCCTTCCCGCTACTTTCTGCCTGCTCTGCTGACTGCACACCAATGCGTTCGGTTTGTCGGGCGTTTTCCGCATTTTTACTAATGCTAGATACCATCTGTTGCATGGAAGATGAGGCTTCCTCCGCGGAAACTGCCTGCTCGGTAGCGCCTTGAGACATTTGCTCGGAAGTGGCGGTCATTTCCTGGCTACCATGAGCTACATGTTGGGAAATGGTGCGAATATCCGATACAGTTGCTCCTAACTTGCTAGCCATATTGCGCAGTGCATTGGCGAGCTGACCGAGTTCGTCCTGTTGATTAAGATCAATAGTTGCATTGAGGTCGCCATTGGCTATTGCCTGAGCAAAGTTTACGCTTTTGGAAAGAGCACTAGTAATACCACGAGAAATAATTAGCGAAAGAACCATACCTCCAATAATTCCCACCAACAACACAACAATAGCAACCCAACGATCGCGCAAATACATTTCATGGCAACGGTCGTATTCTACCTTGGCAGCTTGTTGATTTATTTCAATTAGCGCCTGAATACGATCAGTAATTGGGTCAATGGTCGGATACAGCTCTTTTTCGGCATACTCTACTAACCGTTCTGAATCCTCTTTTTGAACGATTTCCTTTAATTTATTCAATGAAAAAGTAGCTCTTTTAAACAACGGCTTAATCTCATTTACTACTTTTATCTCGTCCGCGTTAAGATAAGTGGCAAGATAGGAATCCCACAGTGTGCGAATATCGGTTGTGGCTTCTTCAATTCCTGCTTGCCCTTCCGCCCACGACATGGCCCCAGAACGCATTTTGTGACAGGCATCTACTATGTAAATCGCATACTTGTCGGAAATAATCTTTAGGTCACGCATGGGAATAACGCGGTCTTTATATACGGTATCCAAGCCCTCATTCACTTCCCCCATTCCTTGTATTCCCATAAGACCGATTCCTAGAAGCAACCCAGCCATTACAAAGACTAACAAAAACAGACTCGTTGAAACTTTAATGTTTTTAAGCATAAGTTCTCCCCAATACTACACCATGGAAACGCTATCCTCACTGGATTTAACTTCTGCCTTGGTCACTGCAAGCTCGGCTACCGAAAACACTTTTTGAATGTCCAAAATTAGAAATAAATTATTACTGCGCCTTCCCATGCCTTTGAGAAATTCCGTAGAAAGACGGGCGCCAAAACTAGGAGCGGGTTTAATTTCGCTTTCGTCCATTTCGAAAACCTCCTGCACCGCGTCTACCAGCACTCCTATTAGAAACGAGTCATTATCCACAAAAACTTCAGTCACAATTATGCAGGTGTTTACAGTCCTCGGTTGAATAGACATTCCCAATTTAGCGTTAAGATCAACTACCGGGAGAACAGTTCCCCTCAAATTAATAACTCCGCACATCCAGCCAGGCATTCTGGGAATATGAGTGACTACCGAGTATTCGAGAATTTCCCTAGCATTACCCACATCGAGAGCATAAATTTCCGCCCCCAATTTAAAGGTCAGATACTGATTTATTTTCTCATTTTCAACTAATTCGTCCATTGCTTCTCTCCTTACATAGAACGATTAGAACCTGACTGCCGGTTCGCATATTTGAGAATTGCTGACGGAACGGCATGCAAAGGAAGAACATAATCAACGGCATTAAGTTTAATCGCCTCATTCGGCATGCCAAAGACAACACAAGTCTTTTCATCCTGAGCAATGGTTATGGCGCCAGCTTGCCTCATTTCCAAAAGTCCCAGCGCACCATCATCCCCCATTCCGGTTAACAGTATTCCTAGTCCATTTTTTTGTGCGTTCTGTGCAACCGAGCGAAATAGCACGTCGACTGACGGTCGATGCCTACAAATTAATGGACCATTGCGCACTTCTACCGAATATTGGTTATGCTTGCGCACCAACAAAAGGTGTTTGTTGCCATGAGCAACTACTACTCTCCCTGCATGCACAGCGCAACCGGTATAAGCTTCCACTACTTCTACGTCACATTCCTCGTTGAGCCGCCGAGCGAATTGCTCAGTGAAGAATTCGGGCATATGCTGCACTATAACAATGCCGGGACTGCTATTTGGCAGCTTGGTAAGAATTGTCCGCAAAGCCTCGGTCCCGCCAGTTGATGCTCCTATGGCAACAACCTTTTCAGTAACAAAAGGTGAATGAGCAGTGAGTCGACGAGGAATAATCGCATCAGCGCTTAATTTGTCGGGAATTTCTAAAGAAATATTGTTTTTCAGCTTGGTAAAAGCCGCAGCGCGTATAGCATCACAAATGCGCACTTTCTCTTCCTCAAAAAATTGGTAATTAGCAATATTCGGCTTAGCAATAACATCCGCCGCTCCGTATTCCAGCGCCTTCATAGCCACTGCTGAACCAGACTGAGCCAAGGACGAGCAAATGATAGTCGGAATAGGATGCTGCTTCATTACTTTCTTCAAAAAAGTAAGCCCATCCATCCCTGGCATTTCAATATCTAAGACCAGTACATCTGGCAAAATTTCTCTTATCTTTTTTACCGCCTCAAAAGGCCCATCAACCGCCCCGACTACTTCCAGCAATTGGTCAGAGGAAATAACCTCCCGCAAAGCTTGTCTTACCAGCGCGGAATCATCAACTATGAGTACGAGAATGCGCTTTTTCATAATCGCCCACTTGGCCTAAATTTTTTTATAGATAGAACGTCCAACACTCGAAACTGGTAAATCGAGACCGTGTAAGGATTCGGAATGCGAAACAAAAAGATAACCTCCGTTGGCAAGTCGTTTACACACTTTGGAAAGAATTTGCTGCTGTCTGGCTCGCTCAAAATAAATAAGAACGTTTCTGAAAAATATGAAATCGAAAGTCTCGCGAATAGAGTATTCCGCATCCATTAGATTTTGAATATGAAAAATTACTCGTTCTCGCAAATAAGAACTGATTTTTACGCGAGTTTGGTGGCCGTTTTTACTTTTAAGCAAATATTTTCGACGCCAATGCTGAGGCAATGGCTGAATGGAGTCCAACAAATAAATAGCTTTACTAGCTTTGTTAAGCACCTTGGTAGACACATCACTCGAGTGTATACGAAAATCCTGCGGCAGTTTATTGACGTTAAGGTACTCTGCAAGCACCATGGCCAAGGTATAGGATTCTTCACCAGTAGAACATCCTGCACTCCACCCAATGATTGGTTTACGAACGCCTGCTCCTAGGTTTTCTAACAAATCGGGAAGCGCAACCTTTGAAAGATATTCAAAATGCTCGGGCTCACGTAGAAAAGATGTCTTATTAGTTGTCGCAAGATCAAAGAAATAGGTTTGTTCGCTCGAACTGCTCTTGAGAAATTCATGGTAATATATCTCGAAAGTATTAGCTTTCAATTCGCGAAGGCGTTTTAACAAACGCGCCTCAAGCATATGTCGCTTGGTTATGGGCATACGAATGCCCAATCGTTTTTCGATTAAAGCAGCAAAAATATTAAACTCGGAAACAGACATTGGGGCAACAACAAACTCCGCATCGCCTCGTACGTATCCATTTTGGCTCGTATTGCTTTTAGAAAACGTTTGCCGGTTGGAAACTGATACATCATCAACGACGTCAGAGCAATCATCAAACAGGACCAAAGAATTCTCTTTAGGCGTTTTAGAAATTTTCGCTGACGGTTTACGTATGCGTTTCATTTTTCTAACAAACACACTACCTGACTGAGAATGAAGAACAACTTTTCTTCCCAGTGTTCCGCCCAAATCTTTGCTTTGGATAGGTATCCCTTCTGCTTCCAAAAATTTGACGGCAAATTCCGAATTCGAATTAGGGAGTCGGCTGTCAAAACCCATGTCTTCCAAAACATTGGCGCCACCAAACACTTTGGCCCAGAATTTCCTTCGATCGCCTCCCAACTTGGCCATGGCATTAATAAGCAATTCCATAGCATTTATTCCAAATCGCCCTTCGTTACTGTAAAAAAAATTTGTGTCTCCTAGCGGTTTGGGCAACATAAAATGATTCATTCCCGCCACTCCCGATTGCGTATCCGCAAGACACACACAAACACATGAACCTAATATAGTAACAATTTTCTCATCTCTATTAGTTACATAATAGTCGCCTAGCTCAACTATATGAGTTGGACAGCGCGCGATACTATCTGGCAATAATACTCGATCACTCATCGGACTAGCTTTCGCACTACCGAAAGAAGTTGGTCTTCAGCAAATGGTTTAACTAGCCACCCTGCTGCTCCCGCGCGTCTTCCCTCCTCTTTTTTGCTTGGTTGCGACTCGGTTGTCAAAACCAGAATAGGAACAAATTTACTGGTGGTCTGTTTGACATTTTTTATAAACATAATGCCATCCATTACTGGCATATTAATGTCAGTAATAATCATGGACGGCCGCTTGGAGTCTTTTTCAAGATTATCTAATACCTTAAGCGCTTCTTCTCCATTTGACGCATCTGCCACCTCATAACCCGCTTTATTCAAACTAAATCGAGTGGAAGCTCGCACCACTACCGAATCGTCTACTATTAGAATGGTCTTATGCAACGCGATCCCTCCTATTTTGATAAAAGATCCGGGAAACCTAGCAAACCAACTAACTCTAATGTTTTATTATTACGGCAATGAAACACCGTCGAAGGATGATTTTTTTTAAACGATAGAAGCACCTGTACTCCAGCAGTGTCGATGTCGTTCAAATTATCGAGATCAATTGAAGTCACTTGGGGAAATTGCGTGGAAATAGCAAGCAATTTTTCTCGCACCTGAGGAATATTATGAATGGTGGCCTCTCCTTGGAGACGGACTAGGCCGCTTTTTTCAGGAATAGCATCGAACATGCTAATACCCCATTTCTCATTACTCTAAATGTAATGCAATCAGAAAAGAGTCAAAGAACCACCAACATCGCCTTTTTCTACTTCCCAGTTTCCTAAATTTCCCGCTATTTCTTTATGTGCCGAAACCGTGAATCGATCAGCAAGCATTTGGAGCCGAGAAGACATTATATCACTTGGGGAACATCCATGGCTATGTAGCTGTTCCCTCGCCTGCTTGGAAATAGCTAAGCATTCGGTTTTTAACTGTAAAAATCCATTCCATTCAGCACGACTTTTTTCCAAAATTTCTGTAAAATGATGCGCTTTTTTGCGAATTGCACTACTAACCTCAACAAGGTCATCAAGCTCAGCAAAAAACTGTGCCCAATATTTTCGTGCAATGTCAATGTTTCCTTGCAACAGATGTTTAAATGCTTTGGCCTGCTCTTGACGTTTAAAATTAGTTTCTTCTAGTGCCAGGTTAAGCTTTCGAGCGGTGTCGTGAAGCAAGCGTAAAGGTTTACTCACTGTCGCCAATTGTTCAAGCAAGGTTTCTCTTGCAGAGGATATTACTGGTAGGATAGCACGGCCGCGAGCTAACATCGAACTACGGTCTATTTCAAGACTAAGCAAAATACGAATATTTCGTAGTCCATCAGAAAATTGTTCGAGTTTATGGAAGTGGGACTCAAGAACCCTTATCCCCTCGACGATAACCTCAGTTTCTTTGGAATGGTCATCGAAAACGCTTTGCTTGTTCTCTATATTTATTAGAATTTGCACTAAACTTTCTAGTGAAGCCATTGCCTTCTGAACAAGCTTTTCTCTTTTTTCTTCATGCTGCGACAATTGATCATTTTCCATGAATTTGGAAGAGGCGTAATATACCTGCCCTAGGCACTCTATCAACGGAACATACAGGCTGTCGATTTTTTTTAGAATATCATCGACCAAATCGGCGCACAGATTACCAGCTCCGGCTTGAAAATGAAGATATTCAATCTTGTCCGACATATTATTCATATCAACTTCTGAATAATAGTTTTCCAACTCGGAAAGCACCATCTGAATATGGTCTAAGTACTGGCGAAGAATGTCTTCGTTTTGAATAGCGTGCATTAGTTTACTAATAGGTTCGTCAATGTCATGAATTCTTTCGTAAGCACTTGCTATACCGTGCTTTGTTCCATCTAATAGCGAAATTACGCTGCGGCAACTACTTTCAGTTGTACATTCAGTTCTTTCTAATAGCTTAACAAGCTCTTGTTTCATTTGCCGGTGAATCTCCACAACTCCTTGAGTAGCATCAAATATGCTGGAGTTTATCTGCTGAACATGACGAGCTTCTGACTCGGAGTCACGAGTAATCACCACCAATTCACGACTCAACACAATAAACGCTTCGTTTTTAGTTCCTGCCCTTGAGGCAACAATTGAGGCATTTAGTCCCGTAATCCGTAAACGTTTGGCCACTACATCCACTAGTTGAAAAGCCTTGCTTATAGTATCCAAATGCTCAAGCAAGGAAAATGCCAGGCGAGAAAGATAGTATTGGCCTTCCTCCTCCTTACGTACAAAACCTACCACTTCACCTGCTAGACCTTGAATAGTCCCCATGGCCGATTCCAAAGAAGACTCTACCGAGCTATTTACCAGCGCGTTTATAGATTTGGAAAATCCGTCGAGGTGATTACTAAGAAAGGCTATTTGTTCCGCTATAATGGGAAATATATTTTCAAAAGGCTCATGAAATTTCGCTATTAAAGCGAACGCATTTTTAGTTTGGGGCGAAAAAATCGTCATCATATATCACTAGGCGGTTTATTTTGGATTATCGTTTTTCTAGGCGACAGCGCCGAATGCGACTCGTTCAATTCCGTAGACATCAAGTATTAAACCAACTGTACCATCTCCTAGTATGGTGGCACCGGCAACACTTTCAGGAAGCATACAGGTAGGGTCGGAACGCGAAAAAAAAGAAAAACAGGTGTCGAGTGGTTTTATTACTGCTTGTTCGACCCCCAGCACTTTGTCCACTAGCAAGCCTATTTTTCGACTGCCAGTCTCCACCACTACAATGGTTTCGTCTTTTCGCTCATTGATATCGGTGCAAAGTATTTCCGCCAAGTTTACTAAAGGAAGCGGTTCATCACCAATTCTAACCAGTTGAGCTTCGTTTCCTTCTACTGAATGAAAAGAAACTGCATTGGAAGCCACCAATTTGTTTACCGAAAGTAGTGGAATAATCGCTATTTTTTTGCCAACTTGAACGCTCATTCCCTCGATAATCGCCAAGGTTAGAGGAAGCTTTATAGTAAAAGTCGTTCCCTGCTTGGGCACAGATCGGATAGCAACTGTACCGCGCAAGTTGGCAATATTTTGACGAACTACATCTAGCCCTACTCCGCGCCCGGAAATCTCATTCACGCTGGCAGAGGTAGAAAAGCCTGGCAGGAATAACAAATTAGTAATTTCCTCAGGTGTCAGTACCGCGTCGTGGCGCACAACCCCCTTCTCTTTTGCATGCGATAAAACCTGGTTTAAATCAATTCCTCTGCCATCATCACTTACTTCAATAAGAATATGTCCTTCGCGTTGTTCGGCGTGAAGAATAATTCTTCCGGTCTCTTTTTTTCCTTGTCTTATTCTTTCATCTGGAGTTTCGATGCCATGTGCAAGACAATTACGCAGCATATGCTTAATGGGATCAATCAGAAATTCAATGACATTTTTGTCCAATTCAGTTTCGGTCCCAGAGATTTCTATTTCTACTGACTTACCTAGTTCTTTCGCGGTATCACGTACCACTCTTTTGAATCTGCTAAAGGTTTCATCCAATGGAATCATTCGTACTGCCATTACGTGCTCTTGCAAATCTTTTCCAATTCTTTCTAGCACTTCGACTGCAAGTATTCGTGAATCAAGCTTGCAGAAAGGATCACGAGCATTGCGACTCACTTGAGCTAACACAATAACCATTTCGCCGACCAGATTTACTAGCCGGTCAAGTTTGTCGGTCGGCACACGAATAGAGCTTGGTGCAGTTATTGTCCCCCTTTTGGTATTAGCAGCAGTTGCCTTAACGCAAGTAGTGCTAGCGGTGTTGGATTCATTGATGGGAGAAGGTTGCTCAAGCTTAACTGGGTCACTCAAATTTTCTTTTAGCAATTCTGGCAGCGTTTGCTCGCATATCTCCTGAATTTCAATATTATTCGTAATATCTAAAAATATGAAAACACCTTCCACCTCTCCACGAGAAACAGATGTGCGTAGAACAATTTCCCACCAAACATACAACTGCTGTGGAGACAAATCTTCCAAAGAAGGAAGTGCATCGATGCAAGGTTTGTTTTTAATTATTTCTCCCAGTTCGGACAATTCACGAATCATTAGAAATGGATCTTGACTCTGTTCGAATATATCGGGAGCAAACTTCATTATAATACGAAACAGGTGACCATGAGGAACATCAGTAGGGTTAACATCCTTGGTTTTCTCGGGAGGCAGCGTATCAGAAGTCAAATATTGGCTAAGCCGCAAATATTGTTCCTGATATCCTGGCGTTTCTTTTATAGGTAAGTCCTGAGAAAAACGCAAAAGAATTGCCTTAACCACATCGGTGGAATCTAACAAAACAGAAATAACCTTTTCGTCCACCGGAATAGCATTGTCACGAATCCTATCGAGCACGCTTTCCATAACGTGAGCAAAGTCGACAAAGTCATCCAGCCCAATCATGCCAGCATTCCCCTTTAGGGTATGCGCAGCTCGAAAAATCTGATGAATGATTTCCGTATCCTGAGGAGATTTTTCCAGTTCCATCAGGCTGCTTTCCAATTTGGAAATCAGTTCTTCGCATTCGGTTTGAAAAATCTGGCGCAGCATAGCCTTATGGGTCATCGTCAACTCCATCACACGTCTGGCAGTAATAAAGAACTTGCAAAAGACGATCCGAGCCGTTTGGCAACGAATTCTTATGAATTCCCTCGTTGACCGAGGTTTTTACTGGGCAAAAAATGACCTCGGGGGCATTTTTGACCTACTTGCTAATCATGCAGTATTGCTAACAAGAGAGGCCAAACATTGACGGCAATTTTTAGGTTAATGTCAAGAATGCTCATTCAACTCTAGCATTTGCCCAATTTTTCGTAACAATGTTTCTTCATTAAATGGCTTTTGCAAAAACATTTCCGAGGCTTGCACTAATCCATGTTGGTAAGCCGCTTTTTCCGCGTAGGCCGACATATATAAAACCGGTATTTCCGGCTTCTTTTTCGACAACATATTAGCCAAATCTCTACCAGAAAAATAGGGCATTACTATATCCGCTAATAGCAAATGAATGGAAGCGTTATAGTTTACTGCCAATTCCAAGGCCTCTTTACCATTGCTCGCTTGCAAAACTCCGTAACCGTTACGCTGAAGAACCTGGCAGATAACATTGCGAACTCCGCTCTCATCTTCAGCTACCAGAATGGTTTCTCCTTGTCCTTTACGCACAGACAAGCTCTGCACAATTTTTTCTGGTTTTGACGCAATTTTGGAAAGTAATGGCAGGTACACCTTAAATGTCGTCCCCATACCTGTCTTTGAATAGACCCTTACCGCACCACCTGCTTGCCGTACTATCGCATAAACAGTAGCCAGGCCTAATCCCGTCCCTTTTCCCGGCTCTTTGGTGGTAAAAAATGGCTCGAATAAGCGATCTAGTACTTCCTTGGGCATCCCACTGCCATTATCACTTACCGCTAGCATTACGTAGTGCCCTGGCGCCAAGCCTGATTGCAACGTAGCGGTTCCGCAGGTCAGATCGACTTTAGAAGTTTCAATAACCAACTCTCCGCAAGAACCCATCGCATCTCGCGCATTAAGGGCGAGGTTTAACAATACTTGTCCCATTTGGTCCGCATCGGCCAATGCATAACCTAAATCTGGACTAGGAATAACCGTCAATTCAATATTTTCACCAATGGTTCTTCGCAATATTTTTTGAAAATCAGCAACCACCTGGTTAAGATCAACTGGCTCTAGTTTCGCGGCTTTTTTGCGGCTAAATCCGAGAAGCTGGCGAGTTAAACTTGCCCCTCTCTGCGCTGCCTGCAGAATTTCTCGCGCTCTTTCTGTTCTTTTATCGCCTTCTCCCAATTCATTTGCCAGCAATTCGCCGTTACCCACTACCACAGTCAATAAGTTATTAAAATCGTGCGCTATTCCCCCGGCAAGCCGTCCAATAGCATCCATCTTTTGCGCATGGCGTAATTGCCGCTCCAACATACGGCGCTCTTCCTCAGCTCTACCTCTTTCGGCGGTATCTCTTACCGCCAGAATTCTTACCACCTTTTTTTGGAATACAAATTGTCCGTAACTTACCTCTACTGGCACCCTGCTTCCATCCCTGCGAGTATGGAATTGCGTCAAAGGGACTCCGTTGCTTTCCTGAGGCATCTCCAAGGGTACACCCAGAGCACTCACTGTTACTTGCGAAAACTCTTGGCTGGAATAACCATAAAGCCTTTGAGCTGCTAGATTGGCGTCATGAATCATTCCTGATTGGGCATCACAAACAATAATTGCGTCAGATGATGCTTGAAAAACCCCTCTATATCTTTCCTCGCTTTCTGCATATCGATCTAATAATCGGCGTTGCTCCCGCTTTAGTCGGACCTTTTCTGCGGCATTCTGAACCTTGAGACTTAGGTCGTCGAAATCCTCAAGAGGTTTTTGGATGTAATCAAAAGCTCCTACCTTTACTGCTTCGATCGCTGAATCCAGTGATGCGTAAGCAGTAAGCAAGATAACCTCAATGTCAGTGTGCAGGTGTTTAAGCTCGCGAGCTACATCAAGCCCAGTACGATCGGGAAGGTTTTTGTCTACTAAGGCGACTTCAACGGAGGGCATTTCGCGAGCCAGGCGAAGAGCCTGAACAGCGCTTTCCGCAGTCACAAAAATACGATCTTCTCTGGCGAGAATCTTCTTTAACATACTCAGGATGACCGGCTCGTCGTCGACGATCAGAATCCTGTTCATTACTTTACCCCCGCGCAGAATACTCTACTGAGGTACCAGTTCAAAGAACGACAATGGCATACGTGAAAACGTTTTGCTCTAGCTAGACACTTCATAATAGCTCTTAGATTAGTAAAGCAGTACACTAATTGGAAAGCAGTCTTACAAGATGAGACATTCTAACCTGCTGCTTACATCTACTTCTTTTAACAATTGGCAATCACGCTATCAAACCTATGCATCTGTGCGTAAGAATTTTGCCAACAAGCCATAAAAGCATGCTTTTGAGCCCTTTTTTTATTTCTTAGGCTTTTGAACCCCATAAATCACTCCTGACAGTAAGGTGTCAGTAGGAACGTACAATAATCTCACGCGTTGGTTCTTTAACAAAACACTTAAGTGGAGAATACCATGAAAACTAAACATTTCACTTCCATAGTCTCTACCTCCCAACTAGAAGCTCTTAAAATCTTCTACACCCGTCACCTCGGCTTCCATGTCACCTTCGAACATGAAAATTATCTTGGCCTTAAAGCGGGAGAAACCGAGTTGGGATTTATGAAAGGCGAATGTAACCAAGAATTCGACGGGAAGGGCCTAACCTATTGCTTCGTGGTGGAGAATGCAGACCGCGCCTACGAGGAATTACGTAGTGCCGGAGTATCATTTATCGAGCCTCCCACCGATCGTCCTTGGGGCGATCGTGCGGCTATCGCTACTGACCCCATAGGAATTGCCATATATATCGCTCAACCTATTGAACCTACCAGTGAATACAAACAATGCATTAAGGAATAAGTACATCGGTGAATTCAAGCACTTGTGGCATAAGTGCTTGAAAACTGTAAACTCGGACAATGCGTCGCGCCGACCGCCTATTTCGACTCATTCAGCTATTACGTCGCAAGCGGGTATCCACAGCACGATTCCTCGCCGAGCAGCTAGAGGTCTCGGAGCGCACTGTGTACCGGGACATTCAGGACCTAGTTTTGTCGGGCGTGCCCATTCGTGGCGAAGCTGGCGTCGGATACATTCTTCCTTTTGGATTTGACCTTCCTCCCTTAATGTTCACCGAGGAGGAGCTAGAGGCACTCATTCTGGGAGTACGAGTGGTGCAAGGATGGGGAGACTCCACCCTGGCTCAAGCAGCACAGCAGGTGCAAGCCAAGGTGGAAGCAGTGCTTCCAGAAAGACTTCAACATCTCTTCTCTACTGCCGCTCTTTTCGCTATCAATTTTCAACGCTTGCGCACTACAGAAACCAATGATGACCTAGCAATACTTCGTCAAGCAATTCGAGAACGACGAAAGGTTTCTTTTCAATACACCCGTTTAGACGGCCAACTATCGGCGCGTACCATCCGCCCTTTGTGCTTAACGTTTTTCGCACCATCGTGGATGCTTTCCGGGTGGTGCGAAAAAAGGAATGACTTTCGCAATTTTCGCACTGATCGTATTGAGCAAATAGTGGTGACTAAAAACTATTTTGAGGAAGAACCAGGTAAGGGGCTATCTGATTTCCTACGCCTGGTTAATTCCAAATAAACCATCACCGAGGAACGGGGCTTTTAGGTCTTCTTCTTAGCGTTCACTATCGTCGAAGGCATTCGTCTACGCAGTTTTGACCTAGGCAATTAACGATGCCTACCCAAGCTTCCGAGTAGGGAGGATTGCATTCTTCCCGTACAATGCAATCATTGCAGTTCGTGTCATTCATACATTCCTCAAACTGTCTCTCGCAAAACCTTATTGCACAAATGCCGCATACTTCATCATTATCGGAATCTTCAGAGTCTTCGCCAGTAGCATTTTCCTGAATACAATCTTCGTATTTTTTCTGCTCACTGTAACATGCATTTACATCGGGGACACCGTCAGCAGAGCAAGCAAATCCTTCTTCACCAGAGACACATTCTTTATACATATTTAACAAGGATTTGCATGCGGCAGGTACATTCTTTGAAGCCGATTCGCATGACTCTTCGCAGCTAGAAATATCGCACTTATTCGGATTTGCTTTTTGACAAGTCCCTGCACAATCAAAACTATTATCGCTATTATTCCGCTTTTTTTTGCTTCCGCCACAAGAAATGATGAGAATCAAACTTGCAACCGAAACAAACGAAAACAGCCTTTGCATTCCACACTTATGAATCATTTTTCCACCTAACTGTTTTTGGACATTTAAATCATAAAGCAAGGCAAGTCGGCTGTCATCAAGAATTTACTTGGCCAAAAGAAGAGCAATCGCTTGATTGCTATGCACTCGCTTTTCTGATTAGGTGCATCTTTTTTGCAAAAAATTACGGAAATTTGGTGAAAAATTGGTCAAATTTCGCTTCTAGTGAGTTAGAAGTCAGTTAAAGAAAGTTCACTAAAGAAAGACTAGCAAAACAACACCTAAGTCGATCATGACAATCTCCTCATCCCAACTATCTTCAGAAAGCCCAGTTTCCGCGGTTTCGGCAAGTCGTTTCCGCAAGACCGATTCCGCAGCCACATATGCTGGACTAGTTGCTCTAGCGGCAGGACATTTCGCAGTCGATGTTTGCACGGGCATATGGCCAGTATACAAAACCATCGCGCACCTCGACGTGGCTAAAGCTGGCTTAATCGCTACTTTAGGAAGTTTAGTTGCTAACGGACTACAAGTAGCTTTTGGCGTAGTGGCCGATCGCGGCTTTCGTCGGGCTTGTCTAATTGGAGGATTATTACTAGCAGGTTGTGTTTCTGCTGTTCCGTACACTCAAAGCTATGCCTGGCTGTTTCTTCTTGTTTTCGGCACTGGAATTGGCTCTGCCATCTTTCATCCTTCCGCAACCGGCACCGCCAGCGGTTTTTCTCATTCACGAAAAGGGGTGTTTATCGCTATTTTTTTGGCAGGAGGGTACCTTGGGTACGCCGTTTCGCAAATTCTGTTTACCAGCATCTATTACTTCTACCATAAAGCAACTATTGTTCTTATGACTATTCCTATTTTAGCAGCAGTAAGCATTATTATATGGGTTAGACAAGAGGAACTTCCCACTAATAGAAAATCATTGCTCTCTTTTCTTCCTCAAATAAGAAATTTGGCCCCCCTTTTTGGAGTCCAATCACTATCGGGAGCGGTTCAACTTACCTTAGTATTCCTGCTGCCTGATTTCCTATCACAACGAAATGTTCCCAATTGGATGTCGCAAGGAGGCGCCCATTTTGCCCTGATTTTGGGAGGATGCCTATCGCTTTTACCCGCAGGCTATGCTTCCGATCGCTGGGGCACACGCGGCGTACTCATCGCGGCCAATGCAGGAACCGGAACAATTCTGGCTTTCCTTCTACTGGCGCCCCTAGATCTCCCATCCACGCTTTTAGCAATTGTCGCATTCGGAATATGTAACGGCGCCAATGGAGTAGTGGCTATTTCCGAAGGGAACAGACTTCTTCCAGGCCAAGCCAGCGCGGTAAGCGCAATACTTATGGGATTGCCCTGGTGTGTTTCGGCGCTTTCGCCATTAATTGCTGGGAATTTGGCTAACGCCGCTAGCGGTGGTTCTGCGGCGTTAGCCCTGGGATGGTTTACGACTTGCATTCCCGTAGCTTTATTAATCAGTTTAACAGTTTCAGATTCTGCCAGGAAAAAGCAATCCTAAAGAACTTATTGCGACGCTAAAAGAGTAAACGTATCGTTCGCGTCTGGCTCTTCATTGTCTCCTGTATTCTCCCATTTAAACACGTACCACGAACTGGTATAGCTTTGGGGATTCTTCAGCATTTCGTTAACCAGATAATACGCCGCAGCTTTAGTTCCGCTCCCCCATAATCCGTATGCAACCACTACCAGAGAGCCACTTTTTGGTTCGACTACCAATTCGATAGAAAAGTAATCCCAATCGTTCGCGTTGCTTTGAAATGATTGATTCTCACCTACTATGCTGCCATTGATGTCTTTAAATTGGCAACCTTTAATTCCGCCTTCGCCTATGGTCACTTCAATAGCGGTCTTGACCAATTTCTGTTTTTCTAAATAACCCACAATTTTATTAAAATAAGCTCCTCCCGGCGCAAATACAATCTCACCAAAGCCAATTAAAGGCCGCCCACTAGAAGCCTCTATGCTTGGATCATTTTGTGAAATGCTCCTAACTTGAAAAAGGCTCTCCAAACCCGATTGGAGAATATCCGCCGCCTTCACGTCGTCGGAGGCATCATCTTTCACCACTACCGCTTTAGGGCTGTTCATAATGTTTGCTAATGTAAGCTCCTGACAATGTTGAGAATCACAAAACTGCCTGTCCCCACAAGCCCTTCCCCCTCCACACCCGGGAGCACAAGTTCCATCGGGAAGACAGACTTCGCTTTTGCAATTTTCCGGAACGCATTCGTCTGATACCGGCTTCGCACTCTCCGGAGTACAAGAAGCTACAATCCCTATTAAAAATACTGCGGTGGCAATTGTCACAAAGCTTACCGTGCGATTCATATTCACTTCTCTCCTCAAAAAAAGAAAAACCTAGCAGAAGAATCGTCTCCCCCCACCGTTGCCTACATGATATATTGGCGCACGCTACTCTTACAAGCAGCGAGCTTGATTTCTTGCTTATTCTAGGAACGAGGCGTGCTAAGTTCTATTCATGTTGTCGGTCGGAGCAGTCCTTTCTATCAGTTTTCTTATTCTGATACACGAAACCGGACACTTACTAGTGGCTCGGGCACTGCGATTACGGGTGGAAGTTTTCTCGCTGGGCTTTGGTCCTGCTCTTCTTAGTTTCCACGGAGGGGAGACCGAGTACCGTTTGGCGCTGATTCCCTTAGGAGGCTATGTGCGGATAAGCGGCATGGTCCAAGCGAACCAGTGTCATGCCAAAGAAGAGCAATTTGTTTTCCGTCCTGCCTGGCAGCGACTAGTTTTTCTTGGAGCAGGGCCTTTAGCCAACTGGTTTTTTGCAGTCATCATGCTTGCCTTTTTGTATTCCGATGGCTTTCAGGTGTCCACTGGGGAGCCAGTTGTAGAACAAGCAAAAGGCCCGGCTGCAGCAGCAGGGCTTATTCCAGGAGACCGCATCTTGGCAGTAGAGTCTATCAAAATAGTTGGATGGAATGGCTTTCTTCAGGAATTGGCGACTAGGCACCAAAACGAGGTTGGTCTAAAAATTTTGCGTCACCAAACCGAACTTACCCTCACTCTTACTTTAGACAAAACCAGGCAAACTGGTATTACTCCCCAGCGCCGCTTAGAGAAATACCCCTTAGGCGAATCCATTATTATTGCGGCAAAAAAGACCATCAAAATTACCGCCCTAACAGCAGACAATTTAAGAAAGTGGATTCTGGGATCGAAAGAAGTTCAACTTATTGGCCCGGCAGGAGTAATTTCTGCTACCGCTAAAGCAGCACAGAAGAACTTTTTTGCGATGTTTCTTATATTGATACAAATATCGCTTGCCCTGGCTATTATGAACGTTTTACCTATCCCTTCTTTAGACGGAGGACGAATAGCATTTGTGCTTATTGAATTGATAATTCGGCGACCCATAGGCCAGCGCTCAGAAAGCATTGCTCACGCCATCGGATTACTAATAATTTTTGCCATAATAATTTTTCTTTCATTGCGTGAAATCCATGATGTTTTGGCACGGTGAATGTATTTTAATAGCAAAACATGTCAGAACGCCCGATTGTCATTGCCTCCAACAAAACGACCTCAATAAGCATAGTTTGCGCTACAACATATTGACACATTTCCTTATGTCTTCCAACAATGGGTCTATTTGCGATTTATTCGCCTTCGTTCTCTTGCCGAAAATATTATATATTTGATTTTTCACATTCGATAGCGGAAGGCCTGTATGATTAACAATTTACGCCAGAGTATTACCGTCTTTTATTTCAACAACATTATTGCTATCGGTAAAATTATCAGGATATTCGCTTTTTAGTTCCTTTATACAGAATTGCATACTCGGATGCAAGCGTGTAGGTTACAAATGTCTTGCCCACCCCTCCTTTATTATTCCAAACCATGTATCTCATAATCATCTCCCGTATAATCAAGACAACAGCTACATCGCTTAACAGAAAGACACTACCTCGACATGAGAGTCAAGCAAACTTAATGCAGTCATAAGAAAGACGACACTTCTGCCAGGTGGTTGCTTTAACCCAGATCGCTTTGCTTGGCATACGCCAAGTATACATTCCGCGATAACATCTGCACTCATAGGCCATTTTTATTTCTCTATGCCTCCCCGTCGCTTGGTAGTTTTTTTCTTGCTCCGGAAAAACTTTGATAGCCTTGCTTTCAACCTTCCTTTCTTGGAGTCTTCCATGAACGTTCTAATCGTATATTCTCATCCCAATCCGAAGAGCTTCAATCATGCCTTGCTAGAGGCAGCTCAAAGTGGCCTTTCCTCCGCAGGTCATTCAATTCAGGTCCGCGATCTGTATGCCAACCCAATGAAAACCGCACTAGATATCACCGACTTTTCCTTGATATCTCAGGGGAAAGTTCCTCCCGATGTCGAGCAAGAACAGAAGCTTCTCTCTTGGGCAAAGGGTTTGGTTTTTGTCTATCCAATATGGTGGTTTGGCCTTCCAGCCGCGCTCAAAGGATGGATAGACAGGGTTTTTTTGGACGGATTCGCTTACCGCGTTTCCGCAGATGGCATTAATGGTTTGCTCAAGCACCAAAAAGCTCTGGCATTAAATACAACCGGTGGACCTGAGGCCAGCTACGTAGCTTCTAATTCAAAAGAAATCATTGTGCGTCCATTTACCGACGGAGTGCTCAAATTTTCTGGAATTCAAAACATTCATGTCGAAACCTTCTTTGCAGTCCCTTACGTAACTACGGAGATTAGGCAAGAAATGCTCCGCAAGGCCAAGGTCCTCGCGCAAGATTTTTAATAAGAAGGCAAAACGAATGAAGGATTTCGTTGACTTGCTTGAATTCATAGAATCGTGCGAACTAATAGAAAATGTTCGACTCCTCGCCAGACTAAAGCAAAGGAGTCGAACATCGACTACCTACTAAAAGCTTAGTTGCGTTTAGTTCTACGAAGCAAGGCAATGCACCCCAGGCTCAAGCCAGCTAGAGGGAGACTTTCTGCTCCTGTAGAGCAACTCATGGGCAGCTTGGCAGGGACTTCATCTTTCTTTGGTAATTCGCTTGGATTTGGAGATGAAGGTACTTGCTCATTAGTGGAATCGGAAGAGCCGCTATTAGGAATTTCGTTTACTTCTTCCTCATCGCTCGGCTCTTGCCCTGAATTAGCATTTGGTTTGTCTGGCTGCTCGGAAACCGGCATTAACTCCGCAATTCTTTTTGCCAACGCAGCTCGTGCCGAATATACCACTTGGGGATCGCCAGTTATTGTATAGGTGTTTTGCGCTACCAGAGAAGCTTGCTGACGAGCAAATCCAGAGTCCCCTAAGTCTGACACTAATTTAAGATATTCGTAATCTTCCATTCCTTCACGAATCATCTTTAGCCGAATGCTAGATACGGGTACCGGGGTTGTTCCACCAATTTTATTAGGAGTACCTGGATAAACCAGATTTCCATCACCATTTCCTGCAAAATACCATTGATTTACCCATGGGTCATTTCCAAAATTATATGCAAAAGTTGTCTCCCAATACAGCTCGCCTTGAATTCCGTACAAAAAAGACAACCATTCCATAGCACGATTACGAATGGCAGAAGCATCTATCATCATATTAGGCCATCCGGTGGAATACTGGTCATAACTTTTCGGCCCGTTTCCACCACATCCCTGACTCATACAGCTCTGGTACCAAAACAGCTTTCCTCCTTGAGAAATAAATTCGTCATACCGAGCACGCTGATTACCGGCACCAAAATTACCCGGTTTGCCATCCATGAAATTAATAACCGGTACTATAATTCGGATATCCTGTAAAACACCGTGAGATCGCGCTTCATCCACACTGGTAGTAACTAAAGTTTGAAAACCAGCATCGGCAGAATGAATTGCTTGAGCACGATGAGAAATATCGCTCCAGGCGCAAGTGGCAGGGGGCTCATCACAGGTATAATCGAAGGTTCTATCAAACCAGCCCTTTTCTCGAAAATGTTTGGCCCAGGCCGCGTAATTTTCTATCGCTTTCTGCCATTGATAGCGAATAGTTGTCTGGCGAGCTCCTTTAAGCCGCGTGGGCGCGGCGCCATCAAACCAGGGCGCATATTGTCGGTCCCAATTGTCCCAATCATAACCTTGGCCACTTCTCCGCGGACCGTTGTACACCATATCCACAGTTAATCGATGATCTAAAAAAAAGGTGGCCATTTGTTGATGATTACTTACAATAGACGCATCATCGCAATCTCCGTAGGCCTGACAAACAGTATTCCACCCCATTCCAAAAGTTGAAGCTAAACTGGCAGTTGAAGGTAAAATAAAAGGCCACACTTCCAAATCAATGGGCACTTTGGCTGACCAGTTATCGGCGGCGGTTAAATCTATTGTTCCAGCATATTTACCAGGCTTCGCATTCTCAGGAATTAGCAATTCAACCCATATTGCCCGATTTTCATTAGGAGGAACATCGAATGGAAATGCGTTTCGTTTTTCATTAACCAATTCATCTTTATCAGGCACTAATGCATCGGGCCAATACCCCGAAGCTCCTTCTAAATTAGAAGCATATGGAGCCATAATCAGAGCTTCGCGGAACAAACGCACATTTCTTTCAGGGAATGCCTCTCCCGAGTTGGATAGTTTGGAAGCTACCGCCTGCACTCCTTTTATTCCAGAAGAACCTCCATGAATAACCACCTGAAACGATTCGAATTCATTGCGTGCGGCAGACAATAGTAGATGAGAATTGCTTCCCACCGGGTCTGAGGGGCGCACTTTATGAGTCGCGTGAGTGACCCATACTATTGGTTCTGCGTATACACTCGCCCCCATTAACAATGAGCATATTAAAACGAAACCAGAAACACCGTGAGTATTCATACCTAACTCCGTTATCTGAGAAAACACTGCCCCTATGCCCCGTCAAAACATTGAGGAGCTTTTGTCTTTTAAGTGTTAAGAGCAATTAGTTCGTTGATTACAATTTACAATTTGTGGCCTGTTGTCCTCCTAAATTCGCTCAAAAGGCGATATATTCGCCGTTTAGGGAACGTTACAGCAATGAGCGTGCCTTTTTCCGCTTTTTCCAATTGATTGGCTCAAAATGCCATTTCGGTCATCACTTTCGGCGAGACTGAGGCATTGCGGTTACAAAGACATTTCAGGCGTAGTAGGAGAAAAACAGGTAGCTAAGCGAGAAATGCTATTATTCCTCGCTTTGGTCATTCAGACCTTGACCCACCAACGCTACCCATATCTTCAAATATACATCGACTTCAGACAAAGTCGGACCAGCATTATTGCTATTTAGGGGGCAGCTTCTGCACAATTTTTTTGAACTGCTCGTCGTCAATCATACAACTATTAGCCATACTGTTACGAAACTCATCCCGCGTAGGCAATCCATCATCATTACCATGAGAACAATCATGGTCGGCACAAATAGCCCATCTGATCTGATCGGGCTCTAGACCAAGGCGATAAAACTCTTCGGCCATATACTTTATACCTGGCTCCCCGTTTTCCTCTGCCTTGATTGCTGCAGGAAGCATGCGCTCCAGGGCACCTACCATCTCTGCATAGTTTTCCGGATTCAGAGATAGCGAAAAAAAAGCTTCGTCACCACTATCTGGAGACGTAGCGCCTTCCTGAAGAGTTCTAAGCCTGGCAATGCCATTTCTGATCTCTTCGCTGGAGAGATATCCATCCACATCGCCAGTCTGGGAGTCTCCATCAATTCCATAATTGATCGCAATACGTCGCACCGTATCGTCTGACTCTGTCATTTCATTCCCCTTCGTTATGGACACAGAATGTTCGGCTCCAAGGTGCGAGACGAAACGCGCAACTCTGAAGCGGTAGTGCAACCTCGAAGTTCTGCTCTGCCACCATATTACTGTACCCAAAAAAAGAAGCCCCATGTATCTTTGCAGGCAATATCTGGTACAGCCCGATTCGCTAATCCGCACCTCCACAAGTTATCCGAAAAAACCGCCAAAAAGTTGTCCCGGGAACTATTGACTCTAAACTCATGAATGCTCCATCTAGATGGCTGTCGAAAAAAACACTCCCAATTGGTAGCTATCAAAAACATCATAGTGACCATCGCCACTCAGCTTCCATTGCCTTATAACTTGACCAAGAATCGACACCATGTTCATCACTTGAAACCTCACCTCAGCAATGCCCAGCGCATTATCTTTGTCAAACAAGGCGCAAAGCTTCTCGAAATCGCTCTTGAGGTAATAAGCTCCAAGCTTGAAACCAAACAACTCAGGAAAAAGCACTCGCAACAAAACTCGGGAGTTCGAAGAACCTTGGTAATCTTCGAAAGCCCCATGAAGAGTCCAAGCACCTGCTAAGCGCATAGTTAGCTCGCCATAGTAGCCATTTCTTAGCGCGCCAGATCCTCCGTCGTTGAGGTATTCAAGCTTGGTTTTGCCATCCCGATACAAGTTCCGCTGGATTTCATATAAATAATCGAAATAGACAGGCAAGTACCGAGCCCCTAGCAGTCTATATTCGAGCCGAGATTGCAAAGTCAGCATAGGCAAAGGGTACACTCCCAGCAATATTCCTGAATGAAATCCTGCTCCTTCACCACCTAGGTAATTCCAATCAGTGTAGGGAGTGATATCGAATAGTTCAGAAGAGACAAGATTATATTCAACATCTAAGCCAACCGCAGCGAATGCTCGCGTTGGCCCTTGCCAATTGCCTTTTGAATCGACCGTGTTTGCCGCATGCTTCGTAGGCGCGGCAGCGTCTACGTATATGCTTGTCCCCACGACCAGCCGCTGGAGCGGCGAACAGAAGTCCAAAAAATTCCCGGGGCGTATAAATACCCTGCCTCCCAAAAGTCGTGGGGCAGAGATACTTTGTAACATGGTCTCAACGCCGCCATAAAAAAAACTGATGTTTGCACGCACACCTGCCTGGAAATGGTCAAAATCAATAGAATTATAGTAACCGGCCATCAAGGTGCCGTGCCCAAGCGAAACCTCAGTAAGCGCTCCAATACGTGCGTATATCGATTCGGAAGGATTTCCATAATCGACAAATCGAAATATTCTCAAATAGTCAGAAAATTCGTCCCAATCTTCGCGCCGTAATTGGAAGTGATTAGTCTTGGCGGACAACGAGTAGACACGAAAACGCAACGGCGCCTGAAGTCCAATATGAACTGGACCGAAGTCAAAGGTGGTGAATGCCATAATTGACAGCAATAGACTCTCATCAATTCTTAGGATGCCTATCCCAGCTCCTATTCGGGAATCCTCTTGAGTGATTTTCCCTAAATCCGGAGCGCCGCCGGCAAAATCAAGGCCAGAATCAGGAACTGACCGACGAGAATCGCGAGCTGAACAAAATGAGGGGGCAGAAACCCTATCGACAGGTACTGACATTTCTCTTTCTTCTAGCTTCTCATCTATATTTTCGTCGGAAGATACTTGGGAGGATATTTCTGCGCTTGTCACTCCCACCGCCCACCAAGCAGCAAAAAAAGACAAAGCAGCTACCATTCGCATGATTCAAGCTCTACTCAAAAACCAAACCGCGACACAAGATCGTATTAACAAAAAAGCCACCGGGCGCGAAACCTGGTGGCTAATTACTGATCTGCTTAGTTTGTTTACACTGGAAAACTTGCTTTTTTTACCTCAAAAAAAACTCGCCGGTTGCCCAGTAGCGGCTAGCACCGCATGCCAATCCATTCCTTGAGGATCAAGGCATTTCTTGGAGGCAGCTAGCATTTCCATAGGAACATGGCAAAAGACATCATGCACCAACCCAATCACCAGTCCCGACTTGCCAGCCATTCCCGCATGTACCGCATTTCTGGCAAACCGATCACACAATATAGCGTCTTCAGCATCTGCAGGAACGCTACGAATCAAGTAACTAGGATCAAAATAACGTAGATTGACTGGAATCTGTTCTTGCCGGAACCAATCTTCAATTCGACTGCGTAAATACAACCCAATGTCCTTAAGCTTTACATTTCCAGAATCATCACGCTCTTGCGAAAGACCATCGAGCAAGTCTTGCCCTGCTCCCTCTGCAATTACAATGACCGCATGAGCTCGCTTGAGCACTCGATTTTTTAGCGTATTCAAAAAACCGCGCTCGCCTTCCATCTTAAAAGGCACCTCCGGAACCAAGCAAAAATTGACATCCTGGCTAGCTACAGTAGCACCAGCCGCAATGAATCCGGCGTGACGCCCCATCAGCTTGACTATGCTGATTCCATTTGGAACGCTATGCGCCTCGGTGTGCGCGCAAGTAATAACCTTACATGCTTCTTCCACCGCAGTAAGATAACCAAAAGTTCGTGACACATAAGCCACATCGTTATCGATAGTCTTGGGAATACCTATTACCGACAAAGGATATCCCCGACTACGCGCCGCTTGAAAGAGGGCATTACCTCCACGCTGAGTACCATCTCCACCAACAACGAACAGTATGTTCACCCCGCGACTAATAAGGTTATCCACCGCCACATTCATGTCCACTGGTCCTCGGGAACTACCTAAGACAGTCCCTCCCTCGCGATGAATATCATCCACATATTCGGGCGTGAGCATCACTGGCTCACGAGCGCGGTTGGGGTCCAAACCCCTGTACCCGTCGCGAAAACCCAGCACTTGCTTCACGCCATAAATATGGTGCAGCTCCAAGAAAATCGAGCGGATAACATTGTTGAGCCCCGGACACAATCCGCCGCAGGTCACTATGCTGGCGCAGGTCTTTTGAGGATCAAAGTACAACTTGGAACGAGCCCCCGCCAATTCGAACTCCTGTCCTCCTGTTGATTGGCCTTCTCCGCGCACAATTTTTGTGGGAATGCGAAGTTGGTCACTGACAGTGTGCGAGATTGGCGAGGAAAATCTGGCCTCTCCTAAATTCATGATTTCCATGTGCGCTATAGTCGGAAAACTCGGCTTACTGTCAAGAGAAGTAAACACTTTTTTTCAAACCTCACTGTTTAAAACAGTTTGTGGTGTCCATACTTGACTTGCAAAGGATAAGCCATGAACGACGACAATCGCGGTTGGGACGAAGTGTCACTAAAACTGCGAACAAGTAATCGTCAGATTTTGGTAGTAGATGACGATCCTGACTTGTGCGACTTTGTTCGAGAAGCATTGGAAAATGCTCACTACGAAGTTCGGGTAGCGAAGGACGGAGCAGCCGCCTTAGCCGCGCTGGCGCGGGAGATCCCAGATGTTCTACTACTGGATATTCGCATGCCTCGTATTACTGGCGACGAAGTCCTCGATTTGCTAGCAAGCATCAAGCATCATCCCCCGATTGTGGTAATGACTGCCGCCTCGTCGGCTCGTGACCTAGCATTAGCTCACCGCAATCCGTTCTACCTTCCCAAGCCATTTGATGAAGCTCTTTTACTTGCTACCGTAGAGACTGCGCTAGAAGCCTTAGAACAGCCTGAGATCTCAGAAAACAATCATTAAGAAAGCTTCCGGATGGCGTCGCGGTTACAACCTTTCTGGCCAAGTGGATGCCGGGTTACGTCCGTGTTTTATGTATTTGGCTCGCGTTTTTTGGCCTGACTAAATTCGTGTTCGACGTCTGCCATGCTTTGGTATTGCTTTTCTACCATCGTTTCGATGCGTCGCAGCACGTGATCGCGCACACCTTTTCCTTCAGCATGTTTTATCAAATCCACTTTTGAAGCCGGATAATCGATTCCTGAAAACGACTTCGCGATTTCCGCGGCCGACACCGGTTGCTCTACGTCTCCATGGAGTTTTTCGCCACGTGCAGTCTGCTGAGCTTCAGAACCTGTAAAGCCACGTTTTTCTTCTGCCATTGTCCTCCCCTTTCCGGCTTAAACTACATCCACCTTTCAAATCTATATCCATCGCAAAGTGGCGGCAGTCAGCATCAGGGAGAATTTTACGAAACAATTAGCATGCGTAACTCATACCTGGCTTTTTATCTTGCCAGGTGCAGTTTCAGCCGCTTAATCGCAGCACTGGCCAGTGGCTTTGCCCACTCTGGCATGGGGTTAACAGGCCAAAAATCAAACCCGTCGCCCCGAAGGGAAAACAAACACACTGGATTAGGACCACCTTCGTCGGCAGGCGCCGAGTTATCAAACACACAAACTGCCGCACATCGCGGTATCAAGCCCATCATGTTGTGAATAGCTCCAGTCCAGCGCTTGCGAATTTTCGCTTCCGGAATAGAATGACCACCTCTAGCAACCCGCGCAGCCACCCGGTCGATATGCAGCTCAGGCGAGACCAATCCACAAAAAAAAATCCTCACTTCCTGTCCACGATCCATAGCATCATGAAGCAATTGGCAAATTGAATTACCCCCCAATGTCGTTTCGAAAGTGTAATCTTGCCCTTCATCAACAGCCCTAGAAAGCAGGTTAAACCCCGTTTTCCAAGATCTAACGTTAGCCTCGGCCTGAGAGAGCGAGCTATTAGCATCCATCAAACACCGGGCCACTTCATCGGGGTTGAAGTACTCGCCACCCATGCCACGTAAACTTGCGCCAACCACCGAGCTTTTGCCTGCGCCATTAACGCCAGCAATGACCGTAATCACTGAGCTTCTGTTCTTCCAGGCTGATATGTTTTGCGCAAACTATCTGGTGTTGCAGAGAATAACGCATCAGCAGCCTGACGAGATTGGCACGAGGTAATACGGCGATATAACGCCTCGTATTCATCAGCTTCCTCAATAATTTCCTTTTCCTTAACCCTCTCGACAAGCTCAGCATAAAGCGCTTTCATTCGTACCATTTCCTCATAGCGATCGACGCTCATAATCACTGCTGCATCACGTCTACGTAGCTGCAGCGCATAATACCGCGCCCCTGGCTTATCTCTGCCAGAGAAGCTTCGATACGACGCCCAAAGTCCTTTCCTCCCTTACTAGCTAATGATGATATTGGAGAGAGCCAACCAAGATTCTGCATAAGACGCTTGGCATGCCCTATCAGGCCGCTCTGCTTGGCCAGGTTTTCGCACTGGACAATGAAGTCGCTAATCATAAGAAAGTCTCCTAAAGCGACCTAAAAAATAATAATAACTCCTCGGTGCCACAAAAACCACCATTGCCACTTTGTAAAAATTACTTTGGTCAACCAACAAAAAAAGAAGCAATAAGCGCCGCCACGGAAATAAGCATAATGAGTCCCAACAATGTCCATACGATGATACTTTTCCAATCTTCTAGCCCAAGCGCAGACTGCGAAGCGGTGGTTGGGCTTGGAGAAATCGCTCCTGCATCTACTTGGTTGCTGGAATCCCTGTTAACTTCATTTGAAAGTTGCTGGGAGTCTGCGGGATAACCCGATTCGCTGGTCTCCAAAGAAAATTTTTCTGCAGGGCTGCCATCTTCACTTAATGCTTGGTCATCAGCAGACACGTTATCCGCTTCTCGCTCCCCCTCTTCTTCCTCCTTCTCTTCCTCCTTCTCTTCCTCTCTCTCCTCGAGAGCTATTAAGAACGGGTCTCCTGATTCCGGCTTGGGTGGTGAATCCGAAAGGTCCAAAGGATCAACAAACAATAATCGCGTTCCCCCAATCTCTATTTGATCGCGATTTTTCAAGGCCTGGCTCTCTACTTTCACGCCATTAATTTGAAGACCGTTACGGCTCTTAAGATCTTCGATATATGTTCCCGACCAATCTCTGCGAAGCTTGGCGTGCCGACGAGAAACTAGCTCATCATCTAATTGGATATCCGCATTTAGCTCTCGACCAACAATAAGCTCCTGCGCATTCTTGATTTCAAAACGAGAACCTTCGAGCTTTCCGTTCATAATCCGAATAAATGGTTCTTTTTTTGATGCAAAATCTTGTAAATGATTCTGGATAAACAATCGAGTATCTGGATAATCACCTTCGTCGCTGGAATCATGCAAAGAAGCGTCCATGATCCTGCTAAACTGAACATCGTAAGGGCCAATAGCAATTGAATCACCTTCATTCAACAAGCGCTTCTCTCCTGGAGGTAGCGATACTCCATTGACTCTAGTTCCGAAAGCACTTTCGGTGTCTTCAATTAGATAAAGCTCGCCCTCGCGAACAATGCGAGCATGACGACGCGAAACTACTGATTCCACTAGGACAAGGTCATTGGACTGATCTCGGCCAATACAAATTACATCACCGGCAAACGACGCTTCTTGGTAAGAAGCTTCATCTGCTCCAACTTTCCAGCTAACCCCTAGTTTAACCACCATAAGCGCCTAAGGCAGAATTTTATTCTCTAAATCTCTATTCCAGCAACTTCGAGCATATTTCTCGTTCAGGAATGATTTCCTCCTCGGACGAGTAATTCAAACATTTTCTACACAGCCTGGATACTTCCTTTTTCTCCATGAAACGCTGCTTAATTCCAGCCAAAACACAGTAACAACTTCCAAATCGACCATCAATCTTAATGCACTTTTCTAACTCTTGTACCGCTTCCGAAAGCATACCTTGGTCACGCCATGCGATTGCCTGATTATAATGTGTTTCTGGAGTATCCGAGCCTCCTTTTTTAATAGCTTCTATTGCTGGAGACTGCAATGCGCAGCCACGAACAGCAAGGGCCAAATTATTGCGACATTCGGCATGCCCTTCATCAACCAATAAACAGCTCTTGTAGGCATCTACGGCTTCACACTGTTTCCCGGCCCCCTGCAATGCCAATCCTAAGTGATAGTAAGCAATAACAAATTTTGGGTCCAACTCCAGCGCCCTGAGACACCTGCTTATAGCTTGAGAAAAATTTCTTTCCTTCAGCGAAATAACACAAAGATTAAGATACGGATCAGCAACATTAGGATTTATTTCGATCATCTTTGAATAACAAACTTTTGCATCCGAAACACGTTTTAGATGCGAAAGGGTAACACAAAGATTATAGCGCGCTTCCAGAAACCCGGGATCGACACGTAAAGCCGCTCGAAAAGAATCGTAGGCTCTCCCATAAGATTTCTCATCTCGGTAGATTACTCCCAACGCATTATGGGCCATCGCAAAATCGTTGTTTAGACGCAACGCCTTGATACACATTTTCTTGGCCCTAGCAAGGTCTCCGCGCGTGTACCAAAGAACACACATATTCGCAAAGGGCTCCGGGTAGTCTGGATTATATTCCAACGCGAGCTCGAAACGTTGCTGCGCTTTATCTAGATTGCCGTCCTGTAGATACTTTACTCCATAGTCATTATGTTCCTGGGCCAACGGATGGATGACCGATGGTGTCGAGCATCCCCAGAACGCCATTGCGACGCATATGCCTATCAAAATACGCTTCATGTAGGCCAAATTGTACGAAGTATCTACAAACCGAGTCAACTGTTTGCTTTATTTCTACCTTTTTTTGGGTACACTATATCGTATGCTCTCCAACAAACCACCATCGTTATTGTTGTTTCAGTGCGCCAGTTGGGTTTTCGTACTAATCACAATGAGTAACGCCTGGGCGCAATTTGCCAATCACTCAGTGGGGTTTCAAGCAGGATATGTACATATCATGGAGCCTCGTGAACAAAATGTGGGAAGCGGGGCAAATTTTGGAGTCGAATACAGCGTCTATATTGAAAACGGATTCGACCTGCATATGCGATGTTTAGTGGGAATTCACCAACAGCAAGTTCCTTCCAAGAACGTAGTGGGTATTTTTCCAGCCATCGGAATCCGCTATCTATTAAGCGAGGAGGTGTTTCGGCCATACATAGGAGCGAGTATTGCGTACATGGCATTTTTGACTGATAAATACTCATCCAGGGTTAGCCTCAGCCCCTATGCTGGTTTCGAGTACTTCGCTGACGAAAATTTTGCCGTTGGACTCCAGGCAGAGTACTTGCCTATCATTTCCTTAAACGACCCGGTAGTTCACAGCCTCGCCGGGGTAGCCAAGGTATCTTGGGGTTGGTCTTTGTAGGCAGGTTCAGATTCGACGCTTCCACATCCACGCTTTCCTGTGCATTTTGAATGTACAAGACAGGAAAGGCAAATGGCGGAAGAAACAAGTCCTGACTGGATATCCGAGTTTAAGGTCGATCGAGAACGCAAAAGACGAGCTCGCCAAAACAAGGGCTGGCTGGTTGTTATCGCGGTTGCGCTAATAGTCTTATTGGCTTTACTTTTTCGCCGACCACCTACAGTTACTGTTGCCCAGGTCCGCCAAGCCCAACCTGGAGAAACAGTCACCATGTTATCCACCGCTGGATTTGTAGCTGCTGAGCGTCGCTCGGTTGTTGCTCCTAAATACGCTGGACGTCTGGACGAAGTGTTGGTCGAGGAAGGAGACCATGTTGAGCAAGGCCAGATTCTGGCGCAAATGGATGATTCTGACTACCTAGTGCAAGTACAACAAGCCAGAGCAGCAGTACAAGCCGCCCAATTCACCTTGGTTAAAAGCAAAGTTGATCTTCAAAAAGCAAGGCAAGACTGGCAACGGGCGCAGAAGCTATGGAAAGGAAATGCTATTTCTTACCAGCAGCTACAAGATGCCTATATCTCAAAAAATGCTGCCCAGGCAAATAAGAAAGCCTCTCAAGCTCGACTAAAAGAGGCACGTAAGGCCTTAAGCGCTGCCATACTCCGTTTGAAATCAACCACTATCCGGGCCCCATTCGCGGGCACCGTCGCCAAAAAACTGGCAGACGAAGGAGCAGTCCTGGCGCCCGCTGCAATAGAAGAACCAGATGTAGGGGGAATTATCGAGCTAGTAGACCTAAACTCGGTGGAAGTAGAGGCCGAGGTCAGCGAAAATGAAATAGCTCGCATTAAAAATGGTCAACCTGCTTTAGTTTTTTTGGACGCCTATCCCAACCGAGTCTACCGCGCGACCACCGGTACTGTGCGGCCTACTATTGACCGTTCCAAGGCTACCGCAGTCGTAAAGGTTGAATTTCAAGGGGATACTTCGGGGGTATTGCCTGACATGGGAGCAAGAATATCTTTCTTAAAAAACGACTTTTCTCAAAAGGATCTACAAGAGGAAGCCCGCCTGCGGGTTCCTGCAACAGCAGTGGTTAGTCGAGAAGGCAACCAGGTGGTTTTGGTAATAGCTGAAGGCAAGCTCAGCGAACATCCGGTAGAAGTCAAGCAGAGAGTAGGAAACGAGGTAACCTTGGCGGCAGGTCCAAAACCAGGAACTTCAATCGTGGCAACTCCGAGCCCAGATCTACAAGAAGGCAGTCGGGTTAGAACCAAAGGCTCATGATCGACGCCCCAATTATTAGTCTTCGCGCAGTATCAAAGTCCTATTTTCGAGGAGACGAAATTATTACCGTTTTGGAAGCAGTTAACTTGGAAATCAAAAAAGGCGCCTTTGAAGCCTTCATGGGGCCCTCGGGTTCAGGCAAATCCACTCTTCTAAATTTGGTATCAGGCTTAGACCGTCCTACTTCAGGGTCAGTAGAAGTCGGAGGTCGCAATCTCGCCGAACTATCTGATTCGACACTCGCCCAGTGGCGCAGCGAACATGTGGGTTTTATTTTTCAATTATATAACCTCATACCAGTATTAAGCGCCGCTGAAAATATTGAGCTACCGCTATTACTGTCGCCTCTAAACAGAAAAGAACGAGTACATCACGTGGAAGCAGCCTTGGCTTTGGTAGGTCTGAGCAAGCGCGCCAAACACCGACCGTCTCATCTTTCTGGAGGAGAACAACAGCGAGTAGCTATCGCGCGGGCTATTGTCACCGACCCCGACATTATCATCGCCGATGAGCCCACTGGCGACCTTGACCGTAAAGGAGCTGAACAGATTCTCGATTTATTACAAAGTCTTCATGAGCGCCTTAAAAAGACCATCATTTTGGTGACTCACGATCCACGAGCCGCCGACCGAGCCAAAACCATTCGTCATTTGGAAAAAGGAATGCTTCGGTGAGTTGGCTCAAGCTTTCGCTTCGAGAGTTTTTACGCAACCCTCTACGATTAGCACTCACTCTAATTGCCACTACCATAGGAGTGGTAGCCTTCATATTTCTACAAACCGTGATACAGCTTTGGCACAGCGGGGTAGCGAGTGCACAACCCGATCGCTTGGCAGTACGAAACAAGATTTCACTTACTCAAAACCTTCCTATTTATTATTTACAACGTATTAAAGGTATTCCCGGAGTAAACGCAGTTACCTATGGCGGGTGGTTCGGAGGAAGAATTAGCGAACAAGCTACTGATTTTTTTCCCAATTTTTTTGTCGACTCCCGCACCTATCTTAAAGTTTTTGACGAATACAAAATGCCACCAGCACAAATTGACGCTTGGCAAGATGATCCTTGTGGCGCCATAGCAGGAAAGACGCTTGCCGATCGTCTTGAATGGAAAATTGGCGATCGCATAACGCTAGTGGGTGAGGCCTATCCAGGAGAGTGGACATTCACCATTCGAGGAATATTCCAGGGCAACCGACCAGAAGTCGATACTACTACTTTATATTTCGAGTATCGCTGTATTAATGAAAAAATACCCGAAAATAGAAAAAACCTTGTAAGCTATTTTGCCGTCCGCATTGATGATCCTTCTCGGTCACCGTTTATTGCCAGTCAAATCGACAACATGTTTCAGAACAGCGCTTATCCAACCAAAACTGAAAGCGAAAGAGCATTTCAATTAGGTTTTGTAGCCATGTCCGGAGCAATACTCCAAGCAATTCGAATTGTTTCCTATGTAGTATTAATAATAATTCTACTAGTAGTCGGTAATACTATTGCCATGGGAGTGCGTGAACACACTATCGAATTTTCCACTTTGCGGGCCATCGGGTTTCGTCAAAAACACATCCTGTTTTTAGTTTTGAGTTCGTCGGTTACGATTGGCGCAGCAGCGGCAGCCCTGGGAGCTATTTTAGCGCCGTTACTTACCAGCACATTTGTAAATATAGCTTCTCGCTCAGCCAGCTACATTCCAAAAGCAGCTACTGCTCCCCAAACACTAGCATTAGCTGCAATAGCTTCCCTGTCGGTGGGAACCGTCGCTGGACTCTTGCCAGCAATTCGCGCAGCAACTTTACCCATAGCGGATGGTCTACGAAAGGCAGCCTGAAATGATACCGCTATACTATCACAGTCGAAGTCTTCTAGGAAGGAAGCTGTCTACTTTTTTGACCCTGGGAGGGCTGGCATTGGTAGTTTATGTTTTTGCAGCGGTGCTAATGCTAGGAAACGGCATTGAAACTGCCTTGTCGGCAGGAGGAAACGCTGCCAACGCAGTTTTATTGCGAGAAGGAGCTCTCCACGAAATCGTAAGCATCATTGATCGCGAAACAGTGCTCTCGCTTTCCACTTTGCCCGAATTAGCCACCTCTCTAAAAGGCGAACCACTAGCTACTGGGGAACTAGTGGTTCTGGTAGCGCTTCCCCGAGGCGACGCTCATGCCAATATTACGGTGCGAGGGATAACTTCCACCAGCTTTGAGGCACGTCCTAACGTACGAATTTTCGAGGGCCGCAAACCACGCCCTGGAACCAACGAAGTGGTTTTGGGTTCTGGCCTAGTAGGTCGAGGACCAGATACTAATATAGGGGGAGAACTTAGCTTTGCTAATCAGCAGTGGCCAATTGTCGGGCACCTTTCTGCCGACGGAAGCGCTTTCGAAACCGAAATCTGGGTGGATAGCAATAGATTAGCCAATACCTTTGGACGCACAGGATTTAGCTCAGCTCTTTTACGGCTTTCCTCTCCGGAAAAATATGAGGAATTAAAAAAAACCATCGAAACCGATTCTCGATATCAGCAGCTCAAAGCTTATCGAGAAAAGCAATACTGGGAAGAACAAGCCAAGACAACCGCCACTTTTATTAGAGTGCTGGGTTTATTCGTTGCTTTTGTATTTAGCGTTGGAGCGATACTGGGCGCCATGATCACCATGTACGCCCAAGTCGCCATGCGGGTCCAAGAATTGGGCATACTACGAGCAATAGGATTTTCTAGAAAAAGCGTACTGGGAGGCTTTTTAGTAGAATCAGTTTTTCTGGGAATAGCAGGTGGAGTTATAGGCACAATTGGCGCATTTATAATGCGATGGGTAAAGATAAATACTGTTAATTTCCAAACATTTTCTGACACACGCTTTGGATTTGTTCCTACTCCAGGGATATTGACGGTAGCTCTTCTATTTGGTGCAACCATGGGTTTGTTAGGAGGATTACTACCTGCAACACAAGCAGCTAGACTTGAGATCTTAGAAGCTATAAAACTATAGTCTATCGCTTTAGAATATTAAAACAACCAGCCCCGACAAGGAGTCGGGGCAGTTGAAAAAAAATCCGGCAGCGACCTACTCTCCCACACAGTGGCCCGTGCAGTACCATCGGCTCTGGAGGGCTTAACTACCGTGTTCGGGATGGGAACGGGTGTGGCCCCTCCGACATAGCCGCCGGAAAGTCTGGTTACCTTACTTATTCTAGATAGAGTAAAGCAACGAATACGAAGAAGTTGGCTCAATTTCGAGTAATGCGCCTTGAGGCGAATGAAATGAATTGGTGTGCCGTTTCTCGACATAAATCGGATGATGACATCGAGAAGTTCGAGGTTTAATGCAAGCCGCACGAGCTATTAGTACCGGTCAGCTGAACACCTTACAGTGCTTACACTTCCGGCCTATCAACGTTGTAGTCTTCAACGGCTCTTCAAGGAGGTTACCCTCCGGGAGATCTGATCTTGAGGTGGGCTTCCCGCTTAGATGCTTTCAGCGGTTATCCGTTCCGCACTTAGCTACCCAGCGATGCCACTGGCGTGACAACTGGAACACCAGAGGTGCGTCCATCCCGGTCCTCTCGTACTAAGGATAGGTCCTCTCAAATCTCCTACGCCCACAGCAGATAGGGACCAAACTGTCTCACGACGTTTTGAACCCAGCTCGCGTACCGCTTTAATTGGCGAACAGCCAAACCCTTGGGACCTGCTCCAGCCCCAGGATGCGATGAGCCGACATCGAGGTGCCAAACCTCCCCGTCGATATG
>JBNKEI010000003.1:0-8465 GCA_050288705.1 Myxococcales bacterium
CCATTCTGCTGCTTTTTCTTGTGCTTGCTTTATCAGCGCTGCTCGCTCTTGCTCGCTTGTCATTGGGTCTCCTTCTTTGGTGACCCATGACACTACTCCGCTGGTTTTTACCTTTCATGCAGGCTTGCCGAAAAGACACGATAATCATGCCCCCGCCATTCATATAGTTTTTTGAGATTAGTACATCGGGCGGTGTACTATGCGCTAGCTATCGGCAGAACTAGCCAAGGTCGAGAGTAGTGTTGCTGCACATAGTGGGATGTTTTTTTGCAGTACGATGTTCTGGACTCGACTCTGCTGATGTGGCTGCTAAAGTATCCATCGACGAAAGATTTGATTCACTAATTAGCAAACCTTAGGGGACGGAGAGGACTCGGAAGTTATGGACCAAGATGCTGTACTAGTCGAGCGAATCCAAGCATTGAAGGCAATAGCAGGGTCGATTCATGAAGGCGCTATTAATACCGAGCTTATTCCAGAGATTGGAAGAATCTTGGCTCTTCCTGATGATACCGAGTGCACTACCCTTACTGAGCGGGAAGCAATTGCTCGTCAAGTGCGTGAATTCGAGCAGGTTTTTGATCGGCTGGGATACACCCTGTTAAACCAGATCATGCCGTCAACCGCGGTTTCCCCTATTTTTCAAGTAGTGCAAGCTGCCGACGAGTTCAAAACCTGGCTTAAACGCGAACTTGGTTCCTCGTGCGAGATTGGTGGCAAGCCAATCACGGTAGATAATCACGTCTACGAAACTCTTACTCGCTACAGCTTATCAATAGGTACCCCGCCGGTAACTGCGCAAATGCGTAATCTATTGGCTAGTATTATGTTCGGCCGCTGCGCAACCGAACTAAAAACTTTTGTGGAAACGCTGGACTGTGATCGAGCCTGTCTTCTACAGTTGTTGGAACATTTGCAGTCGCTAGTTAACACCAGTTCACATTATTGTACCGCGCTAGAGGAACGCCAATTTCTTTCTGATGCTGCTCATTTCGCTAACTTTGAAGGAGCATCGCTGTTTAATCGAGTAGTAATAACGGAAGCTCCTGAGCGAGCGATACACCTTATTACTAATCATGTGTTTGACCAGCTTGGTGAGAAATCGGCTGTTCAAGTAGTGGAAGGAGTCGATCCTGTTGACTCTGCACTGCTAAAAACCATGCAGTCAGAACCAAATCGAGTTTTTTTGGCCAAAGTAACCCGCGTTCCTCACAGCTTGTTCGCTGGTGAGAAGGGTGAGGAAAATGCCTGGAAAAGCGTAATTGGCCGGCTTATTTTGGTTGATGTTTCCCTGCGTGCTCGCCTATCCAATACCACAATAGTATTCACGCTGTTTCCTCATGTGGCGCGAACCCTTAAAAATGTGCAAACGGGGTTTTCCGGGCTTCCTGCTAACACCCAGCTTGAGCTTCGTAGAATTTTAGAGTTGTTCCCGACCGAGCAACTAACGCGCATTCGAAAGGCAATAGAACATCGTCTAGCTGCGTTGCGGCAAGAAGGAGCGTTTTCGGTCACATTAGAGGAGGTTCGGGTTAATGAATGGCGTAGCCAGAGCTTTTTTGACTCGCTTGCCTTGACAAAACTTAAGCGGATGGTGGCTTTTCTGGAAGAAGTTTCTAGTTGTAAAGATCCTGGCTTGATTGCGCAGCGGCTTTCCCGGCGACTAGCCGGGGATTGGATGCGTTACTTTTATGCTGATTTGCCAGAAACTTATCGCCCGGTAGTTGTTCCTGGGGGTGGGCGGGGGGCGCTTACTTTATTGGGAGACTTTCATCGTCAAAAAGTACGCCAAGAGGTTGAACGTTTTTCTAAAGAGCATCTTTCTTCCTGTATTCAAAGGTTAGAAAAGATTAAAGAATCTTTGCAAATTCCCACCGCCAGCTCTGACGAAATAGAAGCAGCCATTAGACAATCAAAGTTGCAATCGCGAGCTCCTTCGCAATGGCAAATAGCGGAATCCCCATTAGCTAATCGTTCCGATTATCAGGCTCGCACTCTATTTGATCGGGTAGCGCAAACAGCTAGTCGGTTAACCCGTGTTGCCGAGCAAACACTGGACCACCTAGCATTTGGCAATTTTGTTGGTCCGGCTGCCGCGGTAGTAAAGCGAACCATGGAAAAGACCGGCTTCTCGGCTTTTCATAATCACTGGGAGACCAACGTTGGTGAGCAAATAGGCAAGGTGGAACGCGGTCTTCGAGAATTTATTGTTCCGTTTCAAGAAATGGTGCGGGTTGTAAAACGCACCATGGATGATATTAGAAGCGAGAATGATCCGGTAGCCATTGGTGATATTGATGCAGTTCTTCAGGTTATTTGCCGAGGCAAGTTTTATCCCATACTCATTTTGCCGGAAATGTGCTGGTCATATGGAGATGTTTTTCCCGCAAAACAATATCCCCGCAACAACACAATGTTTATTCCCATTAATGATTCTTACGAAATAGATTCGCAGGAGTTACTCAAACGTATTGAAGAGTTACGCTATCGCTATAGGAGTTTCCCAGAAATTTTTCAGCTCACTTGCCAGAGCATGTTATTGGTAATTAATTCACCTCATAATCCTACCGGTATTGCCTATAGAAGGGAAACAATATTAAGACTTTTGCAAATAGCCGCTGAATACGGAATTACTGTATTAGACGATAACTCTTATCATAAGCTCTACACTCGTCGCTGGAAAGAACGGGAAGGCGAAGATTGTGTTGCTCAGCTTTATGAAAAATATCGACCCCATTGGAATGCCTCAGTGCGCATAATGACTGCAGGTGCAACTACCAAAGGGTTACAAGGGTCGGGCGATCGTACGGGACTAGTGTATTCAAATGATCAAGAGGTGACCGATTTTGTAAGTAAGCAATGTAGCCAGCCACATTTAATGTCGCTGTTTGTTACTCGACAAAAGTTGGAATCCGGTCTAGCTGCTAAGCGGTCTATTCGTATCCTGGAGCAGATTTCTTCTCGCTTGCTGGAACCTCAAAATTTCCAAGAACTATGGGAAAAGCTGCGCGCTGTACTTGAGGGAATGCTGAAAGATGCTGGGCAATATGATTTCACGGTGGTAGTTTTTGAAACACTTCTCCAAGGATATGAAGAGCTTTTGCGCTTGCAGCAAAGAGGGGCCACTGTTGCTCATATTTGTGGACAGTTGAGCTCATTAGTACAGCGGCTACGCAGTTTACAGCTAGAAGTGTGTCTTTGTGAAGATGTCGAGCAGCGACTCGAACAGGTTCATCGGGCCCGTCAAGCGGTGTTTCCCAATGCTGATCATATTGACCCCCAGGGCGCTTTTTATGTTTGTATACGTTTGTGTCCTAAAGGTAATGATCAAGGAATTCTCGATTTTCTCAAAGCAATAAGTCGTTTCCGTAAAGTTGATGTTACCTTGGCAGGCAAAGGCTTTGTACGGCTTTCCCTAGGGGGGACTCTTTCTGGAACTAAAAAAGGATACGAACATTTCGGAAAAGTAATAGAAAACTACCTGTATTTATTAAAAAAGTATTGGGTTCGATACGAGGAAGCAGGTCGTAATCCTGATTGTTTGGAACGTATTTTCAACACGAAAGAAATAGAAAACCCCGATGGAGTTAAAAAAATTGAAGAGCATACTCTCCTAGAGTTGGCATTAGAAGACTTGCTTCCAATTGTGCAAGAACATCCTTTTGAGAAAAAGGCGATTGGTCAAATAGTAAGTCCTGCGGAAAGAGGAATGGTGTATTGCATTGAGGAAGGAAAATCGGTTGCCGACAAGATAATAATAGAATCTTGCGGTTGCGAAACTGTAGAAGAAATGTTGCAGAGTCGTCCTTTTCGAGTAATTTACCGCCGACTTCTTCGGCGAGTTTATCGTCAGCATCCGGAACTAAGCGAGCTGTCTTTTGGGAAAGTGGATAACCAATACGGGGCGCTAGCTTGCCTGGCTGCTTATCGTGACCGACAACTTATTAATAACGTGTTACGTGATTTGGTGAAAAAGGTGTATCAAGCGTGGCACGGACCAAACACAATTAAAGTATTGGTTACTCGTCTGCAAGTAGATCAACATCGAGAAAAAGTGGCTACTTTACACGGAATTCATCGGCAAATCAACGACTTGATTCATGAATTCATTTTGGCATTCGAAATTTCAGTGACTGAATCATCAACCACTTTTGAAATTGGCTATGAGTTATTAGAAGGATTGGAACCCAATAATCAGATGCCCGCTTATTTGGCAAAAATAATTAAAAACTGTGCTTTTTGTGGTGCCTCTGCGCCTCTAAACCCGGCGCCTAACTTTGTGACTGGGGCGGTAAAGCGCATTTCTGACTACCGTTACGGTTTCACCCGGCGTGATGGTGATCCGCAGTCAAAACCAGCCAAGCCAGGGCTCGAATACTTCCGCTACCGCTTAGAAGATTTTGCCGCCATGACCTGCTTCTCGGATTATGTATGCAAAGCAGAGCAAGTGGGACCATTTAAAATTTTGGTGGTAATTCATAAGAGTTGCATTCATTTAATCAACGACGAATTACGACTGTTTCCGCAATTGGAAGAAGTACAATTGCGCGAAAACCTAAACCGGGTTGTCTGGGATGGAGTGATGTTTTTTGGAATTCCCGCAAGGTTCTTGGGAGACAGTTACAAAACTGGATATATTCTGGACCAAAATGCTGATGGAAGCTTGTTGCCTACTGCCTGGGTTGCCAGAGAAGATGCAACCGATTATGTTGGATTCTTCAAAAAAACTTTGCTCACTTTGCATAACGAATTGGTGAAAGCCAAAGGTGGCATGCCGGTACACGGAGCTATGATAACGGTTACTTTTCGTAACGGCTTGCGCAAGACTCTGGTATTTGCGGGCGACAGCGGAGCAGGAAAATCGGAGACCATTGCTGCAATGATGGAGCAGCAAATCGATTGCCAGGGAGAAGCTGCCGAAGTAAAGAAAGTAGATATCCTCGCTGGCGATATGCTGTCATTATGGCGTGGAGAAGATGGTCAGGTTTACGCCTTTGGGACAGAAGTGGGAGATTTCTTCCGTTTGACCGACATTACTGAGAACTGGAAAGCTCACTTTGGCGATCTGCTTAAAAAAGGCGCCTATTCAAATTTAGACTATGCTAAAAATCCGCGAGTAACTATTCCTGGTATTTGTGATGCGCAGAAGCTTTTGGCTCCCACTCGTATTAATGGTTTTTTCTATATAAACAATTATTTTCCGGCAACAGTCTCAGCATTGAGTTTGGCCGATTCACGCCAAGTTCTCAAGCATGTGCTAGTTCGCGGTTTGCGCAAAAATAAGGGAACTAGTGGGGATCAGCCCAATTTGCGGGCAGGGTTGGAGTATGCCGGCGAAGGTGCCTTAGTTACTCGCTTTAGGCATGATCTTGATACTGCGCTCGATTGGGAAGAACGAGAAAACGACAAAGGTAAGATAGTAACGTATTTAGTATTCCGGGACGGCTCTGGCGATGTATTTCGTGCCCAAGAAATGGTGAAGCAGGTTTTTGTAGGTCGTACATTTTCGCTTGCCAATCGTCAAGAGATCATTCGCGAAATAGAATATGACCTGGTAGACAATTTATTTTGGTTGCACTGCGCAAGCAGACTACGAGTGCCTCTTGATCGTGCTATTTGCGACCAGATGCTTGAGCCTTTAGTAGGTACTTTTTGTGGTAATCCATTTGTAGAACCCGAAGGAATGGACTGTATTCTGGAATATTTTGCGGAAACCTTTCGTCACGGTCGAGTGCATACTGGGACAATTGCCACTCAGCTAGCGCGCCCTGGGCACGAGTATACAGGACCAGCCAATGCTGCGCTCAGCATTATTCGCTTTTTACTGAAAAACGAGGAAGTTAATTCTCGATTTCAACGCAACAAAAACAAAGTCCACCAGGCGATGCAGAAAGTTTTTGGGGGAGTCTTAGAGGCCGGATGCAATTTGCCAGTAGAGCTAGAAGGCTATAATTTATTATTGCTAGAGGCTCATGAAAGTAGACAGGTAGCTTTTCTAGGTTTAGATGGCGGAAAATTTACTCTCTCGACGCCTCTTTATCAATATCAAGCTGTTCAAGGCGTTTCCTGCAAACCGTTCATTCCTGCAATTGCAGTTCCCGAAAGGTTGGAGGTAATTGCCGACATTCGTGCCAACGCGGAGTTTGATGTAGATTTGTCGATGTTTTGTGCGGATTTGACTGACTACGATCGTATTCGTTATTGGAGCTCTCTTGAAGAATTAGCTTACCAAGTGCTAATGGTGAATCGGGTAATTGATATAGGCTCTTCCGACGCGGAAGTGGCACGTTTTCCTTATGAAGTTCGTAAAGCGTGCTATATCGCGGAATTAATTTCTTCGCGTAGATCGCCGCTGGCGAAGCAAGAGGTAGTATAGATTTTTTAACATTTGGAGTATGCCGTGAGAAAAAAAACAATTGGCCGATCGTTCCTTTTGCTTTTGGCTATTCCAGCCATTACCTCTGCATCGGAAAATACTAGTGAGACTCCGGTAGCCAACCGGCCGCAACTGACTATTGCGGCTGGGTATAGGGAAGCATTTAGTCGTCAAACTTGTAATAACAACGATCAGATTCTCATCAATTACGATTTTCCGTTGGGTTTTGAAGAGGGTACAAAATTATTAGTATTTGCCACCGATGATGAAAGCTGTCCGGTGGAGCCGCCTCTAAGAGACGGAGAAGAATTTCTTCCGGTGTATAAGCGGAATTTGGCTATTACCGAATCGAATAAGCTGGATTCGTTCAGTGTTAATTTGCAGAAACTGGTTCCTAATTGTCCCGAGAAAGTAACTCGAGAGTTATTGATCTGTGCGGTTACCGTAGATGCTAGCGACGAAGTAGTGGCTACTAATAGCCATGTTTCATTGATCTATGATGACCAGGCACCGGAAAAGCCCCGGGTAGCCAGCGTAGTTGGTGGAGACAAATCGCTTATCGTGAATTGGGATAGCATGGAGGGGATTGATCATTGGGTAGTGCATTATCGACAGGCGCCTGAAGACCTTGTTCAGGGTGTCAGTGAAGCTTGTGAATTAGGTGAAGATAGTTCTCCTGCCGAGCTGATTGAGAGAAGCGAAGACGAAGCGAGTTATTCTACTCTGCGTATAGATGAAGGGAATGCGAGTAGCGGGCGCGTCAATGGATTGGTCAATGGTCAAAAATACGAAGTGTACGTGCATGCAGTAGATAAGGCTGGAAACGAAGGACAGCGCAGCGACGCTTATTCGCAATTAGCGCGGACAGTACATGGCTTTTACCAGCGCTATCGTTGCCAAGGAGGTACAGAAGAAGGGGGTTATGGCTGCACTGCCGGCGTAGCAGGAAGTGCATCGCCGATTCTATGGCTTGGGTGCTTGGCAATTCTTATTGGTAGGAGAAAGTCATGAAGGTAGCAATAACCTATCTGGCACTGACCATGATATGCGCCAGTGGATGGGCTGAAGAAAAAAGTGTACTGACCTCCCCAGAGGAAGCGCCGGTTTCAGATTTTTACCAGGGGCTTTCCAATGAACAGACTAATCTCCGCTATCCTGGTGAATCGGAGCGAAGTTACTTTTTGGAGCTAAACGGAGGACTGTTTGGCCCAGAAATCGATCGAGAAAATGGGCTAAATGGAAATCCGTTCCAAGAAGTATTTGGCACGAATAGGAAGATGTGGATGTTTGGAGGAGAGCTAGATTACCAAATTTGGCAAGTGGTTGGTTCGCTTTCTATTGGATTAGCAGTCGATTATGCATCCATTTATGGGCACGGAATTGCTTCGCAACAAGGAGAAAGATCGCCTGATTCCACCACTTTGAAGATAGTGCCAGTACGAGGATTACTGGTGTATCGTTTTGATTGGTTCGCGCGGCATTTAGGGGTCCCATTGGTGCCTTTTGGAAAGGCAGGATTAGCTTATTCATTTTGGTGGGCCACTGATGGTAACGACGACGTAGCGCGTTTTGAAGAAGGAAAAGCTTCAGGAGGCAAGTGGGGATATCAAATTGCCGGTGGGCTCGCACTGGAGCTAAATTTCTTCGACCCGCTTCTAGGGCGAGAATTTGATCGTGATTTTGGGGTGAATTCGGCCTTCCTGAATGCGCAATATGTACGGCTCACAATAGACAATTTTGGCAAAGAGGGTCTGAATCTTTCCGGCGATACTTGGCTTTTTGGTTTGGGGTTTGAATTCTAAAATGAACATTGCAAACTCAATTTACGACGCCGCGTTTTAGTATTAGCCGTCAGACCATGCTTTATTTAGAAAGGGTGGCGATTTGTACGCCCAAAATGCGGGTTTAGATTTAAACAGGATGGGATAATTACTAAAGAAGAGGCAGCAAGTATCTACTCGCCCGTCCGTACCCTGACAAGGTGCCACGAAGTGTAGAAACTCCGTAACGATAGCGCCTAAGAAGGCGCTTATGTTAACGGAGAAAAAAATGGAACGGTTGGAAGAATTAAGAGCAAAGCGGCAGTGGA
>JBNKEI010000004.1:0-5652 GCA_050288705.1 Myxococcales bacterium
GTCGTGCGTGGAAGATGGGTCTCATCGAAAAAACGAACCCTGGATGGGCTGACCTTTGGCCCCAAATCATCGATTGACAAAGTCGTACCCACTGGATTCCCGCCTTCGCGGGAATGACGGAGCGGCGATGTCGGATATAGGGACATGCCCTAGCTTGAGAGCAAATTGATTTAGTGTTTTTGTGATAGGGTTAGTCTCTAACCACAAGGTAATACTCACCATGACCACTATCAGCCCTAACGAACCATGCCACGCTCTAATACAGGCAACCCAAACCGGCGGAAAAACCTATTCTTTCAATAACGCTCGTGATGATACCTTGCCAGCGGATCGTTGGTTTCAACAATCGGAAGAAGGACTGGTTCTGTTTTTGGTTTTCTACACTCTGGCTTGCCGCTGGTCAGCATGTACTGGCTGCAATCTTCCTAGCGTCTCAGCGTCCTATCCGGTGTCCTACACTTCGATAATTGCTCAGATTGATCGGGTATTCTCTGCTCCTGATGTGTTAGCCCGCTCAGCAGAAATCCGCAAACTAATTGTAAGCAATAATGGCTCTGTATTGGACCAGATGACTTTTCCCTCAACTGCATTAATGCATTTAATAGTGCAAATAAACCTCCGTCTTCCGCAACTGCGAGTCATTAGTCTAGAAACTCGTCCCGAATATGTGGATTTTGCAGAACTTGAGTTTCTTTCTCGCGCAATGAGAGAACGAGAGCAGCAGGGAGAAATCGAACTGGCCATTGGTTTTGAAGCCTTTGACAACCGCATACGCAACGAAGTATTTGGCAAAGGACTATCATTGGCTACTTTCGAGAAACTGGTGAAACAGCTACAACGACCGGGGTTTCGACTCAAATGCTACTTTATGCAGAAACCAGTTGCTGGGATTTCCGAGGAAGAAGCCATTCAAGATATTCAGCGCGGAATTGACTATCTTCACCAAGTAAGCACTACGTTCGGAGTCAGCATTAATATGCATTTGAACCCCACCTATGTATCCCGGGAAACCTCACTGGAGCGCGATTTTAAAAAGGGAGTATACCAGCCTCCCCTTCTCCAGAATGTGATCCGTTCGGTTTTACATGCTAAAGGAAAGTCAGTCTCCATTTTTGTGGGATTGAGTGATGAAGGATTGGCAGTGGAGGGGGGTTCTTTTTTGCGCGCAGGAGATGAGTCACTAGTGCAGGCTCTGGAGCTATTTAATAGAACTCAAAATTTTTCGGTCCTTCAAGACTTGGTCACCTGTACATGTTAAAAGGCATGCGACAATCTATTTTCTTTTCCAACGACGTATTTGAAAGATTTTAAAGACCGCTTCTACAAATATTTTTCGCGACATTTTGCTTTTTCCAACGCGACGATCTTCAAAGACAATGGGGATTTCGCGAACATTGTACCCCTTACAAAGTGCGCGGTAGGTTAATTCAATTTGAAATATATATCCTGTGCTTCTAACACTAGCAAGCTCCAAGTTTTCCAATACTTTTCGACGGAAGCATTTGAACCCCCCCGTTAAATCGCGAATAGGAACCTGAAGGATATTCCGCGCATAAAAACTACCACCGCGACTCACCAATCGACGAACCCATCCCCAGTTCTTGGTTCCTCCGCCAGCAACATACCGAGAGCCTAAAACTAAATCTGCGCCTAGTTCCATCTCTTTAAGGAAGTCGGGCAAGTATTTGGGATCGTGTGAAAAATCAGCATCCATTTCCAGAACATAAACGAACCGCCTTTCTAAAGCCCAAGCAAATCCCGCCAAATAGGCCCGTCCCAACCCCTCTTTGCTTGGACGATGAAGAACATGAATTCGCTTCTCCACAGCGGCCAATTGATCGGCAATCACTCCTGTACCGTCAGGACTATTGTCGTCTACGATAAGCACTTCGATTCGAGAGTGAACAGACAGCGTTGCCTCTACAATCGAACGAATGTTTTCACTTTCGTTATAAGTAGGAATGATAACTAATACATCTGAAGGACACGAATAAACCATATGCACCTGTCGAAAAAAGCTTTACTAACAGTCTGTATCATCAAGAGCTACCCTAAATTCACTTTTTGTCAGCATTAGATGTAAAACTTGTGAAACCGCGGTCTTCGGCTGAAAACGAAAAAAACTCTGTACTACGAAGGAAGAATGCAGTTCCACCATTGTTAATTCTTTGTTGCTAATTTTTTGGGGTTTTGCAATTGCCTCGTGAGGATAAAATGAAAATCGTAGTTATGGCCACCGGGGGCGTAGGAGGCAATTACGGCACACTTCTCGCCAGAAAAGGCCACCAGGTAGCCTTCATTGCTCGTGGCAGACACTTGCAAGCTATTCGCAAGCATGGACTTACCCTTAAAACTCCCGCAGAGTCTTTCTGCTTTCAGCCAGAATTGATCACCGATAACCCCTTGGAAATCGCACAAAAATGGGGAGCGGTAGATTGGATTCTTTTTAGTCCAAAGACTTACGATACTCTTTCGGCAGTGGAAGCCATTCGTTGCATTGTGTCGTCTAACACGACGGTCGTTTCGTTCCAAAACGGTGTTGAAAACGCCCAAGTCATTGGGTCATGTCTGGGCAAAGAGAAGGTGATAGTAGCCCCAACTGAGGTTGCATCTAATATTGTTGCCCCAGGGATTGTTGAGCAAAAATCTTCGTTCCGCCGGGTTATTCTTGGTGAGGTTTTTGGACAGGGATTGACTTCTCGAGTAAGCGAGATTAGCCATGCCCTTTGTGAAGCGGAAATTAGCGCTACCGCGGTTGCCGATGGGCGTATTCCCATGTGGAACAAATTTATGTTTATTGCTTCAGTTGCCGGCCTTACCGCTCTCGCGCGGCTAGGTCCCTACCACCTTTTCCAATCCATCCAATCGCACCAAATATTGCGCCTTGCTATGGAGGAAATCCAAAAAGTAGGAAAAGCTGAGGGCGTAGACTTAACAGAAGAAGCCTTGGAACGCGCATTCCGCGTGGCACTCTCTATGAACCCCCAAATGAAATGCTCGTTGCATCTCGACTTGGAACAGCAAAGGCGACTGGAGATCGATTCCCTGAGCGGAACCGTGGCACGATTAGGAACAACTCACGGGATTCGTACCCCCGTTCATGAAACAATTTTTGCTCTACTCAAAGTTCACGATGACTTGGTAACCAGCCAACAAAAGGCCTAATCGCTGCTTTGGGCCGGCAAAGCTTGCCGTTGCTCTACTCGAGGCTCTCTCGCCCCAAACCCCATTTGCCGGCAGGCTTTGCAATTGGCTAGGCCATAAAAAAAAACCGCCCCTTTTTGGAGCGGCCACCAAATTGGCTAGGTAAACCAACCTTCTTTTAGGCCCGGGCACAGACATAGTTATACTTTGGTTCTAACCAATGATCTCCATCAGGTGGACCCAGCTTCAATCGAAGCTTCTCTCCTTTGAGATCGAAGATTCCTTGAACTAACCCCAATCCCTCCGGGGTAGAGTGATTAACATAGTGCATAACAATTTCGAACGGAACACTGTCGGCCCGTACCCGATATCGTCCAGAACCGCGAACTCGCATCGACCCTAAAAATTCGAAACTTCCGTCCTTTTTGAAATGGTACACACCCCCTACACACGGCCCATCTTCAATGCGCCAACAACCTACAAGGTCCTTCATGGCTTCGACCCTCTGGCCCCCAAGTATCTGACTGTAGGATATCAAAGCTTCATGAAGTTGCAATCAAGAGTTTACAATACAGTAATATTTTGGACATCTTGACACGGGCAGGTATTCCTATAGGAAACATTTACAGGGAGTTAGCAAATGGCAAAAATAAAATCTGCTTTTTTTTGCCAGGAGTGTGGTCACCAAGAACCAAAATGGCTAGGAAAATGCCCGAGCTGCGGGGGATGGAATACCTTGGTAGAAGAGGTTCAAGAGCAAAAACCGCTCGGGCCGGCTTGGGGTTCAACTCTAGGAAATGGAAAACCAGTACGCCTTTGCGAAGTAAACACGGAGCTAGAAGACCGTTTACATACGGGCATTGGCGAATTCGATCGCGTTTTAGGGGGAGGAGTTGTTTCGGGATCTCTCATACTTTTAGGAGGCGATCCGGGAATCGGAAAAAGCACGTTGTTGCTGGCTGCCTTAGATCAACTCTCCCAAAAAGGCCCAGCTTTGTATGTTACCGGGGAAGAATCTCTTCGGCAGACTCGTATGCGAGCAGAAAGATTAGGCGTTCAATCTTCTAATCTTCACTTGCTGGCTGAAACTGATGCCGAGCGTATTTTTGCAATTGCTGGTTCGATGAGGCTTCAGGCGCTAGCCATTGATTCTATCCAGACGCTTTTTTTGCGCGAGCTGGGAAGCGCTCCGGGGTCGATTTCTCAGGTGCGCGAAGTAGCCGGTCGTTGCATGTCTTTTGCAAAAAGAACCGAGACTCCCACCTTTATAGTCGGTCACGTCACCAAAGACGGAGCTATTGCTGGTCCTCGAGTACTAGAACATATGGTAGACACGGTTTTGTATTTTGAGGGAGATCGCGGACATCCTTTTAGGGTGCTCCGTGCGCATAAAAATCGCTTCGGTTCGACTAATGAAATTGGCGTATTCGAAATGAAAGGCACTGGCCTTTCCGAAGTGCTTGACCCCTCATCGCTCTTTCTCGCCGAAAGACCGAAACAAGCCCCTGGTTCTATTGTAACTGCCTCTCTTTCCGGAACCCGACCGCTATTAGTGGAAGTCCAAGCACTGGTGGCTCCCACTAGCTACGGCACTGCGCGACGCACTACCATGGGAGTCGATGCCAACCGAGTAGCCCTCTTGGCAGCGGTTTTAGAAAAAAAAGAAGGGATCAATCTTATTGGTTGCGACTTGTTTGTTAATGTTGCGGGAGGAATAGAAATTTCTGAACCTAGTGTTGACTTGTCCATTCTGGCGGCTTTAGTTTCCAGCGTACGCGACTACCCAATAGATGAACAGACTATTTTGTTTGGAGAAGTTGGATTGGCGGGCGAAATCCGTGGGGTTTCCCAGGTAGAAGCCAGGCTTTCCGAAGCCGCCAAAATGGGGTTCAAGAGAGTGCTGCTTCCCGCAGCCAACGCCCGTCGATTAGAAAACCCTCCTCTGGAACCGATTGCAGTAGAGTCAGTAGCTCAGGTTTTGGAAGTTTTGTTTTCCTAAATCAGGGCTCTGGGAAAAAACCACCAATTATTCGGCTTTTAGGATTGGACCGACTCTCGGCACTAGGGCGTGTCCCCATATCCGGTACCACGCCCTCCGTCATTCCCGCGAAAGCGGGAATCCAGGAGGCACCACAGTCGAAAGACCAGCTTGCATTCCGATCTGACCTTTGGTTTAGGCTCAGAACTCCTGACCTGTAGGGCAAGCTGGAAGACCCTCTTTCGGAGACCGGAATTTCATGGAGGCGGTCTACGTCGGCGTGACCAGCGACCTCGTTCAACGCGTCTGGCAACACAGAAATGATATCGTGCAGGGCTTCACCGCCAAATACAAGGTCCATATCTTGGTGTACTATGAGTTGTTCGAGGACATGTTGACCGCAATTGGTCGTGAAAAGCAGCTAAAAAAGTGGCGTCGTGCGTGGAAGATGGGTCTCATCGAAAAAACGAACCCTGGATGGGCTGACCTTTGGCCCCAAATCATCGATTGACAAAGTCGTGCCCACTGGA
>JBNKEI010000005.1:0-13479 GCA_050288705.1 Myxococcales bacterium
ATTTCTTACACTTTTTGCTCGAATTCCTAAATCGTGCTTTCAGCGAGTCCTCTATTATTGACGTAACTATTCAGCACTCTTCTTTTTTGACTAACGAAAGGTTGCAAGAAAACCGTTCAGGCCGAGCTTGTCGAGGCCCAAGGCTTCCTCGACTTCATGCCTGCGCGCATTACGCTCGGAAAGACAATGTTTTTCAATTTTGGTTACTCGCGAAGTGGTTAGTGAACAGTTGCTTATCGACGAGAAAGCAGAGGGAACATCAAATGAAAGAACAGAAAGCAAAAAAAGCCGGTATCTGCGCCTATATTGCCAGTTGACAGGAACTGGACACAGCTTAAACGGGTGTTGCTTGTCGCCACTCTTCAGGGGACAAGTACTGTATGCTTCATTTTTTCGGTCTAATACACGACGAACCCCAACGTGGCCATGGCTGGGGGGCGTGTTGATATTGAGCGGATTATATGGGGACTCTCTGTCAAACGGACACTCGTTACGCGTATTACAAACCACACTGTGGAGGCATGTGTTTTGTTGTTGATTTCTGTCCCCCTCATTTTTTCGGAGGTCAGTGACGTAGGGCAGGGCCAATATACGATCTGGCTTTACCAGCAGATTTTGCCCGCTGATAAAGTCTTACTCTATCCGATTTGCCTGCTATCCGCTTTTTCCATTTCCAAAACTTCCACTTCTTTTAGCAGCAAGTTCAGGAATAAACCGACATCGGTCACAATCCCTTTCGCCTGACCGCTTCCTCGGTCACTCAACTTTGTAATGACTGCCGGATTGATATCTACACTGATCATGTCTACTCGGGAAGGCGTCATATTGCCGCTGGCAATGCCGTGCAGCATGGAACCCAGAACAATAACAGTATCTGCTGCACAAAGATGATGGCTATAGGCATTCTGCGCCACCAGCATATCGGTAATTGTATCTGGAAGTGGGCCATCGTCCCTTAAACTGCCCGCAAGTACGAACGGCACATCGCTAACTACACAGGCATGCATGATCCCCCCGTTTAGATCTCCGTTCTTTACTGCATCGGCAATGGAACCGTGGCAATTGATCCGGTTGATGGCCCGCATATGGTTGTAATACCCCTCTGGCGTGGTCTCGCCTGACTCCGAGCAAACCCCAAGGGATGTTCCGAAAAACTGTTTTTCAATATCGTGCACGGCTACTGCATTCCCGGTAAGTACGCTGCTCACATAACCTTTCCTGATTAACTTGGCCAGATGCCGGTCTCCTCCCGTATGCACCACTACAGGACCCGGTACCACACATAACCGCTTGCCGCCATGAACCAGATTTGCTGCAAGGTTATGAATGATCAACTCGTTTCTGCGTTCCGACGACGCACCGTTCCCCATGAATCCGAATTCATCGGCAGTTGCTGCCGAACTGTCTTTTGCATGGATCCTAGTGCCTTGACTTCCGCAAACAACCTGGTCGCCTGCTTTAATATCCCTTATTTTTCTGCACTCCGCACCTTTTTCCGTGACGACAATCAATGCGTCCATGCGTTGTTTTTCTACCTTAACCCAACGGTTGCTGTAGAAAATCTCCGTATTATGGTTGGTCGTGGAATAAAAATCGTCCGGTACGCATTTATCCTTCATCGCCGCTTTTAAAATCACTGTCGCTGTCATAGTCCCTAACTATTTTAAGCATGAATAGAAAATGAATTCATTATGGGCATTATAATGAATCCTCCCCCCTCATCTGGAAGCGGGCATACATCAGTTCGCCCTCGTTTTGTGATTCTATCGCATCGTTTTTGCCATACTTTCAGTGTAATTGCCTGTTATGAAGAAACGGGCAATTCGTGCTGACTTAGGCCAATGTCTTGATTTTACTACCTTTACTTGAGGTTAGACTTAGTTAGTTTAAGCGAATTTTTGCTCTAAGTCAATTAATCCTAAAAAAACATAGTAAGACTTCCTACCTTGTGGTCGCCAACACAATTTGGTCCCCAATAGATAAGCATGCCTCAATTTCAGTTCCATGCCCTTGAGCACGCCCTGACATCGAGGGCGATCTTCTTGTCACGTTGAGCCTGCTTCGGCGCCTCGGCCAAAAACGCTGAGATAATCGCGATGAAATGGTTTCCGGGCTGATTATAGGCTTTTAACAAAGTTGGCCGCCCGGATACGTTCTTCAAAGCCGTTTTTTTTGTAGAAACCTCTTACATAGGATTCTATGTCTCTGAAGTTATTCAGCATAAGCCGGACACAATTTCTTCTTTTGGCAGCGTCCTCAACAGCAGTCAAAAGAGACTGGCCGATTTTCTGTCCTCGTGTTTCTTTATTAACCATAAGCTCACTGATGTAGCATTCCCAGCCCTTGAGTAAAGCAAATGGCACAAAATGACAGGAAATAAATCCCAATATACGCTTACCTTTCGCGGCAACATACATCACGGTATTTTTTTCAACCAAAGCATCTGTTAAGGTTTTTAAAACTAGCTCTCTGTCACTTTCGGAGTATTCGAGCCCATTCTCCTTTTTATACAAGGCAAGAATGTCCGTTATGTCTCGAAAATCCTCTGTCTTCACTTCTCTGATATGCATAGTTTTCCCCTTTGAGAGGAAGTATAATCCGCGCGTTCCACTAGCGCCATAATCAGTTCCTGTCTCTGAAAAACAGTATGGAATAATTGTTTGCTAGTCAAATATTCTTTTTGCTATGAAATAGGGCATAAAAGCCATTGAACTAGTTTCATTGTTATGTAAAGTTAGTCAAGACTGAAAGTGTGCGAGTCGCTTGAATTTTGGGTTGCTTATTTCCATTTTTGCATCAAAAATGTGTGCCATGTTACCCAGATTGCTTAAATCCCCTATAAAAAGTTTCTTCCTGACCTCGGGGCACTGGTAAATCCACTTAGCTAAAAGCCAACTATCCGGAAGCATTATGGATCGATTTACTTGAAGCTGATGCCTTCTGTTCGTTTAGCGCTAGACCAGCTCATGCGCGGTAACCCTGCAGCAGAGGCAGTCGTAATTGATGAAGTGCAGAAGGTTCCGGATCTCCTGCCTCAAACAGTACTCGTGACACCTGGACAGCGCTTCGTGAATGGATACAAATTGAAGCAATGCACATCAAGTAAAGCCGAAAAAGCAGTACAAGATCCTGGGACCGTACTGCCTATTAGTAAATCAGATTTTTTAAGAGTTTAGAATGATGATTAATGCCTTATGAAAATGAAACAATCTCTAATTGCTTAATATTTTTTGTTTCCTAATCCTTGGGCAGAATTCGCTCGATAAATCTCGTCTTTTATGATGCATAATGGATAATAATGAAATCTAAACGTCTAAAACGATCTCTTAACGCACTTTTCGCACCAGGCTCTGGAATCACATCGGCTTGGATTGGTAGTAATACGGCAACTAACAAAATAAGTGGCACTTCTATGGTTGCTCCTCATGTAAGTGGAGTAGCGGCATTGCTTCTACAGACAAACGCAACCGCAACGCCTGCTGATATTGCTAGTGAAATCATCAATTTTGTTGTTGCAATTAAATCAAAGACATGAGCAGGACGATAATAACGATCACATAAAGATAGGAGAAAGTTATGAAAAAGATAATGTCACTGGTAGGACTGCTGGGTTCACTTCTATTTATTGCGACTCCAAGCTATGCGGGTGGTCCATATACAGGAACCGTTACCGGTATGACTACTGGTTCGCATATTGTCTATTTTACTATAGATGGAGCCCAATATGCTGGATGCTCGCAGTATCATCGGTATGTGATTAATACGCAAGGCGAGTTTGGAAAGAATTCATATGCAATGCTTCTGAGTGCTTACATGGCAGGAAAACCCGTCATGGTCTTTACATCTGGTCAATGCAATACAATGCCAAATGACGCGGAAGACGTTGACAATGTCGGTCTTCCTTAGTGTAGGTATGGTTCCTTAGCAATTGGAGTGGATAGAGGGAATGAAGTGGCTGGTCGCCACTATGCGTGGTAGCCATGCTGGCAATAGCCGAAAAATCTCATGCTACTCTTAGACGGTAACGCCGATCACAAAGAAGAGTAGGGTTTCAATTCAACCTGTCGTGGTAGGCTCTTCCCTTATCGGCCGTTACAGCGACGATGGATTAACGGCTTGGATTAGCAAGCTCTCCCAGTTCCGCTCGACTCCGAGGGAAGTAGGTTTTCGAGAGAATGGTTGAATAACTGGAAGAGGTTATAGAATCCAACGTCGTAGAACCCTGGTTTTCTTGCCTTTCCATCTTCATGCAGCAAACAGTACCAATATTACACAGCCATCGCTGCCAAAATAATGCAGCATCTAGTACCAATATTCTGCACCAGCAATTGATCCTCGGACCAGCCTTACATAAGACTTCTTGAGTTCGGCTTAGTCCAATTAGTCGTTTGACCATAGCGGCGCTACGGCTCAGGTGGATTTGTGCGTTTTTAAGCGGCTACGGCAAACGCTTATTAAGGGTCGGGATCGAAACCTACTTGCGAGACAATAATAGTCCAGTCTTTGACCAATAATGAATAAGCATAAGACAATAGAGTATTTATTGGAGCGCCAATTCAGGTAGCGATAAGGAAAATTCTGTCTGTCGGGTGAATTGATTTAGATGAGGACGAGTGAAACCCACCTTAGTGGATAGTAACATTCTTTTGGACCTAGCTGCCGATGATTCTATTTTCCACGAATTGAACTTATTGCTCCTGTCTAGTGATCGGGCGCTTATTCACCGGCGACAGCCGAACTTTTCTCTCCGAGAACGGCGTCTTGAATCGAATCGGCGGTACATCCCTTGTAAAGGAAAAAGTCCGCTCCTTCTTGAAGAGCGCGAAGCCGCAATCCGGCGGAACGGTCGGCGGTCATAAATCCAAATCTGGGGGATAAGGCTTCTGCTCGTACTGCCCTAAGCAACTTTATGCCATCCATTCCCGGCATGTTTATATCTGCAACTACCACATCGGGCTTTTGGGTTCTTATTTTTGCTAGTGCATCTAGTCCATTAACCGCATGGATAAGAGTACAGTTGGCTAGCTTCGGTCGACTACTTACAATTTCAGAAAAAAGAGTTCTCGCAGTACGGCTGTCATCTACCATGAGGAGCAGCAAGTCATCCTCCTTTGACCACGCTAGTGGCCTTTTTTAGATGGGTAACCTTCTGGGCGTAATGCATATTTCATGCTCTGGCGAGAGAGAAAGAGTTCGCTGATCTTTACCTGGCGGCGACTAGAATAATTCACTCATGCTGGATTTTTGCCTGGTTCATTTGCGACCGCAGGGTAGGTCAATTTAGCGAATTTGGGGGTAAGAGAAGCCCCAGTGGTTGGAGAAGGAAAAATTTTTTCCAAATTTGATGATAAATTGCATACACTCATTGACAGAAGCTGCGGACACTGGTACTTGGTGCGCCGTGGTTTTGGAGCAGGCGCTGTTAGCTCAGTCGGTAGAGCACCGGCCTTTTAAGCCGAGGGTCGCTGGTTCGATTCCAGCACAGCGCATTTAGCGTTTTGACGAATTTGGTTTCAAGATTTGGTTTCAGAATTAGGAGTCCCCATCGTCTAGAGGCCTAGGACGCTGGCCTTTCAAGCCGGCAACAGGGGTTCGAATCCCCTTGGGGACAAAAAAAACATATCAAAATAGCCAATTGCAGAACCCGCCGGCAAATGGGGTTTGGGGCGAGAATCCCGAGTAAAGCGACGGCGAGCTATGCTTGCCCAAAGCGGCTAGTGCTGCATAGTTACAAAAAGATTAAAAACTTCATCAGGGCGCTTATCAGAGTAAGCGCCCTTTTTTTATGTGGCGTGGCTGTCTACTGGATATGGCTGTCGATGAAATCGAGATACTTGTCGACCTGGGTACTGTAAGCGCCTCCGAAGCATAGGGAGGTGCTCGATAGATCATATCCATACGACGTAATGCCGACCAAAGTAATCTTGCCATTGATATTCATCAAAGCAGGGCCGCCGGAGTCGCCATAGCAGTTCTGTCTGTCCGAGTCACCGATATAGATAATATTGTTTTCGACGCTGTTAATAGTCGCGTAAGTGTAGCGTTTGGTCCCACCGCCTGTGCCATCATGACTATTTGCGCCAAATCCGACGATGCGAACGTTCTTCCCGGCCTTCACCGCCGAAGAATCCCGATTGATGGGAATCGAGGGCATGTAAGTCGGTTGCGCAAGAGTCAATATGGCAATGTCATGGCCCTTCCGGAAGTCACTAAGATCAAACTCTGGATCGAACGCGACGTTGGTTACGGCCATCTGATAGGCGTGCCGGTTGGCAAAGGTGCTAAACTGCACCTCGAATACTGCATTTTCGCCTACCGCGCTTGGAACTACACAATGAGCTGCCGTTAAAACCGAGCGCGGCGCGATGATAGCTCCAGAGCACATTATCCCGGTGTCCGAACCAGGCGCGTGCGCAAAAATGAATACCACTGATGGGTCGAGATAGGCGATTTGGCCGCCAATGACTGCGTCATCTCTTTGACCAATAACTTCTTGATCGGTGCTGACCGAACCACCGCATGCTGCTACAAGAAACATCCCTGCCACGAAAAAACGTGATGTCATTTTTTACCTCTCTCGATGAATGCTTCGCGACATGTCGACCTGCCGTCCAATGGCTCCAAGGTAACGACATAGGGGAGCTTATCGTACCAAGAGGTTTTTTGGAAACTGGGTAAAAAAAGACGTAACTGCTCAGCACCCTACTTTTGATAACGAAAGACTGAAAAATCCGCGGGCTGCTTCCTTTGCAAAAGTCACTGACCTAAATTCTCGATTCCGCAGGCTATTTGGTGTGAGGGAGGGAAATAGTGAGCGAAGCTTACCCCAAGGGTTGCCGTAGGCTTGTTTTGATTAGCCTATGCTTGCTTGCCGGCATAGTGGCTTGCCAAAGTCACGAGCTTGAGCTGGTCGAAGCAAAGGCAGTAGAAGTGCGAACTAACACTATTGTAGTAGAGGGAAAGCAACTTCCCCCCAGTGTAATGCTGGTGGTAGATAGTTCCGGGTCAATGACTAAGTCGGCCACAGGAACGGGCTTGGATTGCACACAAGATGGCACCGGGGGGACAGAGTACGATGTCCGGTCGCCTTATTCGTGTAAGTGGAATGATCTCAAAAACGCTCTGGCTGACGCCGAAAACGGGTTTTTGGTCAAAAATGCGCACCTCGCTAGATTTGGTTTGTTGGCTTTTCCCGCAGAAACCGGAACCTGTGCTCCAGGAGCCATAGCAGTGCCAATTGGGGAGAATGTTCAGGCTGTTCGGGAGCATCTATTGAACCGCTTGGTTCCCCGAGGAGGAACCCCCTCCGCGGCTTCTCTTAGAGAAGCTATCAAAGACCCAGCTCTTCATAGTCCCGAGCGCGACCGTCGTCGTTTTATCATGCTTTTGACTGATGGTTTGCCTAATTGCAACGAGTCACTACGGCCGCTTTGCGCTCAGTGTAGGGAAGACTCGGAGTCATGCAACCAAGAGCAAGGATGCCGACCTACTGACCCTCCTTTAGATACCTGCGGAAGAATTCCTTTTGACGGAGCAAGTTGTCTGGACGAAGAGGGTTTGGTGCAGGCAATTGCGGAACTTAATTCGCAAGGAGTGGTGACTTTTGTCATTGGCTTTGGAATAGAGACTGCAGAAGGAAACGCCAGTCGAGTATTGAATCGTGCTGCGCAGGCAGGGGGGCATCCGCGTATTGGCGAGAAAACCGAGTATTTCCAGGCAGATAACGTGGAGGAGCTTTCTTCGTTTTTAGAGGAAATTTTACAAAGCTTTCCTTGCACCTTTTCGCTAGCAGTTCCGCCACAAGACTCGCAACTACTAACCGTTTCTTTAGAAGACATGCGTAATGCTAACGAAGAGGTACTCAATCCTGAGCAAGACTGGGTGTTTGCTAATCCAAGCCGCGAGGCTATTCGCATACAGGGTCAATGGTGTACAGCAATTCAAAATGCTCCTAGTGATCGCTACATAATTCGTTTTCGCTATGCCCAGTCGTTATAGGGACATAGCAGCAAGCTTTGGACGTTTTCTGGCAAGCATGCTTGGCGTCGTGTAGGCTTAGAGCTTGGTCTCGTACGCGACAGATAGGAGTGTTTTAGCCATGAAGCGGTCCGTGTTGATGGTCTTATTGGTTTGGTTTCTGATCACTGCGTGGGGCAGTAATGCTGCGCAGGCGGCATCGGTAAGCCTGAATTTGGGCGGCGACTATTGGTTAGATCGAGGTGGGATGTTTGAGTTAATGCTGCGTGCCCAGGGAAATGTTGCCCGACGCATTGCTTTGGCGGGACGAGTGGGAGCAATGGTGGTTACGTCGCCTAATGAAGTGGGAATTCCTGCCGATTTAATTTTCCAAATTCGTCTGCGCAAGGCATATATCGAGGGTATGGCTGGTCCCTGGATATTGTTTGAAGGCGAACCGATTCGTGCCCATCTGGCTATGGGATTTGGCATTCGCGGAGGTCCCATTTCTCTAGGAATGGAAATTGGTTGGCTCAATCCTCATGGAATGGTGGGAATGCGGGCGGGTTTTGCTATTTAGAATGGGTTGTGAGGCAAGAAAGCGGTCCGGAAGACTGGTAAGTCGGGTATACTAGATTAACTATTTTGGAAAAGACGCTTGACTAGGTGCGTCTCCACTGATTTTTGGTTCCAATGGTCCAGCTCAATCACGAAAACCGAGAGCTTACCATCAAGATTGTCTACTACGGACCAGGTCTGTCCGGAAAGACCACTAATTTGAAGGCTCTTCACGAGCGGTTTAACGAACAGATGCGTGGTCAGCTTTTGAGTGTAAATACTGCCGACGATCGCACTCTCTTTTTTGATCTAATGCCTCTGTTTTTTACTACTCGCTCTGGGTTGAAGATGAAACTGAAGCTTTTCACAGTTCCTGGGCAAGCGATTCACAATGCCACTCGTCGATTAGTATTGCAGGGAGCAGACGGCGTAGTGTTTGTAGCCGACAGCCAAAAGGGAGCGAGTCCGCAAAATAATCGATACTGGCACAACATGGTAGAAAACCTTCGCGAAAACGGCTTTGGTCCGGAAGAAGTGCCGATTGTCATTCAATTCAATAAGCTTGACCTTCCCAGCACCAAAACTCCCGAGGAACTCGAGCAGGTACGCCGCAAACGTAGTGAGCCAGTATTTGGCGCAGTTGCAATTCGCGGCGAAGGGGTGACCGAAACTTTATTTGGCCTTTTGCAACGTACTTATCGTAATCTTGATTCTCGGCTAGGCTTAAATAAAAAATTCCAAATAACTGAGCAAGAATTTTTAACGCAAATTTTTTCTCACGCAGACTTGCGCAATACGGCGTTAATAGACCTCTTTCCCCCGCGGCCCCATGGTTGAGTCAGAATCCATTTTGAATCGCGAGTTGATACTTGCAGAAATGCTGGATTTGCCAAGCTTCACAGAAGTATGTCGAAGCTTTGCTAATATCTACCAATTGGGGGTAAAAGTATTTGATAAGAATGGCACAAAATTAGTAAATATCGAGGTAGAAAACCATAGTTTTTGTGGATTGGTTTTTCAATCCCCCAGAGGTCGAGAGCAGTGCTTGCAAACTCAGAAAGAAATAGAAACAAGAGGCAGCGAACATAACTGTACTCAACAAGAGCCTTTTTTTAATAGAACTGTTTGCGACTCTATATGCGCTGTTCCTTGCTTTACAGGTTGTCAATACCTAACCATGCCACTGGTTCACGAGGGCGATTTCTTAGGAAGGGCTATATTTGGACCTTATGTTCCTCATGATGTGGTTCGACTTCCGCAAGGAATTGTTCATGATTTGGGATCAGAATTCGATTTGCGAAAAGCCGACGAACTTTTTCGGAATTCTAGTCGCGCTGCCGAAAAGACTTTAGCAAAAGTTTTAGTGCATTTTCGGTCAATATGGGAAATTCTTCTAAATGCAGGAAAAAAGGTTTTGTTGACCAGTCAAATGTATATCGAGTCCACGCAAGAATCCTATCGAGAAATAGAGGCAAGAAATCGAGACCTAATAGCTGCCAATCTTCGACTGCAAGAATTAGATCGATTAAAATCTAACTTTTTAGCCACTGTTTCGCACGAATTGCGTACCCCGCTGACTTCAATTATTGGTTATTCCGAGATGTTAGCGCAAGGAATGGCTGGCCCTCTTCAGGAGGAACAAAAGGAATACGTAAACACAATTTTAGAGAAGGGAGAAACCCTACTTTCACTCATTTGTTCAATGTTAGATATAACTCTTATAGAGGCTGGGCGCGTCCGTCTAGTGTTTTCGGCAACCGATATAGGAGGTTTGGTTCGGCAAGCGGTTTCTACGCTTGGTCCGCAAATAAAAAGAAAAAATCTCGCTATCCAAATCAGTTTAGACGATATGGAAATGCCTTTTGTTGATCATGATCGCATTTTGCAGTGTTTGGTAAATCTAATTGCTAACGCAGTTAAATTTACTCCCGAAAATGGGAATATAAAAGTGGAGACTAAAGCCAAATGTCCGCCAGGATTTCTGGATGGAGACGCGGTAGGTTTTTTATTGACAGTAGAAGATAGTGGAATCGGAATTGCTCCCGAGCAATTTAAAAATATTTTCGATACCTTTTATCAGGTGGACCAAAGCTCAACTAGAAAATATGGTGGCGCCGGACTGGGGCTTGCAATTGTAAAGAGTTTTGTTGAAGCGCATGGAGGAACAATTCGAGTGGAAAGCGAGGTCGGAAAGTTCAGTCGATTTTTGCTAGCAATTCCTTACCAGTTTCGGGCTGGTGAAATGGAAATCAATGTTCCTTTTTAAAGGCGAAGGTAAAAATGTTCTTATAGTTTTTACAGAATAGGTATGTTGTGCATTTAATAGAATTTAGTGAAGCTGATATTGAAGAATTAAGGGCATTCTTCCTGGAAGATGCTGCGCAATATAATTTTGCTTTAGGAGTATTGGAAGAACAGGGATTAGGAAAAGACAGTTTAGTTGAGGCTTGTGGGTGGAGAAGCAGCGGAAGTATTGCTGGGGTAGTTTTGGTTGGAGGTAAAGGGGGACTTGTTTTACCCTGTTTCCGAACAGTCCACGAGGCCGCAGCATTCGCCAAAAAATTGAGAGGAAAGTACAAGGTGCGTAGTATTTTGGGTGAGCGGAGCGTAGTAGATTCTTTTCATCGAGCCCTTGATTGCGGTTTCCCCAAAAAATCGCGAATTCAAAAACTTTTCTCCGCATCCGCTGATGACTTGGGGCCCTTCGTTTGTCCAGGACTGCGAATGGCGTCAATATTCGATTATGCAAAACTAGTAGATCTCTCCTTAATGGCCTATAGAGAAGAAAACGGAGAAATTCCTGCTTCAGTGGAGAACGAAATTAGGCGAAGAGTTCGGGCTCGAATCGAAGGAGAGCGAACTTTTGTATTAGTAGAAGAGCAACAAGTATTAGTTAAAATCGATATTGGGGTGCGCAGTCGACAAGGAGCGGAATTAGAAGGAATTTTCACTATTCCTGAGCGTAGACATCGAGGGAATGCTACTCTAGCTTTAGGTCAGCTTAGCCGAACTTTGTTGAGCTCAATTAGACGCCTATCAATTCGGGTCGATGAGCATGCTTCTGCTCTTATTAAGGTATGTCGTAAAGTAGGATATCTGCCGCTTAGACCCCAGCGTTTGCTGATTTTTTAATACCAACACCTAATACCTAGAGGAAAAATTGCATTATAAAATTTGGTTCTTTGCAGTGGGTTGCTATTTTTATTTTTGCATGGTTGCTAATTCATCATTAGCGTGGGAGTCGTCCGCGGGAATTGAAATTGGACCAGAATACATAGATAAAGAGACTTTTATTGGCACTGTTCCCCGGTTTCAATACGATGGTGAACAGTTGTCTGCTATGCTTGATATTCCTTTGCGCTGGAGAACAAAAAGGTCAGCGATAACAATTTTAAGAAAAGAAGATTGGGACTCGCTTTCTGACTGCGGAAGAATAATAAAAAAAATAGATTTTGTTGAAACCGAACTAGCTTTAGCAGTCCACGTTGGCATTATAGGGCGCAAAAGTATTGGGCATGGAACCCTAATGCACGAATACAGCAACTCCTTTAATCCCGATAAACAGCCAGTAGGAATAGAAATAGATGTGGCCCAAGGCCCGTGGAAAGCCGAAGTTCTTAGCGCAAATATTTTGGGATGGGGAGTTCTAGCGGCTTCATTTTCGATCGAGCCCTTGACCGTATTAGGATTAGATAGTGACCAAGTTCACTTTTCTTTGTCCGTTGCTGGCGATGCTGAGCCGATAAGAAGCACGTCTAAACGAATGGTAATATATGGTGCAGGAGTTGATGTAGTAATAATTCGCAACTCGTTTTTTCAACTAGTACCATATATAGATATCAATAGTACTTCCCAAGGTGGTCACGGGTTTCATGGAGGAATTTTGGGAGCTTGGAATAGCTCGCAAGCAGATTGGTCATGGAGGCTGGAGTGGCGAAAAACTGGTGCAGCCTACCGGCCGGAATACTTTGACATTGCCTACGAAATAGAAAGGGAAAGCATGTTATTTGCAGATTCCCGGTCATTTGGCGGAGATGCCGTTCAGTCATGGTCTAAAAATTCAATTCCTTATGCGGCAGCTAATTCCTTTAAGACTGAAGTGCGTATGCACGCCAGTAATACATCTTTTTCTGTAGGACTAATGTCTCTGGGACGAAACCCCTGGACCAATAAGTTAGACTATCATGCCTCGGCAATGCTGGAACTATCCTTCCAAGAAATAGAAATAGCTGGTTTTTTAGTGGCCCGTCCATTTGCATGGAAAAACAATCCTGCACGACTGTTTTGGCAGGTAGAAGCACGTTATCGGATTCATCCATTATTCTATTTTTGGGGTACAGGAGCGCAAATGTATCGAGCGAAAAATCTCGGCGGCGGGGAGATTCCCACCATGGCCAGGTATTTTGGAGTAGGGGTGGGTAGTGCTTTTAGCCTGGAGCATTATTAATTTGCCTCGTAACTATTCCGTACTCTTCTTTTTTGACAACGAAAGGTTGTAAGAAAACCGTTCAGGCCGAGCTTGTCGAGGCCCAAGGCTTCCTCGACTTCATGCCTGCGGCATTACCGCTCGGAAGGACCGTAGTTTTCAATTTTGGTTACTCGCAAAGTGGTTAGGGCGTGTCCCTATATCCGACACCACGCCCTCCGTCATTCCCGCGAAAGCGGGAATCCAGGGGGCACCACAGTCGAAACACCAGCTTGCATTCCGATTTGACCTTTTTTAGGCTTTGGATGGCGTTACGATTGTCGTTGGACGAGAGTAAGTGGTCTCAAATTCGTGGTTTCTTGAATATGAGTTGTTCGAGGACATGATGACCGCAATTGGTCGTGAAAAGCAGCTAAAAAAGTGGCGTCGTGCGTGGAAGATGGGTCTCATCGAAAAAACGAACCCTGGATGGGCTGACCTTTGGCCCCAAATCATCGATTAACAAAGTCGTGCCCACTGGATTCCCGCTTTCGCGGGAA
>JBNKEI010000006.1:0-37881 GCA_050288705.1 Myxococcales bacterium
TTCTATAGTATGCCGGTAAAAGTATTCCGCATCGCATTTGGGCAGTCGGAATCCGAATGATTTGGTTAGGCCACGTGCCTGGTTGATTAGCCTTGTTCGACATCGGACCAACGCGTCCCTTGCCTTTATAATTGCGAGGTCCGCCTGGACCTGCTCTCCTCGATGCTGAATGGGCGACAGATTTTGTATCGCCTAAATCGCATCCAATCGTCTCTAGATGACAAAGCAGCCCGCTGTTTACATGCTCGCGAACAAGCGGTCTCATCGAAAAAACGAACCCTGGATGGGCTGACCTTTGGCCCCAAATCATCGATTGACAAAGTCGTGCCCACTGGATTCCCGCTTTCGCGGGAAAGACGGAGCGGCGATGTCGGATATAGGGACATGCCCTAACATTCACTTAAAATATGGCAATAAATCGCCGCGACGAAAAGTAGCAGAAAGCTGTTGCAAACTAATTTTCTGATTACCATATAGCGCTTTTAATGCATTTTCGATAGCACTAATGGCAGAATTAAAATAGTCTTCACCTTTTTCTTCAATTTTTTTGTATGCATTGGCAAATGTTCGATGGTCCAATTGCGACAGATTAATTTCGAGATCTTGCAACAATGACTTTCCCATCAACATGGCGGCAAAATAAGAAGCATACCGAACAGAATCGGACGCGTCATTTGGAGCCCGCTTGCGTTTGTTTTCGGCAATTCTAAATAAAAGCACTGCGCTTATCGCCTGCGCACCATTCAAGTCAGATGTAAATATTTCGTCATACAGTTTTCCAAAATGCTCGCTAGATCGAAATTTGGCAAGCTGGGGTTTTTGCCGCCACACCGATAGAACAGCTTCCGCGGTTGTAGCGCTGGAGATATCAGTGGATCTACTAATCGATTCACTCCGTTGACGACGATATTGAAACCCTAATTCCTCGATGCTCAATCCTAGTTGGAGTTGGCGAATATCGTTAGAGCGCAAATCTCGCAAATCAACTGGGTTTTGACTGTTAGTGGCATAAGTAATATTTCGAACGACGCTTTCGTCATCCTTAGGCAACTCATAAATTCGAACAAGAACATGAGACGAAATATCAGTACCAGTTTCGGCAAGCACTTTCTGAATTGTTTTGCAGGTTTGTCCGCCATTAATGACTTGCAAACCTTTGATATTGACCTGCCAGTTTTCGGATTGAAGCCCTGTATGCTGGAATTGACTACAGACCATTGTAATTCCATTGTTGTAAAAATAAAAATTCGACTTATCGTCGGAACTTTTCAGAGTTTCGGCAATTCTTTCGTTCACCCTATTCCCTTGAAGCCCCAAATACCGCCGGATGTTTCGCTGAAGCAGGAGTTCTCCATGTCGATCAAAAATCGCCTTAATCTCTGACAATGCTATTCTCCCCAAAAGAACCCGGCGAAAGTTGAACTCCTCAACAATCGCTTTCCCAGTTAAGCGGATACTTTCGTCGATTAGTTTTGGTGCTTTTAAAATTGAAATCAAAGTATCATGGTTCACATAATCCCAGGTTGCCTGATTTCCGAATCCTGAAGAGTCGATAAGCATCTGCGCTTGGGAAGTCCATCGTCGCCCATTGTTACATAGAATTACACGAGCCTGCGGGATAGCCCCGTCACGGATGGCAGAACGAATTTCTTCTACTCGAATACTGAGGGCTTTATTTAGAGACAGTTCTCTATCAGGATCGAATAGATTTCCCACTGCCCGGATTGCCTTCGTTACCCCGTCTTCGGGGAAAGCATTTTTTCCTTCTAAATTTTCTTTATATTTTCCTTGAAACAGCGTAACAATAAATTCTCCATCTACAATCGGCGAAATCTGGATAGCGTCGACTCCAAAATCAGATCCCCCCTCAGTCATGCAATCGAAAGCCTCTTCCTCGGAAAGATTTAGCATTGTCTTGACGACCAACAGAACAAAGGAAGCTGACCTAAGCTTTGGCTTATCATTCCGAATGCTTAATTCCTCAAATCGTGCTTCCAGTCGGCTAGCGAGCGCGTTCACTTGTTGATCGATGATGCTGACTTTAATATCGTTCATTTGTTCTCTTCTCGTTAAAAGTTTTGGCAATTTTGGCAAAATTTTCACCGGCGAGGTTGCAAATACAAGATTTCTTCGCGAATATCTTTTGCATCGCCTGCTTCTGGATAATTTTCCAAGTATTGCTCAAAAGCATGAACTGCCTCTGCCTTGCGATTTTGCTCTTTGTATGCGTATCCCATCAATCGCCAAGCTTCTTTTGCTTGAGGATCATTACGTACAGCTTTTGCATACCATTCTATTGCCTGACTTAAATTCCCTTTCTCGCCATAACAACGACCAATTTTAAAAAAAACACCAACTTGAGACGAATCCAGTTTGAAGACTTCCAAATATCGGGGAATTGCTTTGTCGAATTTTCTCATAGAAAAAAGGCTGTCGGATACTGATAATGTCAACCGTACATCTTTTGGATTGGTACGACTGGCTTTTTCTAAATACACTATAGCCGTAGGGAAATTCCGCAATTCCTGATAGACTTTGCCCAATGACTCCATGGCTTCTGCATAATCAGGCTTCAACTTAAGCGCTTGCTGAAATGATTGGATTGCCTCATTAGTTCGTAAAGCCCGATGCATTATCATGCCGTTCCAATAATAGTATTCTGGATCTTGCGAATCGCGCTCTAAAGCGCTTTTAATTGCATCGATAGCTTGATTGATTTCATTGCGCCGGTAATGAATTAGAGCTTTGTAATACCTAGCTGGAGCGCTTTTGGGCTCGAGGATAATTGCCGCATCAACCTGAACAAGCCCTTGTTGAAGTTTTCCTAATTTGAAGTAAACTGCTCCCAGCCTCCAGGTTGCTTCCGAATCTTTTATATCTAGCTCTTTGGCTTTCTCCAAGACTTGCTCCGCGGAATTCCAGTCTTGCATATCCCACAATAATTTACCGTAATTTGAAAAAAGTTTTGGCAGATGTGAATCCAAAGAAGCTGCTATTTCATATTCTTTTCGAGCTTCATCCCATTGTTTTTCCACTGATAATACTTGAGCTAAACCAGCATGCGCAGCAGCGTATTCCGGGTCAATCTCCAATGCCTTATGATAATTAAGCTTTGCTTCATCCAGTTTTCCTACCTCAAAGAAATAGTCACCTCGACCAGCATAAGGTTCAGTCCTTTTGGGCGCCTTTTCCAACGCCATGTTCAGTAAGGATTGTGCTTCTTCAAACCGTTTTGTTTTGATATACAATTCTCCTAAATGGAAATAAGGCTCCCACTGTAGAGGTTCTCCCTTCATTGCTCTTTGGTAATTATTTTCTGCTTCTTCAAAATTTCCAATCTTATGGGATATGCGCCCCTGCAAAAAGGCAATTACCGGGTTTCCTGGATAACTGGCGGCGGCTTCGGAAAGCGCTTTTAATGCCGCTCCAAATTTTGACGCTCCAATCATTGACCGAATTCGTCCCTCCACAAACTTGATATTCTTAGGCTCGGAGCGCAAAGCCATTTCGAAAAGCTCGCTAGCCTTTTGGTAGTTTCGCCGGGAAAGCAAGTATTGTCCATAAGCTGCATAAGCCATTGGCGAACCAATAGCTATTGCTTTTTCAAATTCTTCTACTGCCAGAGAATGCTCCTGAAGCTCCACATGGGCCTTTCCTTTCAAGGCATGAGCGTAAGCCCATTCGGTGGGCATCAGCAGGCTGGTGTTTTTCTTATTAAGAAGGATGTTTTTTGTAACTTCCAGCGAACTTTTCGGGTCTTTCAAATTTTCTAATTGAATATCGGCGACGGCGAGAGCCGAAGAAAGATGACGAGGGTTAGATTCATACGCCTTTTGAAAATAATTCATTGCCGCCAAGTAGTCAGACTCTGCCTTAACAGCTAACTGACCAAGTCCGGCAAGCGCCTTGGCGTGACCAGGTTTGATCTTTAGTATTTTTTGAAAAGTTTCAACAGCTGAAGCATACTTATTCTCCTGAATAAAACATTCGGCAAGTAAAAAAAGAAGCTCCACATCCTCTTTTTTGACTGATACAGATTCCAGGGTGGGTCGAATTAGAGCAGATTCTCCCTTAAGCAAATGAAATCCTGCCCGCGCTTTAATTACTTCGGTCTTCTCCTGCGCAGAAAGAATTAGCTCCTCAAGATAGCGTCGTGCTAGTAAAAATTCATCTTTTGCCAAATGATATTTTCTATTTAAATAAAAAACAGATTGCACAAAAATTGCCCTTGATTCCACTGCTAGTTCGTTTTGTGCTAATAAATCTTTAGCTAGCTGCAAAGCTTTCTGATGCCCTTCCAATGTATCTTCTTGCAAAGCGAGAGAGGCTTCTTCATATTTGGTCCACGCAGGACTACCTTTTTGCAGAGCCTGCGGTAAAAGCCAGCGTACTCCAAAAAAGCCGTAGGGAGTGAGTCCCAGCAGAAGCCCTCCCCCAAGAACAACAACCAATAATAGCACTCCCCCAATGAACAGAATGTACTTTAAATACTGTCGGTCTACCCCACTATCAACCACCGCAACTGAGGCCATACGATTTCCATAGACCGCCTTAATGCGGCTAAGTACTTGCTCAGTGGATGGTTTGTTACCTTCCTCAGAAATTGGTGGCGCAATTGAACCATGGGAAGGCACCCAGTCGGCATGCGTATTCACCATTTTGCCAACTGATTCCGCAAACGCTGGCTGCGAACCAATAGGCATCCATTCTTTATCGTTTTCGGCAAGAATTTCTTCGTTTCCTAGAAGTTGACCCTCAGAGAGCATTTTGGAAATGGTCGACTCATCAAAAGGCCCGAAGACCCGTCCACTAGGCCGACGAATTTGATAATTAAAGGTGTTAGCCGGCTCGGCTGATAGAGATTCCCTTTCTGGCTCGTTACTTTCCAAGTCGAGTAAAGGCAATGATTCTGGCAAGTCCAGCGGCTCGTCAAAATTACTGATCGAAAGAGGTTCTTCGGCTTTGGTCCCTGTAAGTTCGTCTGGCTCTGACAAAGTCATGGGAGCAGATTCGAATAGATCGAACTCTTCTTCCCCCTCTTCTACTTCTACTTCCATACCTGGAAGCGCCGAGTCCTCCTCTCCATCGGACAGATTTCCAAATAACTCGTCTGGGGAATCCGATTCTGGTTTTTCTCTGCTGTCCTGAATAAGTTCGAAATTGTTAATTGACTCGCCAGCTACTAAATTAAAATCTGCTAAAGATTCAGTCTCTGAATCCTGAAAATTGAATTCTCCGAAATCGAGGAACTCGGGCTCCGACAAAGATTTTGCCACTGGTGAAGACTCTGATTGCTCGGAATGGTCGGCAAGGGCCACTGGTTCTTGTTCTTGGTTAACCAGTTCGTCGGCAAACTGAGCCACAAAGGATGTTCTGCACCTTGAGCAGGTTAGTGAAGGTGCTCCTGCCGGAAAGCGGCCAAGATCGATTTCGAATTCGGTTTTGCACTGCGGGCATGCAACTCTCATGGCTATTTTGATACCCCCGGTTCAACTACCGCCTAGGCTAGCATGAACGAGTTAACGCATCCTCCTCAACCCCCTAAACTCACTCAGCACCTCTCAAATTTTTAAGCGACAAGGGCAATTAAAGCGGCTATTGTTACACACTTTCGTTTAATGGAGAGTAGTCATGCCCTCGTCGCACTCGGGTTGCCGAACGTCTAATTTTGCTGTCGGCTCTTCTCCCGAAATGGCCCGCCCAATGTGGAGCAAAGAAGAAGTTCTCGATCTGCTAAGCATGCCTTTCAATGACTTGCTATTTCGTGCTCACAATGTCCATCGCACCCACTTTGATGCTAACCAGATTCAAGTCAGTCAGCTTTTCAGTATTAAAACCGGGGGATGCTCGGAAGATTGCGCCTATTGCCCGCAAAGCACGCACCATGACACCGAACTAAGTCCTCAGCAACTAGCCTCGGTGGAAAAAGTGGTGGAAATGGCACAAAAGGCCAAAGAAAATGGGGCTACGCGGTTTTGTATGGGAGCCGCCTGGCGATCTCCCGACGGCAATGGATTTACTACCGCTTTAGCTATGGTAAGGGCAGTTAAAGCATTGGGAATAGAAGCTTGTGCTAGTTTTGGCTTGCTAACTTTCCAGCAAGCATTGCAGCTTAAGGAAGCAGGATTAGATTACTACAACCACAATGTAGACACTTCCAAAGAGTATTATCCTTCTATTGTTACCTCTCACAGCTATGAAGAACGCCTGACAACCATTCATAACGTGCGTAGCGCCGGAATAAAAGTCTGCTCGGGAGGCATTATTGGTCTGGGAGAAGAAAACCAAGACCGCGCCGACATGTTAATTACGTTGGCGAACCTGCCCCAACCCCCGGAAAGCGTGCCCATAAATATGCTTATTCCCATTTCTGGGACCCCTCTAGAAGAAAAAGAAACTCCCGATCCTTTGGAGTTTGTTCGCGTAATTGCCACCGCTCGTATCATGATGCCTAAATCATTCATTCGACTTTCCGCAGGGCGAGAACAAATGAGTGACGAATTGCAGGCTTGGTGTTTCTTTGCCGGGGCCAATTCAGTGTTTTGTGGAGATAAACTGTTGACTGCAAAAAACAAAACCCTAAAGGAAGACCAAACGCTATTTAAACGATTAGGGCTTAAAACTATCTCCTGATAAACCTCATACAGTCACAGTTCTATACCCAAACCTCATCGGGCAATCGCCAGCAACCAACAAAGTATCTCTCGCACGAATCGCCGCGACCGAAAAAACTGCCCTGCAACGATTCATGCGCCTAATCTCCGGTAACCTTGCCGATTACTTCGTTTCTTTCGTTACGAAACTGCCGCCCCAAATGGCCTGTCTATCCCACTGAGCGAAGGCTTGGGCGAAGGTTTCCATATCTTTGCGGGTAACCTTGCCTACCGGGGTAACAAAATAGACTACGGTCACGCGGATGGGCTCATCCGCGCGCGCACCGCGGAAACCAGTCCCGCCAAAATACCTTCCTTCTTTGTCACCGGTGCCAATTGCCACCTTGGCCAGGCCCGCTTTCTCCTTCTTTGCTCTCGCGGAGTACAAAGTATTGCTCTCGGAGCCGGCGACCGACTCCTGCGCCGAGGGGGCGGATTTCGCAACCTTTGCCGACGGTAATGCCATGTTCGCACCAGCGCCTACACCCTTATCTTCGCTTAATCCTCCACTTTGCATCTGATTAGACGGAGACAGCAACGGGGATGGGGATGCGCCCCAGCCTCGATTTATCGGCGGGGTCCCCATATTGGACAATCTGATCCCCAGCGCGCCTTTCTTGATCGGAATTTGAATGAGGTAGTAACGCTGAACATCTACGTCCATCCCTTTGGCTTTAAGTTCTTTCTCGAGCTTCAACAAATCAAGTCGATCCTCGGCACGACTGGCAGTGAAAGGTGCCTTTTTCCCGTTCAGGTTGGCAAAAAGCAATTGATGAGAGCCCGGACCCACGATGGCCTCGTGGCTCCCCTCGATTACGTCGGTAATGACATAATTCGTGCTGCCGTACGGAAAAATACTGAAGTTAAATGCCACCCGTGGGGACACGCCGGAAGGCCAAGCACCGCGCATATGGCGAGCCGGCACCGGAACAATGGCAAACTGATTGGAAACAATTACGTTTCGGTCGCGCCGAGCGCTGGCTAGTTTCAGCTCTTTAAGACGCTCGGGAAGCGTTTTTTCCACGGTCCGACCACCCATGCGCTGGTGAATCTTGATCTTGTTCGCGGGCACCATCAACACCTTGTCGCTAAAGTTGTGATCACGCCGAACGGAAAGCGCCAGACGAGCACTTCGCGGAGTTTTCTCGTCTCTCCGCACCCAGATACCAACATCGCTTATCCGATCGCCCCACGAACTGTTCTGATCACGACCGATATCCTCCCAACTGATCTTGACGGGCGAGAATCCCTTCTCGGCCACCAGTCTCATGAATTTCGGTTGATTCCAGAGGTTAGTCACATCGTCGAAATACCCGACCCATTGCAAATTGGGTTTTGGCGGCGAAACGGGAAGAGGACGAACAGGCTGCTTGAGCAAATAGTTCAGCGCCGCAACGATGTTCTTCACCGTATTCGATCCGGAGCCTATGTCGAGCCCCAAGTCATGCCCGATCTCGACCGCAGCGAAATCCACCTTCGAATTTCCGATCCCGTTGGCCCGCGCTTCTTTCAACGCAAGAAGAACATTCGGCCGAATACCGGCTCCCTCTGCCCCGTTTATACGGATTCCTTGCTTAGCGAAGGCCCGAACGATCTGCGCGGTGCTCGGCTCACCCGCACGGCCCCTTGCCGCCGCGGAACTAGGCCATACCGTGGAGAGAGCCACCACCGTACACCAAACGAAGAACGACGTTATCGACGTTATTAAGGACGCATTCATGAGGACCTCCGAGTAGTGTCGTTCGACGTATCTCGTGGATTAGGATTCAACATCTGGGAAAACCTGACCTGCCCATGCCGTATTAAAATACTCCGGTAACTACTACTCCTTGGGGCCCTCCTTGAATTGCCACTCCTTTAGGCAGGGCCTGATGCGAATGCAACCAAGGAACTAGCCATCCAGAAAAAGCACCCATACCTGCCCCTACTAGAACATCGGTAAGGTAATGTTTTTGCGAGGCAATTCGACTGTATCCAATTAAACTCGCCGCAGGCAAACCCAGGCCCCAAATCCAAGGTTCTGCTTGGTATTTGCGAATGTGAGCAATGGTTCCAAAAGAAAAAACTAGACAAAAAGCCAAGTTGGTGTGCTGCGAATAAAACGAAAGATTATTGTCCGCATACTCGCGGGTTTTCTTTCCCAACGTGGGCAGTTCAGCAACAAACGGACGCTTTCGTCCCACTGCATATTTTATTGTTTGCGCTACCAAGCCGCTAATAGCCACTGTTTCTGCCACTAAAAGCAAATCAGTAACTGCTTGCTCTCCTCCTCCTTCTTGCCAAGCAGAAAATGTGATTGCCGCTCCCAGCGCTACAGGCAAGGCGAAAATTGCTACGTTACCGATGTTGGCCACATGGTTGGGGCGATTCCAACGCAACCCCTCAGAAACTACTCGGTCCATTTCGTTGGAAGCACACCATCGGCACATTAATGGAGCTAAGTGCTCTTTTTTCCATTCTGATGCCAGCCACAATGCTCCCGCTGCGAAGGTCAAGGAACCATCTCTGCCCCAATTATATTGAAGAGGCAAAGAAGAATGTTCTGATCGAGCAAAACAAAGTGAGGGAAATGCGAATACAAAAACTACCCCAGCGAGAATACCTTGCTTGCTCATGGCATGAGGATCCTAAAAAAAGATTTACCCGCTAGCATAATGGCAATACGGGTAAATAAAAAAGGGCGCCCTATACATGAGCGCCCTACTACTACATTAAACAAGAAAACTAGAGAATAAACAGCAGCTCTTCATAAGAAGGGAATGGCCAAACGTCACGATCGACCATGGTTTCTAGTTTATCGCCATTCTCACGCACCACGCCCATTTGCACAAAAACCTTGTCTCGGAAGGCCTTAGCCTGGGCGAAGACATCGCTTATTCCTTGTGCTTCTCCCAATACTGCTTCTAGCTTTTCGGTCTCTTCGGCAAATTTACCGAGAAGCTGGGCAATCTCCCTAGCCCGTTTTTCCTGAGGAGCACTAACCGCTTTAATGCTTGCCAATGCTTCCGCCGAGCTAGCTAGACTAGCTGCGTAGTCAGTAACCGCCGGAAAAATGGAGCGCTTGGACATTTCTACCATTACGCTAGCTTCAATGTTAATGCGCTTAGAATAATTCTCCCAATAAATGTGGGCGCGGCTTTCCAACTCCTCTTTACTAAGAACGCTGTTTCTTTCAAAAAGTTCAATCGCTGCAGGTTTAATATACTCGCCAATAGCGTCAACAGTATTACGAATATTGGGAAGCCCACGGCGCTCAGCTTCTGCCACCCATTCTTTTGCATAATTATTGCCATCAAAAACTACTCGCCGGTGTTTAGAATAGCTCTCTTTAATATATTTCTGAATTTCGGAATTTTTGTCAGAAGCTTTTTCCAAACGATCGGCAATATTAGCCAACGCATCTGCCACAATGGTGTTAATCACACAATTGGCGCTGGCAATTGATTGAGAAGACCCCACCATGCGAAATTCAAACTTATTGCCAGTAAAAGCAAACGGACTGGTGCGATTGCGGTCGGAGAAATCGCGTGGCAACCGAGGAAGCGAGGTTACTCCCAAGGCAATTTTTTCTCCACCTTTAAGTGAGTATGGCTTGTCTTCGGCAATAGAATCCAATAGTTCGCTAAGCTGCGATCCAAGGAACGCCGAAATAATTGCCGGTGGCGCTTCGTTGGCTCCCAATCGATGATCATTCCCAGGATTGGCCGCGGAAGCGCGCAGTAATGATGCCCAAGTATCAACCGCCTCTAATACTGCGGTGGTGAATAACAAGAACCGAGCATTAGTCTGAGGATTCTCGCCCGGGTCGAGCAGATTCTGACCATCGTCAGTGCTGATTGACCAGTTATTGTGCTTGCCTGAACCATTTACACCAGCAAATGGCTTTTCATGAAGCAAGGCCACCATTCCGTGCCGATTAGCCACTTTACGAATGGTTTCCATGACTAACTGGTTGTTGTCAGTAGCTACATTGGTGGTAGCAAAAATAGGCGCAAGCTCGAACTGATTAGGAGCGACCTCATTATGCTGAGTTTTTGCCGAAACCCCCATCTTCCATAGCTCGCGGTTCAGCTCGCCCATGAAAGCCATGACGCGGTCTTTGATTGCGCCAAAATAGTGATCTTCTAGTTCCTGACCTTTGGCAGGCATGGAACCAAAAACCGTACGGCCAGTAAGAAGCAAGTCTGGACGCAATTCAAAATATTTTTTATCGATCAAGAAATACTCTTGCTCGGGACCTACCGTAGAAAGCACGTTTTTCGAGGTAGTATTGCCCAAAGCACGCAACACCCGAAGTGCCTGCTTATTCAAAGCCGCCATTGATTTGAGCAAAGGTACTTTTTTGTCCAATGCGTGGCCGTGGTAACCAATAAACGCCGTGGGAATACAAAGAGTTATTCCAGATTCATCTTCTTTTAGAAACGCCGGGCTAGTGGTATCCCAAGCGGTGTATCCACGCGCCTCAAAAGTTGCGCGCAAACCACCTGAGGGAAAACTAGAAGCATCTGGTTCGCCTTTGATCAGCTCTTTACCCGAAAACTCCATAAGCACTCGGCCATCTCCGGTAGGAGCAATGAACGAATCGTGCTTCTCTGCAGTAAGACCAGTCAAGGGCTGAAACCAGTGGGAAAAATGAGTAGCCCCTCGCTCTAGAGCCCAATCGCGCATAGCGCCAGCCACCACTTCCGCGATTTCTAGGGTGAGCTCTTTCTCACCTGCTTGTACCAAGAGGAGTTCCTTATACACACTTTTCGGAAGACGTTCCCTCATAACTGCATTGGAAAAGCAATTCAATCCATAGGCTGCAGACACCGAAGAAGTATCTTGATCACAGGTCATTGTCTGATTCTCCCTTTCAAATCCATAAAGAATGGATTCGTTCATTCAAGAAACAAGCCAAACTAAAAAACACAAAAAAACACCAATTCCTTTGAGCGGTTATGCTTTCCAGTAGTTCGCCAAAACTACAAAATGGTAGGAAAGCTAATTTCGCGTCCTACTTTTCGGTAGGAAACTGACGCTAACCTACTTCCATTCTCCAGGCGAACCAACTGACCACAACCAATTTCCAGGTATCTAACCAACAAAAGGTTTACTTACTTCATTCTTCACCAACTGATAACTCTTTATTAAGCGCGGACCCAGGAAACTTTGGTTTACTCTTTACCTCTAACTCCTCAGCGAGGGAGCTATGCTCAGATAATGGTGACTACTCCTTTTTAGCGCTGGTAGCAAACCACCATATTCAGTTTGCACCTGCCAGCAGAAAATAAAAGAAGGTATACTCAAGTCAGTGCGCTATGTGATCTTCCAGATAGGCGTTCATCGATTTGGTCTTCCTCTCGCATCAGTTCAGGAGATCGCGGTACCAACATCTCCCATCGCGCGCATTCCTCGTACCCCTGCTGCTTTTTGGGGACTCATGAATCTTCGAGGAAAAGCGATCACGGTGGTGGAAACCAGCAGGCTTCTTTTGTTGGACACTCCATCTGTATGCGCGGACACTCCACAAGGAAAGGTCATTCTATTAGAGCGAGACCTGCACGATTTGGGACTGCTAGTTTCCGAGGTAGAGGGAATTCATTTCCAGAAAGATATGCTCCAGTTCAACTCGGTAGCGACCCTTGATGCCACCCTATTGACTCAAAAAATTATCGATTTATTACAGAGCGCTCGCTCCAAGTGCTGATACGTACCTTGAGAGCAGCTTGTCAGCATGGTAAGGTCCGAATAAAAAAGAGCCAACGGGGACCAGTATGACAAAAAGGGTTCTTGTAGTCGACGATCAAGTATTTATGCGCAATATGCTTGGCGATATTTTTGCTTCCGGCGGGTTCGACATTGTGGGCGAAGCAGCCAACGGAATCGAGGCCATTGAGCGATTTAAGCAGCTCAAGCCCGATTTGGTTACCATGGACATAGTGATGCCTTTCAAAAGCGGCATCGAAGCTACCCGAGAAATAATAAAAACCGATCCCAAAGCTATTATTATTGTATGCAGCGCCCTTGGCCAAGAAACTTTGGTAATGGACGCCATCGAAGCCGGAGCCGCCGATTTTGTGGTCAAACCGTTCAAAGCAGAGGATGTGCTATCGGTAGTTAACAAGGCACTTATTTGCCGTCATTAGATTTGCTTTGATTGTTTCTTTTCTTACTTTTCCTATTTTTCCTAATGGTGGGCCATGCCCATCGATATGACCAAATACCTATGCCTGTTCGTTTCGGAAGCACAAGAGCACCTGGAAGCTCTTTCTTCTGACCTTGTTCTGCTGGAGAAAGAAAAAAGCCGGGACATAGTCGATTCCATGTTTCGCCATGCGCATTCGATAAAAGGCATGGCTGCTTCTATGGGATTTGCACAAATAGCTACCATTGCCCACCATGTTGAGGACCTAGTAGACCTCCTGCGGATAAAACCTGAAATCTTCCAAGCATCTACCGCTGATATGCTTTTCGCGGCCTGCGATCAGATGCATTCTCTAATTAACCACGTTAGCTCTGGTCATTCGGAATTTGACGCCAGCGCTCTTATTTCTCGCCTACATAGCCATCTGATAGAGCTTACAGGAAAACCCCCGAGCGCTACTCGCGTCCAGGATGCTTGCGTTAAAACACAATCGGCTCCTCGAGATAAGCCGAAACATTTCCATTCTCCACCCGCCAAAGCAGGTTGCGCAGACTCCGAAGACACACCTTTATCGCTGCCTTTAGTGTACTCAGGCGCAAAAGTCTCGCCTACCGTCCGCATAAAAACCGACCTTCTCGACTGCTTTTTAGACACCGCCGGTGAACTTCTGCTTTCGTCCTCGCAGCTTCGTGAATTGGTACGTGCACTTCCTGAAGGCCAAAGAAGCCCCCTTGATCAGGGACTCGACCGCTTACGCTCACTAATAAAAGGCTTACACGAAAAAGTAATGAGTGCCCGCATGACCCCGCTCTCAGTGCTTACCGATCGATTTCCGCGTACAGTTCGCGATCTCGCTCGGAAAATGGGCCGGGATGTGGAATTGGTTCTCAGCGGAACCAATATTGAGTTGGACCGCGCCATTGTCGACGAGCTGGCCGATCCGCTAATGCACCTGTTGCGCAATGCTATTGATCATGGCTTGGAAGCTCCTCATCAACGTGTTTTGGCCGGCAAACCTTCCAGCGGTCGCATTTCTATTGCCGCCCGAAGGGAAAGAGAACGAGTAATCCTAGAAATTAAGGACGATGGTCGGGGAATGGACCCTTCAAAACTAAAAATCGCCGCCATCAAATTGGGGAAAATCTCCGAGGCAGAAGCCAATTCGCTAAGTGACGCTGACGCCTTACGACTATGCTGCCTTCCTGCAGTTTCTACAGCTTCCTCCATAACCGACATTTCCGGGCGAGGAGTAGGAATGGATGCTGTTCAGCGAGCGGTTGACAGAGTAGGCGGAACACTCGCTATTAGCTCTTCTCGCCAACAAGGCACCTGTTTCATTCTGGAGCTCCCTTTTTCGGTAGCGGTGGTCAACGCACTTTTGGTAGGCGTGGGACGAGAAATATTTGGGTTTCCCATAACCAAAGTAAAGACGGTGATTGAAGCCAATCCGCAATCACTGGTCTACAAGGGACCTTTGCCAACTATTTCCTATAGAAATTTATCAATTCCAGTTTATTTTTTAAATAATCTTTTACAAATCGAGCGATCACCACCAACCGGAGCACTTCCCTATTTGGTGTTTGATTCCTTTGATTCCGATGATTCCAACCATGGCTTCGTGGCTATTGAGGTAGACCGTCTTTTAGGACATGAGGAAACCGTGCTCAAGCCACTTTCTCGCCCTCTCGACATTATTCCCGGATTAGCTGGAGTGACCATTTTGGGGTCTGGAAGACCAATATTTATTCTCGATTGTTCTCGATTAATTGGATAGGTTTTCAATACTTATTGCACACGATGTATTCATAATGTGTTTGTAACTCGGTTACTTTTGCCAGCTTTCAGGCAAGACTACTTGACCTGGCCCTTGAAAACGCGCTTTATTTTTTCCTATCTGCAGAGATACGCTTGGACTGACCGAATTTTGCCTAACAAATATTTGGTTAGACAGCACAAATTCAGCCAGTAAACAGTCAATTAACCTGTGTTCAATAGATTAATACAATCTGTCCTACTCGCCACCAACCTTTGGAACACGCATTAGTGTAGCTTCGGTATTTATTTTTAGCCAATAAACATATTGATCATCCGCCATAATCGAGTTGTGACCCCACCCACCATGCGCAAGAGTCCCGTTCTTTTCATGGACATCCTCACCGCCCTGAAGGACGGTGTCTCCAAATATCGTTCGGAAATCGGAGCCTTTGGCTCCTCGCTCTATCCTTCCCCGCCCTAAAGGACGGGGTTTGCCAAGCATCTGGATTAATTCAAGAAAAGATGGCTTCGGTTGTTTAAGTCGGCGTCCACTGATCGGCAATAAACGCGCTGCTGTGATCGACACCTTGGCTTTCGCTTGTTCCAGACGATGCAGTGCAGCTAGTTGAGCGTGCAGGATCATACGCAATTTACGCTGGACATTTCGGCGCGTGGTTAAGTTTCTGTAAACGAAGCCTACCAACAATCTCAGACCATGCCGATCATCCGTTTTTGTTTGATCAATCGCAAGTTATAAAATAAAAAGTAAGAGCATGAACCATTTAACTTTTCAAGCAAGAGCACACTCTTCAACTTTTCGTCATCAGCAGGCTCACAGCCAAAAAAAGCATGCGTCGGATGCAAAGGCTACTGAAAATTTACTCGGTCGGTCAATACATCCTCCGGTTTTAAAGCAGGCCAAGAGCCAATGCGATATTAGAAATACTAGCCCTGCAGGAGGCAAGCGGCTTCTCTCAGAGAAGTCGATATCAGCGTCGCATTATATAGTAGACGACAGTTTTAGCATGTTGGGAGCACCCAGTATTGCAAGTTGCACGAAAGATTCTTCTTCAATAAACTTGCGCGCTAAAGAGTTGCTCGCGACAATTGAACGATTAAAGAATTATGTACAATTCCTTCGTGACGAAAATCGCTTAAACTCATCAGATGAAGAGCGCATTCGGCAAAACGAGAAAAAGATAAGGGAAAAAGAAATTGAGATAAGAAAGTTAAAGCATCAACTAGAAGCATTAAATTTTCTTGAGCCGAGCAAGTCAAAGAATTCGCATGGTTCCACAATAAAAAAGATTGAACGGTTGCAAAATTATATTGAATACTTGCGACGAGACAACCAATACCGTATAAAACAAGGGGCAAGTATTCAACAAAATTTAGCAAAAATAGACGAAAAAGAAGCGCAAATAAAGATACTGCGGGATCAGCTAGAATCGCCGCGTTCAAAAACTGATGTGTGAATCGATTTGACTGCTGTTTATAAGTTCAATTTTTGAAAATCAAGTCGTGTTAAAATTGAGCCTATAGATGAGGTGAAATTTTAGCGTGGATTTGGCTGGCTTTTTTTACAACTCCAAAAACATCTTCCCACAAGCATTTACCACCGATGTATTCATATTTTGGCATGTTCTGGCCCTGTTATTATATGCATTATAATACAAATGTTGGTGCCCATGAAAGTGATATCTCGGAGAATACTTTTCAATTAAATAATTGAAGCTTTCAAAGCCTCGATGACACAAATCAGCTCCGTCTCCAACCCCTCTGGAGGGAGCATGCGTTACTAGCAAATCAACGCCTTTCCACAAACTTAGACTCATTTGGAGTTTGCGAATTCTCCATTTCATTTGTCTCTCGGTATACTGAAATAACCCTTCACGATAGCGGCGACTACCTCCCAATCCTAAAATCCGCAACCCCCGGTAATACACTACCCTTCCGTCAATAGATTCGCACCCTTCTGGTGGCCTTTTCACATAGTTTTCATCATGATTCCCATGCACGTAAAACAAAGGCACCCTAATCATGGTTACTAAAAAAGATAAATATTCTGGATCAAGATCTCCGCATGAAATAGCTAAATCAATACCTAAGAATTTTTCCGGATTGGACGAGTTCCACAATGCTGGATCTTCCTCATCAGATACCACCAATATCCTCATTATTTATACTCCACAAAAAATCAATTTTATTGTTCTATTGCATCTAGGTTCAAGATTTATTATGGTTTTGTTCCAAAATAAGGACGCCGCATGTATTGAATTGTGCTTCCCGAGACTGTACGAAGTCAAGCAATTATCGAAATTTACACCAGATGTGATACGAAACATTCATGAGCTCACGACACCTTCTAGGAGCACGTTGTTCTCGTTGCCAAAAGAATTTACCAGGGCAAGCTGCCCGTTGCAGTAATTGCGGCTCCCAAGGACAACTAATACTAACTTATGATCACGAAGATGCGGCTCGTACGCTGGATCGCTCTTCCTTGGAACGACGCGAACCCTGGATGTGGCGATTCAAAGAACTGCTCCCGCTAGAGGATTGGGCGCAAGTCCCGCCCTTGCAAGTGGGAATGACCCCGGTTTGGGGCACTCAACAATTGGCTAAGTGGATAGGAATTACTGGTCTTTGGCTTAAAGATGAGGGTCGAGAACCAACTGGCTCTATCGAAGACCGGGCTTCCGCTCTGGTAGTTACGCAAGCGATAGATGCGCAAAAAGCCACGGTTGCGGTGGTATCAATATCCCAAGAAGGGCCTTCTCTAGCATGTCTAGCAGCTTCAATGGGAGTAAACTGTTTAGTACTTGCCCCTCCTCAGGCGCCAATGCAGTCTTTAATCAGAGCCGAACAATATGGCGCCTTGGTTTTTCAGTGTCCGCAATCAGTTGATGAACTTTGGGCATCCTGCGACCATATGTGCGAACAATGGGGCTGGATTAATGGATCAGCGCAACCCTCTCCTTTGCCTTGGGAAGGCAAAAAGACTGCTGGCCTGGAAATAGGCGAACAACTTTGCGAACGTCCTCCAGACTGGATTGCGTTGAATACAGGGAATGCAAGCCAAACCCTTCTGTCAGTATGGGATGGACTTGAACAAATTCATTCTCTCGGCATTCTGCCAGCCTTGCCCAAAGTCTTGGTGGCGATTCCCTCTTCTAGCAGCTCTTTGAGTTACGAGGAAAAGCGAGTGGTGGAGAAAAGCGAAGGGGCGTCAATAACGGTTGAACTGGAAGAACTCCATGAGGCGCAAAAACAGATTTCGCGCCAAGCCGGTGTTTTGATAGATGACAATTCTTCACGAGCGTTGGCTGGTTTGAAAAAGGCAGTACAACAGGAAATAGTTTCTCCTTCGCAAACAGCGCTGGTACTAATAGAAGGACAGAATCAGGAACTTTCTTGCCAGCCAAGAATTCATACTTTTAGCTCGTGGAATCAACTAGAAACAGAAGTACAGGCACGAGGTTTTATTCGTTCCATATAAAATCAAGGCAACCGACTGCCGGCGGCTACTTCAATTCTTTCGTCCGCCTCCAGACCGATTACCAGATCTTCGACCGTAAGCATTCCTTCTTTTGCGAAAAGTTCGGAAAGCACCTTGCCGGTTTTTTCATCCGACCACCATTTCTCTCCCACTGATTTTTGAAGAAATGTTTCTAATTGTCCGGCGACTAAAAGAGCACGCATTTCCTCGGCCGATTGGAAAAAGTCATCATTATCAAAAAGATACCACTCTCCATCTTCTGACTCCGCAGGAAAACCTAACGCCCGAGTCATTATCTGCTGATAACGATCTTCCAGGACCCCTACCCCCTTCTTCTGTCTCCACTCTGATTCGAAAATTACCCTACCAGCTGCGCGACGAAGTCGATACATCTTGCGAATGCTGCTGCGACGCAAATAACCTTCTTGATTCTCGGGAGACATTTCTAAAGAGGAAATAATATTAGGATTGGCCAAAAGGTTTTCCAGGAAGAACCCCAAGGACATTCCTATTCCAGGACTAGCCAATAACTGCACTTCCATGTTTTCATTCCGCATCCAAGTGTAGCGAAGAGCATGCCCCATTTCGTACCAAAGTTGAGCCCAAGCGCTCAATCCGTCAGCCGGGCGGATAGATACACGCACATCTTTTCCTGGCTCAAATGCAACTGTTAAAGACCGAGGATTTTTTCGAGGGCGAGATTCGTAATCCAACTGCAAAGCACTCAACTGTCCTAAATTAATTCCCATTTTGTGTAACGTTTTTTTCAAAAATTCGATTTCTAGTTTTTTTGGAAAATAAAAATCAGCTCTTCCGGTACGAAACAATCTAGGAATATCCGCGCTACGCACTTGTTTTAAAGGCATACGTAATTCTTCTCGGGCTAAATCTGCCATTCCTTTTAGATAAGCCTTTTCAGTTTGTTGCAAAACCTGTTCAGCGTCCGCTGCTAACGAAGCAAATTCTACCTGCCTTAAATCGGCCAAAAAGTCTCCATAACTAGCGTACCCAATTTCTTGCGCTGCTTTATCAAACTGCTTTTCTCTTTCTAGAAACAATGAATTCAACCCCAGCACCACTGAATGCGCGGCTTTTCGAATGTTTCGCCTCCGTCCCGTGTGAGCCTCATTGGCCAAAACAGGAATAACTTCGAAAAAATTTAATTCCTGATCATTAGCATTCACAATTGATGACGCTATAATAGAACTAATAGAACTAGAGGTATTCGAGCTGACACTGGCTAAATACTCTCCTATTAAGTACATTCTTAGCTGCTTTAGATTTCGTGCTTTGGTCTCATCTTGTTCTTGCGTTACCCACTTTTCAAGCGCTCGTATCGATTCCAAAGAAAACAAAGTATCTTTTGAAGAATAGACCTCCGCAAAATTAACCTTTTGACCGAGCGCCCAACTTTGCCACATTAACCCAGCTTGAGCCTGGAGAACTTGTCTAACCTCGGCACGCAGCGCATCTATCCCGTGCTTGCCCGACCATCTTCTTTCTTGGGACGATTTAGCTGCTAGAGTTCGCTTTTCCCCCGTTTGCTGGGTTACTGCACAAGCAGTCACCCCCATGAACACGATTAGCCACAATGTACAACGCATTCCACAGAACTCCTGGCTTCACTACGTTGGCCCTGCCAAATTACATGAGGCCCTTCTATGCTTCTCCCGCAAGAAAGGCCACCCACATAAGAAAGGGCACCCAAACTCAAGCCCAATTATTTTGCTCTCGCTCCAATTAACGAGAGAGACGAAATGGTATCGCCCATTCCCACCAATGTCACGGGCTGGTCAACGATAATGGTTGGAACCGCCACTAGGTCAAAATCTTTTTCTTCCCAGTAGCCAGTTTCTAGCAGCTCATTCGCTCCGTGCTTTTCGCCAATATACTCTGCCAGGTTTTGCAACTCACGAATAGCCAAATCAGACACTTCTTTGCCATGTGCCCAGAGCAAGTTTTCTTTCTGATAAATGGTTCCGGTTCCCGCTTTGGCAGCAGCAATAGTCGCCGCCATCATCATTCCTTCTCGATTATCTTGCGGATTTATTGGCGCATTCTTTTTAGAAATGGTGATATACAAGCCAAACATATGCAACTGAATTCTAGTACAATTAGTAGCCTTGAAGATTTTATGCAATCCTTGGAAAAGGTTAACACTGTTAGTTTTTTGATCGCATTGATTAGCTAAAGATTCTTCCCCAATCACGTTCAACACATCAATTAATTCTCGTTCGTTGAAGCCAATAGAATCAACAATGGGCACCAAACTTTCTACTATATGTTTACGAATTCCTCGGTCTTGAGTGGAAGCAAATTCGAAATGCAATATCGATTGAGGAAATTGCTCCTTCCACTTTTTTACAGTCTTCACCGACTCATCAATGCGCTCTTTACCTGACGCCCCATCAGGAAGTGGGTGAGTAAGCATTTGATAACCAGATAATAAAATGAACCCTAGGTTATCTTGAATCTTACTAATTCCTTCCTGGAATCCCCTGTCTATATGTAACTTTATATTCAAAGGATCGTAACTAGCAATAAACCGGTTCGACTTAGGACATACCCATTCTTCATTCTCCCATACAACTTTGTCAGCAGCATCAAATTCCAAAATCCAATGAATCAATGCATCTTCTGAGCGACGGATAGAGCATGCTTTGGCGGGACTTCCTTGACTATCAAAAGCAAGAAGGTTATCTAAGTCAAGAAATAGCTCCGCCTGTGTCTGGGGAAGCGACGCACAATGCACATAAACGGGGTTGACTCCACAAACTGCCGCTGTATTAGCAATGATTCCTCCCTGCCCTCCCATCTGAAGCTTGTCATAACCGATTTTGTTTTCCATCCAGCGAAAAGTTTCTATATTGTGAATCAGCCATTCTTCAGCTATTCCTGCCCGAAAACAGCGAAGAAATCCTCGGAACAAATCTTCCGGGGTTTCAATAAACGGTTTTCCCGGAACAAGCAGCTTTTCCTTTTTTAACCCTAACTCTTGAAAATACTTTTTTACATGACTTCCCCGGATTTTAATTACGGCATCAACATTTGAATTAAACGCACTAATCAGCCCCCCCGCTCGGGGAACAGCCGCCAGCCTAACGTGAGCGTTTCCATACAAATTTCGCCAGTTGCTTTTCATATCCGCATGGGTTTGAGCCATTCCGTCGCTCCCTTTTTGAAAAATAAGTTAATGCTTACCCTATTACGCCGCTAGAGGAGTTAGAAATTTGACCATAGACTGGACAGACTATCAAGAAAAGAGAAGGCAGCCAAACAAGAGGTCTACTAACGTGAATGGTGTTTTGTGTTGACATGAAGCATACTAGAATTTTTTCGATATGCTTTCGATGACTAGAAAAATCGACCACGCTCTACTGTGGAAAACTGCCCAACAAGCGCGACTTAACGCCTATGCTCCCTATTCAGGGTTTTTGGTGGGCGCAGCCGTCTGTGGCGGTTCCGGCAATATCTATTCTGGCGGAAATATAGAAAATGCTTCCTATGGGCTTACTTTGTGCGCTGAACGTAGCGCCATTGCCCAAGCAATTAGCCAAGGGGAAAAACGTATTCTGGCAGTTGCTATCGCAGGAGGAAAGACTCCCTGCCCCCCTTGCGGAATGTGCCGACAAGTTTTAGCGGAATTTGGAGATGATAATCTCTTGGTGATTTTGGGTAAAAGCGATCGCCAGGTATGTTCTCTTGGTTTGCTTTTGCCCCAAGCATTCCGTTCTTCGATTTTCAAAAAAAATGGTAAGCACAGCGGGTAAGGTGCTCCAAACTAGTTGAAATTCAAAACGTCAGGCACTTACCGGCCCTTCTCTCAGTCTTGTCTAGGACTTGTACTTCTAGCTATTGTGTCCAGCAGAGATGTTTAACGAGCGTTCTCGAGGGCAGTACTACATGACCAGCGCTTTTTCGCCTAAACGTCTTTGGCTAACCCTAACTTGTATAGGCGTTTATGGAGGATTGCTAGTACCCTTAGTAGTCTTTCCTGGAGTGTACCATCCATTTGTTACGCCCAAAGCAGTCTTTCTGCAAGTACTTGTTGCTCTTACCTTTCCCTCTTACCTGCTTCTTGCCTGGCGCGAACCAGCGTTTCGCCCAACCAAAGCTTTTTTATCGATGGCAATGGGAGCGCAGTTTGCGGCATGGGGAATAAGTACCTTGTTTTCTGCTTCACCTCAGAGATCATTTTGGGGAAATCAATCGCGCATGAATGGATTGTTCACTTTATTCCACTTTTTTTTGTGGGCGCTAATGGCTTCCTCAGTACTAAAAAGCCGCGAACAGTGGATAAAAATACTTGGAGTTCAAGTTTGGGGTGGACTGCTCATGTTGGCGATTGCCTTTTGGCAATGGTTTTCGCCCTCTGCAGGAACATTCGGACTAGCTAGCGAAGTTCCTCGCGTTTTTGGTCTAGCGGGAAACTCTATTTTTTTTTCTCATTGTATTGTCTTCGTAGGTTTTTGGGCAGCGCTAGTATGGATTCGTTTTCCTGGCAACTCTCTCCCTCGGCCTACGCTGCGACTCGTATCAATCCTGCTATTGGTTTGGCTAGGTTTAATAGCTTCTGCTTCTCGCGGACCAATCGGAGGAATGCTTGCGGGCATGATTACGTTTTTTGCAGTTTATTGGTTCCTGAAAAAGAACATAAACAAAAAATTAATCCTTGGTCTGTGCATAACAACGATTGCTGGAATATTACTGTACTGGGGGGTCAATAGATGGCTGCTTCATATACCTAGTCTGCAAATTTTTTGGAAAGACCACCATAACTTAGAACGCCTGTTTACCTTTTATGTGTCTGATAAATTTAATCTTTCAAAAATTGCGTGGGCTTCATTTTTAGAAAAACCTTTTGTCGGCTGGGGAATAGGCAACTATGATTATGCCTTTGCAAAAAGTTATATTCCCAATTTATGCCTATGGTTTTATGAAGACCAGCCTCACAACCATTTTTTTGAAGTCTTGAGCACCACTGGCATTTTAGGCACTGCAGCGGAAATAATTATATGGATTGCACTCTTTCGTGCAGTCTTTGTAGCTTATAAAAACAAGCGATTAGGAAGAGCGCCCACCGCTCTTCTTTTCGGCTTGTTAGTTGCACATCTTATTCAATTGCAAAGCGCCTTTTATACTTTACCAAGCTGGAGTATGTTTTATTTTCTGTGCGCCCTTCTCTTAGGAATAAATAATCCAATATTCGCACAAAGCAGACCAGCAAAACCTATTATACTATCTACTCAACCAAAACATTGGCTAGCCTTTGGAATACTGCAGATTGCGGCAGTATTGATAATATTCCGCTATTCGATTATTCCTTTCTACGGCTCCTATTTTCTGACCAAAGGAATAAGTTTTTTCAATAAAGGCAAGCTTCATTCCATGAAAACTCATTTCGAGAAATCTTTCCATTGGCATTATCTATATCAGGAAGAATGGCTAAATATTGTATTGCAAGTAATGAACAAAATTGCCGAAAGCGAAGCCGCAAAAACCTGGCACGAATGGGAATCGATGCTTTACTCAGTAGAAAAAAAAGCTGCTTTGGTCTTATTAGACCCAGCGGCACGAGCCCATTTAGGACCTACTTTTGCTCGTCTACTAGATAAAGCGTGGCAGACAGAAAAGAACCCCACCATATTGGAACGAGCAGGCAAGGAGCACCAAGCAAATTTGGAATTAAGTCCTAAAAGGCAGAACTGCCAAGTCAACTATGCCTATTGGTTAGCTCAAGCGGGCAAGCTAGAAGAGGCACAACTTCAATACGAAAAAGCAATTGCCTTGGATCCAGGAAATGGATTTGCTTGGTGGCATAGCGGGGTTTTCCATTGGATACATCGCAAAGACGCCGCGGAAGGCTCCAGGCGGTTAAACACGGCCCTTTTTGAAGTTCGCTGCCCTCATGTTACAGCGTCACCAAGAGAACTTATTCAGCGAGTCCAACTACTGGCTTTCCTTGATAAAACCGACGAATTGAAGAACACTTTGCAGTTGGTACTTTTCCATCCTTTTTTGCAAGCTTCGCATCTAATAGAAATTGCCCAGGTATATGAGAGAGTGGGAATGAAAAATGAAGAGGCCCAGGTGCTAGAGCAAGTCATTAGCAAAGTCCCCCAATGGAAAACATCGTTAGAGAGCGTAATTACTGAAAAAACAGCTAGCATCGCCGACTGGAAGCGCGGCCATGAAGTCATCAATAACGAGCAATAAAAACGTCTCTTGGGCGCTACCAACTGACCCCCGGACGAGGAGACTACTTGATGGCGGTAAATGAAACTACAGCTGAATACAACATTGCCGAGTTGCTTTCTAATACTAGGCATCAAAGAACCAGTCCTTGTCTCATCATGGTCTCTGGCGAAAGCAGTGTAGGCAAACTATTCAAATTAGAAAAAGCAGAAATATGTTTTGGGAGGTCTTCGGACGCGGACATAAAAATTGAAGACGAAACTGTTTCTCGACTCCATGCCAAAATTGTGACCAATCCCGATGGCACAAAGCGCTTAATTGATCTTCACTCCAAAAATGGCACGTTTGTTAACGGTCTGGGAACCAAAGACGTTCCCCTTCAAGATGGCGATAAAATTCAAATAGGAATCGCCACCGTCTTTCGATTCAGCTATCACGACACCTTGGATGAAGCTTGCCAGATAAATTTGTACGAATCAGCAACGCGTGATGGATTAACACAAGTCCATAATAAGAAATTTTTCTTGGACACTGTTTCCAAAGAATTCGCCTACTGTTTGCGACACCAAGTTACTCTTAGCCTGGTATTAATAGATATCGATCATTTCAAAAAAGTAAATGACACCTGGGGTCACCTAGCTGGCGACTATGTGCTTTCTAGTGTTGCAACTCGCATTAGCGAAACTATTCGCGCGGAAGATATTTTTGCTCGTTACGGAGGAGAAGAATTCGTGCTTTTATTACGGGAAGTACCGGAGGAGAAAGCCTTTCTTTTGGCCGACCGCTTGCGACGCCTTATTGAGACCACAAAACTGGTTTTTCAGGGACATCCCATTTCGGTTACCATAAGTGCTGGCATTTCTAGTTTGCACCACCACGAATGCAACTGCATTGAATCATTCATCGCCTCTGCCGATCAACAGCTATACCGCGCCAAACAAGCAGGCCGAAATTGCGTGAAGGCCCAGCAAACAAACTGTACTAACCAGCAAAAACTACCATAAAAATCTACTCCGACAACGCACTTTCAAAGTTGGGAAATACTCTTACACCCTCTGGGGATTCGCTTCCTTGCTCGCGAGCAAGAGCGCGCGAAAGAGCCACCACCGCAATTTCTAGTTGGTCCTTGGAAGGCTCTAGGGCAGTAATTCTTTGAAGAAGCAAGCCTGGTTTAGCAAGCCAACGCAGCCATGAAGACGTCTTAGCGCGAGCAGAAGCTTTTTGCAGCTCATATGAGAGCCCAGCTAATGGCAACATAAGAGGCAATTTTATCCCAATCATAGCAAGTTGGTTAAAAAAGCCCATTTCACTTATTTTAGGAATAAATGGAAAAACCGCGCTAAAAAAGAGAATACTCAGAAGAAGCACGACCAACATAAAACTTGTTCCGCAACGCGGGTGTTGCGTTGAATACTTAGCCGCGTTTTCAGCCGTCAACTTGTCGCCGTTTTCGTAAGACCAAATAACTTTGTGCTCAGCGCCGTGATAAGCAAATACTCGACGAATATCCGGCATTTTGGAAATGCCTACCAAGTACCCAATAAAAATAGCCGCCTTAAAAACCCCGTCAATGGCATGAAAGGCAACACTATCAGTATCTAAGCCAACACCTAGTGCAACTCCTAACAACCAGGTCAACAAGTGAGGAGCGCCCACAAAAAGCCCTAGCCCTAACGCTAGCGAAATCACAAGCGTAAAAGCCAAGGCCACTTTTTGCTTCGCAGTAACTTGCTGTGGCTGCACAGCATGGTCAACCTCGTCATGATTTGCATCGGAACCTGGAAGAGAACGCGTTTTCGAACTCTTAGACTCAGAACCTTCTGGCGGCATTGCTTGCTCTGCAGAAAAATTAAGAGCCGAGAGCCCGTTCCAAATGCTTTCAATTAGTACAATTGACCCCCTAAGAAAAGGCCAGCGTAGTGGCTTAACCGACTTAAGAAGCGTATCCCATTTCTGCTCCCGCACCACAATCTGCCCGTCGGCTCTACGCACGGCTACCACAAAGCTTTTAGGAGAGCGCATCATCACTCCCTCAAGCACTGCTTGGCCGCCAACATTGAACTTGGTTGGATTAGAAAGTAACAAGCTTAAACCTTTACCGATTTCTTTTCGTACCGCTTGCGGAATTTTTCGATACGCCCTTCGGTGTCAATAATCTTTTGTTTGCCAGTGAAAAACGGATGGCAACGAGAACAGATTTCGATTTGAAAATCACCCTTGGTGGAACGGGTCTCAATTTCACTACCGCACGCACAGTGGATTTTGGTAGGTCGGTAATACGGATGGATTCCGTCTTTCATTTAGCAACTCCTTAAATACTGCCTTACTCTAAATGGCGCTTCACCAAAAGAGGACTGGCAGTCAGTTGAACTACTAATGTATAATTCCTAGCTCTCTTCGCAACCAGCGTCAACAAAAAGTGACAGAATGAGCCTGCTGGTTTACATTCCGTCCTGCCTGACTCTATTTACGCGAAGCGCGCTAACATTCTGTAAAGATTCACCCCACAGAAGCTTAGCCAAGATGACAAGCACTTTTCCCTAGCCTCTCTTGATTGTTTTCTTTTTTTCCCGATTTTCATTGAAACCCCTTCCGCCTTAGCATATAGCTTCCGAACTTTCTTTAGGGGCGAGGATATATACGATGCGGTTATACCCAAAAGTCATCCCTACGATCGCCCGCGAGGTTATTCAAACCTTGATGAACGATCGCGATGTTGAGATCGAAACCATGCGCATTGCAGACGCGGAAACAGATATGGCGGCAATCATGCGCGAATACCTGGCGACTGAGGAACGAGTAAACCAAGCTACTCGCGAGGCACTCGAACGACGTGGTTACGATCATAGCAAGTTCAACCAAGTGAAACGCGAAATGTCCGATGTCCGCGGGTTTAAGACGGGCAGCGACGGCATTGAATATGTTATCGGTCAAATGCTGGAATTTCTTTTGATTTCGCGCAACGTGGAAGAAGTCTTTAGCGATGACCCCTCTATGCGCAAGAAGATTTTCAACATCATGAAGAAGCATTTGGATATCGACGAAGAAATCGATCGCGAAGTACGCTCTCGTTTAAAAAACCTTCAAGAGGGCACTTCTTCCTGGGACGTGGAGTATCATAAAGTAATCGAACAAATTCGTAGAGCCAAGGGACTAATCTAGAACAAGCTTGATCGCGTCGTTTTGTACTCCCTTGCTCGCGTCAAATTAGCGTGTGGGTCAAGATCCTCAAGGGAGCTTAAATGGATCGCAAAACGGTAGCAATCTTTGGAGCAGTCTTTCTAGGGATAGTGGTTGCTCTGGGTGGTTTTTTAGTTTTTGTTCTATTTATGTTTAGGGGTGGGAGTTCTTCCTCGGATGGCATTTTCGGGGGAGGGCCGGCAATCGGGGTAGTAGAAATATCCGGAGAAATTGTCGACGCAGACACCCCCCTGAAAAATATCCGTAGATTTGTAAAAAATGATGACATTAAAGCATTGCTCGTTCGGCTAAACACTCCGGGAGGCACAGTAGGAGCTTCCCAAGAGATTTATTCCGAGTTAAAGAAAGCCGCCCAATCGAAGCCAGTAGTATGTTCCATGGGAGACGTAGCTGCTTCCGGAGGTTACTATATCGCTGCAGGGTGCCAGAAAGTAGTGGCCAATCCCGGCACCCTCACTGGATCGATTGGCGTGATTACCCGGCTACCTTATCTGGGAGACATTGCTCGCTCCCTGAAGTTCGATATGGTGGTAATCAAGTCTGGAAAAATGAAGGACGCTGGCGATCCTTTTCGGGAAATGACTAACGAGGAAAACCACTATTGGCAATCATTAATCGATTCGATTCATCAGCAATTCGTTTCCGCGGTTGCTGAAGGCCGCCGATTACCAATTGATGAAGTAAAACCCTTTGCTGACGGCCGCATTCTTACCGGCGAAGCGGCAAAAAACTTAAAACTTGTTGACGAGCTGGGAAATTTTTATGATGCGGTGCGCCTAGCCGCAACATTGGCGCGCATAGAAAAAGAACCTCGTTTACAATATCCTCCCGAGGAATCACCCTTCCGACTGGAAAGATTATTTCGCGCGAGCGGACGCGCAGCAGTCAAAGGCGTTAAGGAAGAAATATTTTCTTCTACTGGTCTGCCTACCAAAACACTCGGGCCTTCTTACTTGATGTCTTTTCCCAACAACTAAAGGAAGCATGCCATGCAAACACTTTGGGCCCCATGGAGAATGGACTATATTAATCAGGAAAAACCCGAAGGATGCATATTCTGCACCTTTCCTGCCGAGCAAGATGATCGTAAAAATTTATTGCTGGGCAGAAGTCTACATTCTTTCGCTATTCTCAATAGATTTCCCTATAACTGTGGGCATTTGATGGTAGTCCCCAGAAGACACGTAGCCAATCTCAATATGCTGCCCGAGGGAGAATTCGAGGATTTGCACCGCCTTTTGCGTCTAAGTGTTTCGATTTTGATTGATGTCTATCAACCAGAGGGTGTGAATTTGGGAATGAATCTGGGCCGAACTGCAGGAGCAGGAATTGCCGACCACCTTCATTACCATGCGGTGCCTCGCTGGAATGGAGATACTAATTTTATGCCGGTAATAGCCGGAACCAAAGTAATGGTAGAGCATCTAGACAACGCCTTCTTGCGTTTGCGTGAGAAATTTGACCAGGCTCTCCCTAACCCCTCCAGTTCTTAGTTATTCATGGGGCTGTCTAATTTCATTGTTGGCCTTTTGCTTCTTACCGCAGGGATAGCAATATGGATTGCCTGGGTAACACTCTTGCGTCGGCGGCATAGTATTGCTGCTGCACGAGCCTATTTAAAAGGATTTCGTTACATTCTTTCCGATGAGCCAAATGCAGCCTTAGCAGAGCTAACTCGCGCTTCGGAGGACTCACGTTCGGTAGAAACTTATTTCGCACTAGGGGCACTATTTCGGCGCACTGGAGAATTCGAAAGGGCCATTCGTCTGCATCAAAACATGCTTCTCAAGCCCAACTTAGAGCCTCGTATTCGCCAACAGATATGTTGGGAGTTGGCTCTTGATTACCATCGAGCAGGAATATTGGAACGCGCCGCCGAATGCTATAAAAAAATTCTGGAAAGCGAACCTGCTCATCGCGAAACTCTGCTGAAACTTCGAGAGATCTACGAGGATCAGCGTGACTTCGCCAGCGCAACACAAATGCAAGCCAAACTGGTGGAAACCCAGCAAGGTTCTGTTGCCATTTTAGCCCATCTTTTAGCCGAAACTTCATTGCAAGAAGCTGACTTAGAACTGGCGTTAGACTTTGCGGCTCGTGCCACCCAAATTCATCCATCGGGTAGTATTAGTTGGTTTGCATTGGGCCAAGCTCAACTCAAAAACCAGGACTGCGAACAAGCAACATCCTCATTTCAAAAAGCATGCATTTTGGACCCGGAAATGTCATTACGCAGCGCCGAACCGCTACGCGCAGCTATGGGGGAACAAAACGCCATTGCTTTTTTTCAAAAACAGATAGAAGAGAATGATCACGCCTCTGCCCGAGTAGCTCTAGCAGGTCTTTTGCGGTATGCGGGTTCAATTTCCCAGGCCACTCTTCATTTACGTCGGGCCTTGGAATTGGACTGTGGTTATGTGGAAGCTAGAGTGGAATTGGGACGTACTTTGTTAGAATCTACCATGGGCGATGAAGCTCGCCGCGAACTTGAGGCTTTGCTGAATGCCTTAGGGCAACAAACTCCAGGTTTTTTGTGCGATAGTTGCGGCCACGGGTATGCCGAGCTGCAGTTTCGCTGTGACGCCTGCCGTAGTTGGAACACGATTCACAGGAGAAAGAAGTGAAAGCGAGAGTCCTCAATCTAATCTCCATGACCCTTCAGCAGTGCGTGGAAAAAGGCCTTCTTCCTTGCTGGGAGGGAGAAATTTTGGTGGAAGCGCCAAAAAATCCGGCGCACGGGGACTGGGCCACCAACTTGGCAATGCTCATGGCACGAACAGCTCAACGCCCTCCTCGTGAAATCGCGAAGATCCTGCTCGATAACCTGGTAGACCCCGAGACGATTATTCACCAAGCTGAAATCGCCGGCCCAGGTTTTATCAATTTTCGCATTTCTTCACGAGTCTGGCTGCAAGACCTGCAAGATGTTTACCAAAAAGGATGCAGCTACGGACGATCCGAAGTGGGCAAAGGAAAGAGAGTCATGGTGGAATACGTTTCTGCTAATCCTACCGGCCCTATGCATGTTGGACACGGCCGCGGGGCAGTGGTAGGAGACGCTATTGCATCACTTTTAGCAGTTACTGGCCACTCGGTAACTCGAGAGTATTATGTAAACGACGCTGGCGGGCAGGTTCTTCAGCTAGGTAAATCGCTTTATGTGCGCTACCAAGAGCAGTGCGGAATTCCTATACCAAAACCAAATCTACCTGCTCCACCGCTCGATATCCGAACACCGATAGAAAAGAAACAAAAGCAAGATTGGGATGAGGCTTGCTCACGAATACTGCCTTATCCAGGAGAGTATTTAGTAGACGCCGCGCGGCAATTTAAAAACCAGCACGGCGAACGCTATCTCCATGCTAGCCAAGAAGAAATCGAAACCATATTTGTAGATTTTGCTATTGCCAAGATGCTGGAGATGATTCGCAGCGATTTAGATGCGCTGGGTATTCGTTTTAATTCTTGGTTTAGTGAAAAAACTTTGCATCAGGAAAAGGCCATCGAGCAAGCAATTGCTGCTCTTACTGAAAAAGGGCACTTGTTTCGAGGCAGCCTGCCACCTCCCAAGGATTCTGCCCACGGGGATGATTACGAGCCTCGGGAGCAGCTTCTTTTTCGCGCCACCACTTTTGGCGATGATCAAGACCGGCCGCTACAAAAATCAAGCGGGACTTTTACTTACTTCGCTGCCGATATCGCCTACCACAAAAACAAGCTTGACCGAGGACAGGAATGGCTAGTCAATGTGTGGGGTGCTGACCATGGCGGATATGTAAGGCGAGTTCAATCGGCGGTAGAGGCGCTTACGGGGAGACAAGGCGTCCTCGATGTGGTGTTGGTGCAAATGGTAAATTTAATTCGCAATGGTCAACCGTACAAGATGAGCAAACGGGCAGGAAACTTCGTGACCTTGCGGGACGTGGTAGACGAAGCCGGACCTGATGCCACTAGGGTCATGTTCTTGATGAAAAGGTCTGATGCTCAATTGGAATTTGATCTCGATCTAGTTAAGAAGCAGACCATGGAGAACCCTGTATTTTACGTCCAGTATGGCCATGCTCGCTGTGCGAGTATTTTCAAGCGCGCTGCGCAAGCGGGATTTCCTCAACCGGTTTTCGACCAACAGCTTTTGGAAAAGAAGCTCGTTCACCCTGATGAGCTTGATTTAGTCAAACGCTTGCTGGGCTTTCCTAGCGTAGTTGAGGGAGCGGCTAAAGCTCTGGAGCCCCATCGAATTATCTTTTATGTGCAAGAAACTTCCTCTGCCTTCCAGGCTTGGTATACCAAAGGAAAAAAGGAAGGAAGTCTACGGGTGATTCAAACCCAAGATCCAGAGTTAACTCAGGCAAGATTGCTTTTGGTGGGAGCACTGCAAACTGTTTTTGCCAATGCCTTGGGACTATTAGGAGTAAATGCACCAGAGTGGATGGAAGTCCCTAAAGATCTTGAGTAGGCATCCTTTCTCAATTGTTGGAGCCTCTAAATGAGCTTGCCAAGAAGAACCAGGAATGGTCGCCGGGATAGCCTCGAAATTCGGATCGAGAACCGGCAGATAACGTCACTAGTTATCGGAGCCTTAGTTATTGCATGCATAGTTTTTGCCGTCGGAGTGGTAGTAGGAAAGCGATTAGCCTCGCAGCCTGCCAAAGCTAGCACTTGTACTCCCAGCGACCCATTGGCTGTTCTGGATGCTAAGGAAAAAAATCGGTTGCAAGAAGCCCCCGCAAAGAACGAATCACCACCAGCAGGCGAACCAGATTCCTATGTTTTCGAAAGTGAGTTGGTCAGACAAAAGAGCTCTAATGAAGTAGCCGCACAGTTAGAAAACCCTCCACCGCAGTCCAAAAACAAAACTATTGAAAAAACAGAAAAACTAAATCACAAAATCGACAAAACTAAACCACCGCAATCTGCTGTTCAAAAAACGCCCGCGTCTAAAAAAGAGGAGGGTTTAACCAAGAATACAAGCAAAACCAACATTGCAACTGTCTTTGATAATGGTAGTAGTCCATCGTCTGCAAAATATGTATTGCAGTTGGCAGCCTTCCCTTCCCGGGAAGATGCACAACAGGCAGTAAGCTCTTTGAATAAAAAAGATTTTCATCCCTACATTGAGAAAGCAGAAGTCGCAGGTAAGGAAGTATTTCGCCTACGCATGGGCGTTTATTCTTCGCACAAAGATGCGCAACAAGCTCTTACAGCAGTAAAAAAACAAACTAACTATCAGGCCATTATCCTGGTTGACAAATCTTAATTATTTACCGTGGATTCAGATATTTTTCGCTTTGTCCCCCGAATTAGTCCACTGCAGAGAATCAGTCTATGGTGGCGCAAACTTAGCCCGTCAGGGTTATTCGCATCTAGTTTTCTTATTCTGATTCTCATTGGGACATTGGGCTTATTATGGATACCCGGTCTGTATACCGGGGAACACCTAGGCGTTTTGGATTCTATATTCACTATCACCAGTGCAGTATGTGTTACTGGATTAACAGTAGTGGATACAGCGACCTATTTTACTTTTTGGGGTCAATTATGGATTCTTTTATTCATTCAACTTGGCGGGTTGGGCCTATTCACGTTAACTACCGCGATAATTGGTTCTCTTGGCAGGCAACTTTCTCTGCGTACGGAAATGATTGCTGGTTCGCCTACCAACTTTTCTGATCGTTCAGTAGTCTCACTAACCTATGCGGTGGGCAAATTCGCCATTATGTTTGAGGCAGCAGGAACACTGCTTCTGTGGGTGCAATGGATTCCACGATATGGTTTTTTTAATGCTCTTTGGCACGCTATTTTTCACGCAGTAAGCGCATTTTGCAATGCTGGTTTCTCAACTTTTTCCAATTCATTGGCAGATTTTGCCCATCGTCCATTCATACTTATCCCAATTTCATTACTAGTCGTTTCTGGAGGAATTGGATTTTTGAGCATCGAAGAATCTATTCGCTGGTGGCGAGCTGGAAATGTCCATAGCTCAATTCGACTTTCTTCCCATACTTTTAGCGCATTAATAGTTAGTGCAATTTTGTTGGTTTCCGGAACAGTTTTTTTTTCGGTTTTTGAATGGTCGGGCGCATTCAGGCACTTGGGAGCTCTCGATAAGCTGGTCAACTCCTGGTTTATGTCGGTTACTGCACGCACTGCAGGGTTTAACTCGGTTTCCTATGCCCACGTCGGTAACGCCAGCGCTTTTCTTACCATTTTGTTAATGGTGATTGGCGGCTCCCCGGGTTCTACCGCCGGAGGAATAAAGACTACTGCCCTGGCGGTGCTTTTTTCATTGGCGGTTTCCCGCGTTTTAGGGCGCCGTTATGTATCGCTCCATGGCCGCTCTATTCCTGAAGGAACTGTACAGCGCACGGTTTCCTTAACCTTAATTGCTTTTTCCTTACTCACTATCTCCCTTTTCTTTCTAACCTTTAGCGAAGCGCAGAATTCAAGCATTGGCGAACACCACCAAGCCTTTTTGCCTCTCTTTTTCGAAGTAGTAAGTGCCCTGGGAACAGTGGGACTTTCGATGGATGTCACCCCTACATTAAGCATGGCCAGCAAAATACTAGAAGTCTTTCTAATGTTTGTCGGCCGAGTTGGTCCACTAGCCTTCTTTGCGGCAATTTCCATTCGCAGTGATCAACGACCACGCCATTTTCGCACTGCACATGAAGATCTCATTGTTGGATAAAGAAAGAAACACGCCATGAAACGGTTTATTGTTGTCGGTCTAGGCAATTTCGGTTCTATCTTGGCAGAACGCCTGCATCAAATTGGCCACGACGTAGTGGCCATTGATCCGCGCCCCGAGGTGGTGGATGCCATTGGACCGAGAGTATCGCGAGCCGTAGTGGGCGATGCCACTAATCGTGCTGTATTAGAAGAGGCTGGCGCCAAGCGCGCTAATGCGGCGGTGATTTCCACTGGAGACAATCTTTCCGCAAGTATTCTTACTCTGCTGGCGCTACGCGACCTAGGCATAGGAGAAATCTTTGTCAAAGTGCGCTCTAATGAACACGCCCGCATTGCTGATGCCATGGGAGCTACAGAGAGCATATTTCCAGAACGTGAATCCGCCTTGGGACTTGCTTCACGGGTTACCAGTGGAAAACTGCTTCAGTATGTGCAACTGGGCCAGGATTTAAGCCTTCAGGAAATGCCGGTGCCAGAGCGCTGGTACGGAAAAACGCTTCGTGAATTATCTTTACCCCAGCGCTACCGTGTACAGGTAGTAGCGGTTCATGATGTACTTCTCGACACTATGATTCCAGTACCCAATCCTGACCGGAAACTAACCCAATCGGACACTCTTTTGGTTGCTGGAAATCCCGGTGCACTAGAGAAATTGGCCAATTTACGATGAATCACTTGCTAGATATTCAAGCGTACCAAAATTCCTTCTAACCGGTAGGCCCTTCGGAAATTTCTCCGGTTTCCACATGGCGGCCTTTCTAATACTTTAAGAAACTTATTCTTCCCGTTCCTCTTCTTGGTTATTTTTTGAACATGCACTTACGTGATGAGCTTGCTCAAAAGGTCTTCTCTAAATTGTTCCCAAACATGTACTATTTCGTTCTGAACAAAATCGATTTCGTGGACTGGCACATTGTTAGCTGATTCCAATGCAGCACCCAAAGCACGTAGTACAAAATCTAAATATGTTCTCGTTTGACCAATACAATTGTCTTTTATAACTCCTTGAATCCCCTCACTAATTGATAGATTATCTGGCAAATGCAAACATCCTCGAATATAGTCGCCATTAACTAAATTAGCGCATGAGGCAAGTCGATCGATTGATCGCAAGACGCCTTTTATTAATTCTACGTCTGGAGGAATATCATTAAAAGAACAATTAAAGTGAGATTGAAGCAAATCGACAAGCTCTTGCAATTCTTGTAGTTTACAATTTAGAGCAATAAACTGCCGAGATTTACAACATGCCATTGAATAAGCCCATCGGCTAAGATCCACATCTTTTGTGTCTAATTTTTTTTGCGGCTTTGATTTCCAAAAAGCCCATTTCGATGAAGCATTTGACTTCACCCATTGCTCATGATCCCACGACAAGACTTTTGGAACAAAAGAATTAAGCAACCAACTATGCGTATATTCTGCGTCCCAAGCTTTACGCGGTGAATACTCTCTACTACCGTTGACATCGGAGTAAGGCATCGGGCTCCATCCTAATGTTAAATACTTATCACTAGGCATAGCAATTCGGCTGTCATAATATGCCCATAAATCCAAATGAAGACCGCGATCCAATTTATCAGTATCAGAATCAACGAAAACTTTAATAGCTGAACGGCTTATCATGAAGATATGCCATTCAGAATTACCTTTTTGAAAATTATACTCTCTAGCAAAATCTAACATACGTCTCCATATGCTGCGATCGATTTTAATTAGCGCGTAAACATTTTTATCTACATGGGAAACAGAACGAAACCTAATAATCTTCCAACTATTTTCAATTTGCTGGGCCACTTGTCTTACGTGTTCCCACGCTTTACGAATTACCCAATCAAGATGACTAACTTCTTCTAGCGTCAGCATCATGCATATACTTCTAGATTGAAGAATGAATTTATTACCTTGATACGAAGGCCTTGCATAGGGACGTTGGTTTTGTTCGTCAAGGCGCATACTCCATCGCATCCAGTTAACTAATTCACCGCCACTTACCTGCACAGATATCCCTTTTAGATCGGCTCTTGAAAATGTAAAAATTGCTGACACTGCCATGCTATCTTTGGAGAATATTAGATCACAATGAACCGAAACATTTTCGATAATAACTTGGTTTTCAAAAGTGTGAGCATACTGTTCTCTGTATTGCGATTCCTCAGCATTTTCTAACAGAAGTTCTGGGACACAGAAGCTTTTTGCTACCTCCGGCCCACACCATATAGCCACCAAATCGAAAGCATGTCTCATTATATCTTCGAGCTTGCTACGGTCCCAAAGAATTGGCTTTATATTTCTTTTTACTAAAAGATCCTGGCATTTATTCCATTCGTCTACAAGATGTTTATCTGACTGAATTTCGAAGGTTGTGCAAAAACAGTAGATTCGAATTGTTGTTTTAAGCTCGGTTTTAACGAGAAAGTCGCGAACCCAGTCCCGAATATTACCTCGCTTTATTAAACGGCGATGTTTGCACTGAAAAACATCATCTACCTTGTCATAAGGATCGTGTGCAATTATGTCTACTCCCTCTTGGGATTGCCCCTGTCTACCATTTAGTCTTGCGTCTCTGAGATTTAAACCATTTTTATGTACAATTAATCTAGCAATCAGGCGCTCGAAATCGTTCCAAGACAAGTCCTCGCTATCCAACGGCAATCTTTTACGACGCGGAGTTGAAACAAACAGTCTCTTTTCAAAAGGGCTCAATAGATCCGAATGAGAACGGATTTGCTTATAGTCTTCTATGGGCTTCATTTTGAATCCTTTTCTTCTCCGTTTTGATTCAAACATATAATGCCGCCTGCCGACAAAATGTGCAGAAAGAAAAAGTCAAGAGCCTCTTCAAGGGCTTAGTCAAGTTGTTTTTGCCTTAAAATTGGCGGAAATAAGTGCGATGATACGAGATTACCAGCACGACAAGCACATTTCTAGATCCATGTACGAAAAACCAACTAGTATTTCTTTTCTGGCGACTAGCACAATATAATGAACAAAGCCACAGCAGAATTTTTGGGTTCTAACCTTCAATTCCTAGCAATAGCTCAACGCCTAATTTGACCTCCCTGAAGATCTAGAGTAAGCTAGGCGCCAATATATTTACAAGAACGCAGGGAAATCAAAATGGCCGCGGTTAATTCCATCTTTTAGTAATATATCTGTTATATATTAATAGGCCATATCAGCCAATGCGACCGAAAAAAAGATCGAAAAATTTGAGCAACCCGTTTTCCACCGGAGGCGGCGGCTCGCATTTTGAAGCCTACGTGCAAGCCTCTTTTGTTACGTTAATGCTTACCGGCGGATATGCTCCCTGTATTCCATGCTGGCCTATTGTGGAAGTAAAACTTCAAGGCAAAATAGACAGACGGTTTCGAGACTGATGATTTTATCGTTACTGTCGAAAATGTACAGAGCAAGGAACAACGAAAGCTGCTCGGACAGGTAAAGCATTCCATTCCAATCACTCAAAAGAGCAAGTTGTTTGGCGAGGTAACACTAGCCGCCTGGAATGATTTCAATAGCAGCTTTGGGATGCGCTCGGATCGCGCATCTTTGATAATGACCTCGATACCTTTGAATACGACGGACAACAAGCACAGAGATTTAGTGAGCGGATTCATCAGCGTATCTACTCGCCCGTCCGTACCCTGACAAGGTGCCACGAAGTGTAGAAACTCCGTAACGATAGCGCCTAAGAAGGCGCTTATGTTAACGGAGAAAAAAATGGAACGGTTGGAAGAATTAAGAGCAAAGCGGCAGTGGAC
>JBNKEI010000007.1:0-38091 GCA_050288705.1 Myxococcales bacterium
TCGATTCCCACCGAGATGCGATTTAGAAACTTCAGTCGTTTCTGCAAGAATCGACTCGCGGAGCGCACGCATCACCGGGTCATCGGTTTCGACAACACGGATGTCCGCAATATCAAAAGACAGAGATGGTTGTTCGTTCCAAAAAACCTCGGCAATACATCGATAGAATTCTCGTGGATCTGCGCGCGAATCGAAATCGCGAAGTAAGATCCGAATCTAGTTACAGTCCTGTGCATATATATCGGCTATCACTACAAAAAAATATATGACTTATAGTCGTGCTAATTTCACTTAAGATTCTTATTTTATTAGGTTGTTTCGAGAACAAAAGAGATATGGACGGCGCACTTCCAGTCAAGGCTAGATAATCTTCTTAAATACCCGTAAAGATTGCGCCAGAGACATGCGCTGCAATCCTAGCATCAATAGTCTCCTAAAAAGAAGATTCAGCCCCATTCTTAACGCCTTTTTCCACCAAGGGCGCCAGGGGGATGTCTGGGAAATCTTAGCCACTGGTGGCTGACGCATCACAAAAAAACCCACCGCTACCGCGACGCCTACAGCCGCGGCAGGGTGGTGTTTCACCAATTCTACAGGAGAAAGCTGTCGCCGAATTGAACTGAGCCCTTGGGCGCTTTCGTCGATGGCAGCCAACAGATGAGCTCGCGCAAGCTCCAAAATCTGGTCTTCCGAGTTCGAGGGAGATGAAGGCGGGGCGCTCATCGACGGAGTTCCCTAATACGACGGAAAATAAAAATTCCCGAAGTTATCGAAAAAAGAAAACCAACAATTAGTTTTCCTTCCCCAGAACACGCCAGCGCCCGATCAAAAATTTCGCCCAAACCATAAACAGCACTTATGGTACCCGCTACAAAAAAACCCATCAATATCGCCAACTGCGTAACGCGAATAATTATTGCATGAGCACGCTTTTCAAAAACATTGGTGCCATACGCAAAATAAGCACGAACCGCCTCTTCCAGATGAATGATGGCCTTAGCAAGATGAGAACGTACCGCGTCATCACTAGTAGATGGCATTGCAACCATTCTTAATTTCTATTTGCTATTACGACCGACAATTAGTCCTATCAAAAACCCAACCCCTATCCCCAAACCGAGAAACGTCGAGGGATGTTCTTCTACCCAGTGCTCAACCCCAGACATTTTTTGTCTGGCAGCATGAAGACGTTCTCCCACTGAAGAACGCGCAATACGAGCAATATCGGCAACATCTTCTCGAACAGCATCGAATTTTTCACGTAATTTTGCATCTTCTGTTTCAGTAACCATTTTTCCACTAACCTCTGCCATGGTTCCCTCGCAATGAATGTTTTGATTTCCAGAGAATGCTAATTTAATAATATATCACTTCCAACCATACCATGGCAAGCTCGCTTGGCTGATTTACTTACGCTTTCTGGCTTAATTAATGAGCCTCGGCCCAACTTCGACCCACTCCGACTTCCACCTCTAAAGGCACCTCTAGCTTACCCGCCTGGCTCATAGCGTGACGAACCAGTGCGGTAATCGCGGGCACTTCCTCTTTGGGACACTCCAGCAGTAACTCATCATGCACTTGCAGCAAAAGCCGGGATTGGTAGCCACCTTCTCGAAGACTAGCATCCACCTCGATCATGGCTAGTTTTATTAAATCAGCAGCCGTGCCCTGGATGGGAGTATTGACGGCAATACGCTCTGCTCCCTGCCGTGCCATCGTATTGCGGCTATGTATTTCAGGCACATAACGACGCCTTCCGTAAATAGTGGCCACCTCTCCGGTTTTGCGTGCTTGTTCGATAGTAGAATCTAACCAAACCCTCACGCCTTCATAACGCTCGAAATAACGTTGAATTATTGCTTGCGCCTCTACAGTAGGCAAGTCAAGCCTCTGACTCAGGCCATAAACCGATAATCCGTAAGCAATTCCAAAATTAATAGCCTTAGCTGCTCGGCGCATTTCGCTGGTTACTTTGTCCAAAGACACCCCAAATACTTCCGCAGCAGTCAAAACATGAACGTCTTCACGTAATAAAAACGCTTTTTTTAAAGAAGGGTCGCCGCTCACATGCGCCAAGACCCTAAGCTCAATCTGACTATAATCCGCAGATATTAGTTCCCAGCCATCGAGGGCTACAAAGGCTTCGCGCACTTTTTTACCCAATTCAGTACGCACCGGAATATTTTGTAAATTGGGATCAGAGGAAGAAAGCCTACCGGTTGCCGTTGCGGTTTGGTGAAAAGAAGTATGAATTCGCTGGTCACGATCTACTAGTAATGGAAGAGCATCTAGGTAAGTGCCTTTTAATTTAAATAGGCTACGATATTCTAATATTACTTTGGGAAGAGGGTGTTGCTGGGCCAGCTTTTCTAGCACTTCTTGATCTGCGGAAGGACCGCTTTTACCTTTACGTAGCACTGGCAATTTTAAATCTTCAAAAAGAACTTTAGAAAGTTGCGGATTAGAATTTACATTGAACTTACTTCCAGCAAGCGAAAAAACCTGCTGCTCCAATTCAGACAAATTTAGAGAAACACTCTTCTCCATCACACTCATGGCGTTCCCATTTATTTTAACGCCAGCAATTTCCATTTTTGCTAGAACATAGATTAAAGGAAGCTCGATTTCTTTCCAAAGACTAAAGAGTTTTTGTTCTTCTAATTCTGGCAAAAGCATTTCTGAAAGAGAATAAATAGCATCCGTACAAGAGCATACATAAGTTGCCGCGTCTTCAATTAAAGCATCGGCTCCAGGTTTTTGCCTGTTCTTCACTTTGCGAACATCATCAGGAAGCTCATTCCCTAATTTTTCACGCGTCAAATCTGCTAATAAATGTTCACGCCGAGTAGCATTTAGTAAATAACTAACAATTTTTACATCACAAGCTATACCTTGCAGGACTACACCTACTCTTTGTAGAGCCAAACAATCACATTTCAAATCATGGCCGTATTTTGGTTTTTGCGGATTCTCTAAAACCGCACGCATGCGGTCAACCACCTTCGATAAAGAAAGCTGTTTGGGTACGCCTAAATAGTAGTGATTAAAGGGAATATACCAAGCCAGCCCTTGTCCTAGTCCAACTCCCAAACCAATACATTCATCAGTACGCGGATTGGACTCGTTCCAAAAAACTCTAATTGCCATCGCTGGCGAGGCCACCATCCGAGCGACTAGCTGCTCAAGCTGTTCCTCATTAAAAACTATTTCGGCGCTAACCTTTGCCTCGCTAATTGGTGGGGGCGGTAGCTCTCTCAATAAACGCGTAAATTCTAGCTCAGTAAATATTTTACGAATAGCCGGCTGATCTATCGGTTGGCGTATTAGCTGTTGAGGCTGAATTGAGAGCTCCAGACTACCTATTAGAGTAACCAGTTTTTTGGCTCTTCGAAGCTGTTGCTCATGATTCAAAATTTGCTGCGCAACTGATTTTGCCCCACGAATTCCCGAAGAAGGGATTTCTTGGACACGTTCCAAAAGAGATTCAATAGTACCAAATTTTTGAATTAGCTGTGCCGCGGTTTTCGGACCAATTTTGGGAACACCGGGAATATTATCAACACTATCGCCAACTAGCGCCATGTATTCAATAACCTGTTCTGGCGCCACCCCAATACGCTGATGCACCTCTGATTTGCCAGTATGCTTCTCCGTCATGGAATCAAATAACTCAACATGCTCATTTACTAGCTGCATTAAATCTTTGTCACCAGTAATTACTAGCACGCGAAAACCGTTTTCTACTGCCTGGCGAGAAAGAGTAGCAATAACATCATCCGCTTCATATCCAGCACATTCCAAAATGGGTATGCGAAAGGCATTAATTACCTCTCTTATTAGCGCCATTTGAGGAAAAAGATCATCGGGAGTGGCCGGTCGGTTAGCCTTGTACTCGGGATCGATAGTCTGCCTAAAAGTACGCGACTCTTTATCGAAAGCAATGGCCAAGTGAGTTGGCTCGCCTTCGCGAAGAGCACGCATTAGCATTAGCGTGAACCCATAGACCGCATTGGTGGGAATTCCCTTGCTGTTAGAAAGGTGAGGAATGGCGTGATACGCCCGAAAAATATATGAACTACCATCGATTATGGTGAGAGTAGGTCGCATATGACTAGAAATGGTCATACATCATCCGGAAATCAGCGAAACAGAAAAACCAAAAGCAGATAACAAAAAAGCCCCGAGAAAGAATTCTCGAGGCTCCTCTACGGGGTGGACGGGACTCGAACCCGCGCCCTTCGGCGTGACAGGCCGACGTTATAACCAGCTTAACTACCACCCCAAAAACCTATATTCTATCAACATCCCTCACATTGACACGCAAAACCCTACAGAGACCTACAAATAGCTTCTACAATCCCTATTGGGCGGAGCAGGTTTCGAACCTGCGACCCCCGGCTTGTAAGGCCAGTGCTCTACCCCTGAGCTATCCGCCCTCTTTTCTCCGGGCCCGCGACTCAATCTGATGTGCGACTATTTAGCGCCTGAACGCTGCCATGTCAAGAAAAACCCTCATTCTTTTTTTTGAGATTGTGTTGTTCCGGAAACAACAGCCGTTTTTCGAAAAAAGTAAGGTGCAACTTATTTCAGCTCCCTGCTTCTGTCGGTCTAAATATGCTATAGAAAAAGGAAGGATGAAGCTAATTATCGAAGATGATACCGGACAGAAGACGGTTATTTCTATTCGTCACGAAGATGCCGAGATGACCATCGGCAGACAGGAAGGGAATGACGTACGCCTAGACGAAAGGAATGTCTCGCGAAACCACGCCCGACTCACCCGCCAACAGGGAACTACTTTCCTCGAAGACCTGAACAGCTATAACGGCACCAAGATCAATGGAACCCCGATTCAAGGTCAAGTCCACGTACAAGAGGGTGATCGCATTGAGTTGGGATGTTTTGCACTGAGTATCGAGGACGACACTGCAAACGTCACCGCAACTCGCTCGCGGGTAATTGGCTATGCCCAAACGGAGCCCCCTGTTGCTAAAAAGCCCTCGAAGCGGAAACCTAAGCCAACAGTTACCGATACGGAACCAGCAATACCTCGCTTTTCACCAAAACCAAGGGGGATTTTTTGGATAGCTGGGGGTATTGCTTTTTTTATTTTGCTTAGCCTGGGGTGGATGCAATTCTCCAAGAAAAACCTGGGCTATTTAGAAAACCTTCTTGCACGGAAGTCCATACTTACCCCTACCGCTCCTGTCGATCGGTCTGCCCAATCAAACGCTACTATTGGCGCTCAGGCTGAAAAGTTAGGCACGGTTGAACAAAAAAGGGAACTGCCATCCAATTTTCCGAAACCTCCTCCAGCAGAAAAGAATCCGACAATACCTGGAACCCTTCCCGGGAAATCCCAAGGAGCGCTCAGCAATCGCCAACCAAGTAATGCACAGACAACAGTGGTTTCCGAAGGTTCAGCAACCGTATTAGTCCAAAATGGCAATAGGTCGACTTCTCGATTAGCAAAGGCCGAAGAAGCCAAGCCAAACCATGCAAAAGTTAGGGTTGCTCGTGTAACCAACATCAATAAAGCCAGGAATAAGGGAGCCAGGGACAATAAGGGAGCCAGGAATAAGGGAGCCAAGGACAATAAAAACGATCAAGGCGGAACGAACCAATCAAGCAGCCCTGCGGTTATCCAGCCTTCGACACAGCCAAATGCGGAAGACTTGCCATCATCTCTTTCTCCGCTTTTAAAGAGAGGCATTCAACTGGCGCAAGAGCATCGCTACGCCCAGGCTGTCGTTCTGCTTGAGCGCTCTCTTAAAGAAGATCCTTCGCTAATTGAAGCCCATTTGTGGCTTGCAAAGTGCTACCACTCGCTTAAGAAATCCGATGCCCGATTAATCGAAAAGGTTGTTTTTCACTACCAGCTATTTGTGCGCTTGGCTCCTACTCATTCGCAAACTCCCCGTATTATTGCCGAGCTGAAAAAGTATTCCCAACATAAATCCGACCACAAACTACCTTCGGAACAATAATTAAATGAATGTCTCGGAAGATGTGAATCAGCCTGAAAAGCTCATTGATAAGGCGGTCTCTATTCTCATCGTTGACGACGAGCAGGATCTTATTGAATATTTATCCGATCTGCTGGGTCGAGAAGGCTTTCGTGTTTCTGGCCTCTCTGAACCCCAAAAAGTAATTCAGACCATTAAATCGAATCGTTTTCACCTAATTGTGCTGGATATGATGATGCCGACTATGAACGGCACAGAGGTGCTAGAACAGATTCGTAAAGTTGATACTGACATTCCGGTTATTGTTTCTACTGCATATCCTACCATGGACACTGCCATAGCTTCATTAAAATACCAGGCTTCTGATTACGTTCAAAAACCATTTGAACCAGAAGCTTTCTTGACTACGGTACAAGCCGTGTTGGCACGCAAGGGCGTGACCATTGACCCGGAAATGAAACTTCATCAGATTTTAGGAGAAACAATTCGCTCCGGACGAAAAACGCGTTCCCTCACTTTGAAACAGCTTTCTCGCAGAACAGGGCTTTCGGTTTCTCTTTTATCGCAGATTGAACGAGCTGAATCTTCGGCTTCTATTAGTTCTCTTTTTCGCATCGCCGCCGCTCTAGGTATTAGGGTTTCGTCATTATTTGGTAATTATTAGATACTTACATACCAAAACCCCCAAGCAGGAAACTTGTTTACAAAAAATCTAGACCTACCTATACCCGAAAACCATCGAGGAACTTTTGCCATGAGTAGCCCCATTCCTGCATTTGAAGAGCAAGTAGTTGACCTCTCACGAGAACGCGACCGACGTCGTATTCGTGAATTCCGGCACCAGGTTCAGTCATTACTCGACAAAAACCGGCATTCCCTTGGCAAGCTTTTTAGCACCGGCGCTATTTATACCCGACAAGGAACTCGCGCCGGCAGAAATCTTTTAGCGGCACATCAAAATTTACGAAAGGTTTCTGATTTGTTAACCCAACATTCTAACCTAGAAAAAGAGCACATATACGCTAGTAGGTTTTTTCAGCAACTGGAAATACTTCTCCAGAAATCACGTACTTTATCAATGCAAACTGAATGGATTTTGAATACCTTTCGGCGCAATTAGTTTCAAAAGGCAATTGCAAAATCCTAATCCCTGTCTGAACGAGCTACGAAGCATATTTGCAGACCACTAAGCCGTATGCCTGACCCGGCCTCGGCTTAGTGATGCCGCGAATTACTTCGCGGCCATTACTTCTTGCACCTACTCATTTACTTGTTTACGCAAGAAAGTCGGTATATCCCAACGGTCTTCATCAACAGCAGGAGTAGCTGGAATCATGGCTTGTTCCATCATAGGAGAAGGGGGTCGCGCTAAACTCTTGTCCATTCCCGATGAAGCCGCTCGCGGCCGTGCAGCCATGACCGCGTTCATTTCATCTTGACGCGGCACAGAAGACCGCGCGTGCAAAGAAGAGCTAATAGAAGAGCGCTTCATCATTCCATCTTTTGGAGCAAAACCGGTAGCGATAATGGTTATTTTAACAACATCGCATTCCGGATCGTCGTTAATTAACGAACCAAATATTATTTCTGCTTCTGGGTCCGCTGACTCCTGCACTAAAGAAACCGCTTCGTTGATTTCCTGAAGAGAAATCTCTTTTGGAGCAGTGATGTTGATCAAAAGGCCAGTTGCCCCATCAATAGTAGCTTCTTCTAATAGAGGACTATTGATCGCTTGCTGCATTGCTTCAAGCGCTCTGCGCTCTCCCCGACCAACGCCAGTGCCCATTAAGGCCAAGCCCCTATCCTGCATAATGGTACGGGCATCAGCAAAGTCGACATTAATGTAACCGTTATATTGAATTAAATCGCTGATTCCTTGCACTGCATTTAGCAATACTTCATCGGCTCGCCTAAATGCATCCAGCAGCGGCATACGTTCATCATTAAGAGCCAGTAATCTTTGGTTGGGAATGGTGATTAGGGTATCTACCGCAGCTTTTAATTCCACCAAGCCTTGATCTGCCTGCTTCCTGCGCTTGTTTCCTTCGAAAAGAAAAGGTTTGGTGACTACGCCAACCGTAAGAGCCCCCATGTTCTTAGCAATATCAGCAACTACCGGAGCGGCTCCCGTACCGGTGCCGCCGCCCATTCCTGCAGTGACAAAAACCATATCCGCGCCTTCCAGCACCGCACATATTTCGTCTTTGCTTTCCAATGCCGCCGAACGCCCCACTTCCGGGTTGGCTCCCGCTCCTAACCCTCTAGTTATGTCTTGTCCTATCTGAATTTTCTGAGGAGCTTTGTTGGACGTCAGCGCTTGAATATCAGTATTGCAGGCAATGAACTCTACTCTTTCCACGCCCGCATTAATCATGGTGTTAATTGCATTACATCCGCCTCCACCGCAGCCGATTACTCGAATTTTTGCAGCCTGCTTTACTTCTTGAAAATCGTTCATTGGTTTTCTCCTAAATTTTTTTGAAAATGGAAATGATTTTATGGTTGCTTAAAAAATTTCTTCCAGCCATCCACGCATACGATCGCGCACCTTACGATACAGATTGTCTTCGCGAATTTTGAAATAACGCGAATCCTGATGTTTGGCGCCATACAGCACCAAACCTACGCCAGTGGCATACATGGGGCTTTTTACTACGTCTACCAGCCCTCCAATACCTTTGGGAAGACCGCGACGGACTGGCAAACCCATTACTTCTTCCGCTAACTCAGTCATCCCTGATAGCAATGCTGAGCCTCCAGTGATAACTACTCCGGAAGCCAGAAGTTCTTCGTATCCGCATTTTTGGATTTCCCGATGAACTAGTTGAAAAATTTCTTCCACCCGCGGCTCCAAAATCTCACAGAGAATGGAGCGAGTAAGAAGCCGGGGATCGCGTCCTCCCACGCTGGGAACTTCCATTTGTTCTTCTTTACTCACCATCGAAGCCAATGCACATCCATATTTTTGCTTTATACGTTCTGCCTCATGCGCTGGTGTTCGCAGCCCAATAGAAATGTCGCTGGTCAGATTATTTCCACCTAAAGCAATAACCGCAGTATGCACAATAGCGCCACCTGAAAAAATTGCAATATCAGTAGTGCCACCACCGATGTCTACCAGACATACCCCCAATTCTTTTTCTTCTTCGGAAAGGCATGCTTCGCTAGAAGCTAAAGGCTGGAGAACAATATCGGCAACATTGAGCCCAGTCCGATTGGCGCATTTCACAATATTTTGAGCGCTAGAAACCGCGCCAGTCACGATATGCACTTTGCCTTCCAAACGCACTCCTGCCATTCCCAAAGGATCTTTTATTCCTCCTTGGTCATCAATCACGAATTCTTGCGGCAATACATGCACAACTTCGCGATCTAAAGGAATAGCAATTGCTTTGGCTGCGTCAATCACTCGCTGAATGTCAGCTTCTCTAACCTCTTTGTCTTTAACTGCCACAATTCCTTGAGAATTCAGACCGCGAATATGACCACCAGCAATTCCCGTGTACACGGTACTTATTTCACAGCCAGCCATCAGTTCGGCTTCCTCAATGGCACGCCGGATTGATGTTACTGTAGACTCAATATTAACTACCACCCCTTTGCGCAGACCTTTCGAGGGATGGGTGCCAATACCAATGATATCTATGCCTTCGTCAGTAATTTCTCCAACAATACAACAAATTTTGGTAGTTCCAATATCAAGCCCTACTACAATTTCTCCAGACTTCTTTGTCATTTGCCTCTCCTACTAACGCTATTTCTCTCGCGTATTTACCAACTTGTTGGCCGCTAAATGAGACACCATTGTCCCCAGGCTCTCGCCAGAGCGAAGCTACACGAGCCTCATTGCACTTTCTCCTCCTCTTGATTTGCCAACTGGACCGGGACCCAGGTTGGGCGAGTACGATTATCGAGATAGATAATTTCGGCTTTTTGATTCCGACTTGACAGGCTAGCTAAAATTTTTTCGAGTTTTAAAAACTTTTCCTTAAACTGTCCGAAACCCAATCTCACCACCATGGCTTGATGCCCGCAAAAAAAATTGAAGCCATCATGGCGATCGATCTGGATCTCGGAAACTGGTTCTTGTTTTTCCAATCCAGCGTGACTATATAGATTAAAGGCCTTTAATGCCTCCCGAAAAAACTTCTCTATTTCTTCCTTTCCAGCAACGTAGTCTTCCCGAGTGAAACCCCGCAAGACGGGAAAATCTGCTGGTTCGCCTAAAGCCAGCTTTTTAAACGCTTTTCCCTCAGAATCGACGTAATAAAACCCGCCCAATTCTGCCAAAGCCGCTGGCTCGTATTCTTTAACCCGAATTACTACCGTTCGCGGATACTTACGCTCTAGTACAACATGCTGCACCCACGGGTGGTCACTCATGCCTTTTTCAATTTCAGGCAAGTCTATTCTAAAAATATTGTCGCCTACTGCCACCCCTCCTAAACGAATCAATTCATGTTGCTGCGCATGATTAATACCTTCAAAGCGAAACTTTTCGATTGCAAAGGTAGGAGAAGAGCAGAAGTATTCTTTGACTTTTCCTGCGCCGTAGGCAGCGACCAAGCACATTCCTACCAAAAGCGCAATTAAAAACGTGGCTTTAAGCGCCCGCAGCACCGCATTGAATGTCGCAGCGCGCAATGCTTCTCGATCTACACGTCTTCTATTTTTGCGGCCACGAGCCAATGAATTACCCTTCTACCCATTTGAGGGCGCGCTCCCTACATACTTTGCGCTCATTTTTATAGGCCCATTCTTTCCATGGTCACCATTTCTCTCGGAGCCAGGGAAGAGTCTGATTCGCCCAAAAACATCACTTCTGGAATCATTAGAACGTCAAACTTATCAAGCACTGCATCCTGCATTTTACGCATTAACCGCAATACGTCGATGGACTTTGCATCTCCCCGATTAATTATGAAATTTGCATGGAGCTGTGAAATCTGCGCCCCACCAAGCCTTTCTCCTTTCAATCCGCACGCTTCAACTAATTGACCAGCCGATTTTCCGGGTGGATTTTTAAAAACCGAGCCAAAATTTGGCCACTGCAGAGGTTGTGTTCGCATTCGCTTCGCCGCAGCATCTAGCACAGCTTGACGACTTTTAGTAATCTGCTCCGGGTTACCCAAAGGCAATCTAAATTTTGCCCAAGATATCACTGATCCTTTAGGCAATCGACTTGAACGGTAGGAAAAACCTATTTCGCTAGCGGAGAGAATATGTTGTTTTCCCGGCCGGCAAATACCAACCTCAACGCAAAAATTCGCAATACTTCCTTCTTTGGTGCCGGCATTCATTTTTATAGCCCCACCTACTGTTCCTGGAATCCCCCACAACGCCTCGGTTTGCATACACCCGTAACGTTGTGCATAATTGCAAAGCTTAGATAATGGTTCGCCCGCCCCCAATGTTACTTCGCAACAGTGTAAATTTCGATGGTCCATTTTTTCGCCGCGGAATAACTGAGAGGGCAAATGAATCACTAATTCAGTAGTTACTTCGTCAGAAGCCAAGACATTGGTTCCTGCCCCCAATACACAATACGATGTCGAGCTTTGCACGCACAAATCCACCACTTGAATCAATGATTGTTCGTTACTTGGCTCTACCCAGTATTCAACTTTTCCGCCGATTCGAATACTGGTACGACCAGCCAGGGCCACATGTTTTTGCGCAAAGCCTCCCAAGGCCTTTTCCAAAAGGCTCAACGAAATCATGAGCAACTAGCACCCTTTAAATAAGCGAGAAACTCCGCGCTACAATTACTAATGTCACCTGCGCCCAAAGTTAAAACCAGATCGCCCTTTTTTACTCGCGTATTCAATGCCGCGACCACATTTGCACGAGAAACAAAAGTTACATCATGATGCCCGCAAGCCCGAATCGCCTCCACCATTCTTTCTCCCGATGCCTGAGCAATTGGAATTTCCCCGGCAGCGTAAACTTCGGTCACGAATAACAGGTCGGCATCGTTAAATGCGGTAGCAAAATCGTCCATTAATAAATGGGTTCTGGTATAGCGATGGGGTTGGAAAGCTACCACTATTCGCCGGTCGAATGCCTCTTTGGCTCCCTTAATAGTAGCGCGAATTTCCGAAGGGTGGTGACCGTAATCATCAATTACGGTAATTCCGTTAACTTCTCCTCTTACCGTGAATCTTCGTTGAATACCCCCAAATTGGCTCAAACTTTCTCGCACCACTGAAAGAGGCACTCGCATTTCATCCGCGACGACAACTGCGGCTAAAGCATTCTGGGCATTGTGACGTCCTACCATTTGAACTGCGAATTCACCCAGGTCTTCACCATGGCGATAGACTTTGAATCTAGTCATGAAACCGTCAAGCTTCACATTGGCCAGGCGATAATCTGCCTGCGCCGAAAATCCATATGTAACCACTCTTTTTTCAATGTGTGGCAAAAGGGCCTGCACATTGGGATGATCCAGGCACATTACTACCATCCCATAAAATGGAACTATATTTGCAAACTCGACAAATGAATTCTTCAGCTTGTCTAACGTGCCATAGTGATCCATGTGCTCAGGATCAATGTTGGTGATTATCGCAATAGCGGGAGAAAGTTTTAAAAAAGACCCGTCCGACTCGTCAGCTTCCACCACCATAAGTTCGCTTTTGCCTAATTTGGCATTGGAACCCAAAGAATTTAGTTTGCCACCTACTACTGCGGTGGGATCTAATCCGCCAGCCGCTAATACAGTGGCAATCATGGAAGTAGTAGTAGTTTTCCCGTGACTACCGCCAATAGCTATTCCGTACTTTAGACGCATTAGCTCGGCAAGCATTTCTGCACGAGGAATCACCGGTATTTTAAGGGCACGAGTACTTAAAACTTCGGGATTGTCTTTTTTAACCGCTGAAGAAATAACTACTACATCGCATTGTTTTACGTTTTCTGCTCGATGAGGGCCAGTATGTATTGTTGCGCCTTGCTCTGACAATCGCTCAGTAATCTCGGAAACTTTTAAATCGCTTCCGGTCACAGAATACCCAAGATTAAGAAGAACTTCGGCGATGCCGCTCATGCCGATTCCTCCGATCCCTACGAAATGAACCCGTGCTTTGCGATTACGCACCGAAACCATTACCTATCCCATCCTTTCCCGCGGCTTTTGCCTTCTGCCAACAATCTCAACCAAAACGTCAATTATTTCTTTGGCAGCTTGCGGCCGCCCCAACATACCCGCTGCCCGTTCCATTTTTCGGCGACATTCGGTATTCATGAGCGCAACTATTTCTTTGGCTAAACGCTCTCCGGTGAGCTCGTTTTCTAGAATCATTGAAGCCGCGCCAGCTTCAACCAGAGAACGAGCGTTTAATACTTGATGGTTGTCGGCAGCAGCAGCAAAAGGGACTAAAATGGCAGCCCTGCGCGCCACAGTCAATTCGGAAAGAGTAGTGGCTCCTGCCCGGCACACAATAACATCTGCTTGGGCATAAGCTTGTGACATATCTTTGATAAAACCAGTAACCGAAGCAAGACAACCAAACCGTTGGTATTCTTGTTGTACCCAATGCAGGTCTTTTTCACCGGTTTGGTGCTGAATGCACATTTTGTCATTCACGTTTTTTAAAAAAGGAACAGCATCCATCATTTTTTTATTTAATATTTGTGAGCCTTGAGATCCCCCAAATACCAAAAGATTGAATTTTTCATGAGGAATGGTACTCTTTAAATAATTGTCTAATAGCTTCCTGCGTATTGGTGTTCCTAGCATTTGGACCTTGTCTTTAGGCAAATGACGCGAGGCTTCGGGAAAAGCAGTAAATATTACTTCTGCGAAATACCCTAACATTCTATTGGTGTATCCAGGAAATGCGTTTTGCTCTTGAACACCAATGGGAATTCCTAGCACCCATGCTGCCACTGCCACTGGTCCAGAAGCATATCCTCCTACTCCCACCACCACGTCTGGCTTGTATTTGCGCAGTATCGATAAAGCCTGTATTACTGATTTGGGAAGGCCCCAAGTTCCCTTTAAGAATTTCCAAAAACCAACGTTTTTTAATCCGGTAATCTCAATACATTCCAGCTTCCATCCACTTTGCGGAATCACTCGCGACTCGATTCCCTTTTCTGTTCCCACGAAAAGAACATCGTGACGATTTGGCGCGCGAGTTAGCAGTTCTTCCGCTAGAGCAATACCAGGAAAAAGATGGCCACCTGTTCCCCCTCCAGCTATGACCACCTTCATTTCGTTCCTCCTAGGTTGGTTGTTTGCGGACGCAAAAATCCGCCTCGACTTTGGCCGATAGAAAGCAGCAGACCCACCGCTATTAGGCAAACTACTAGAGAAGAACCGCCATAACTCACCAAAGGAAGGGTAAGTCCTTTGGTAGGGAGCATTCCCATGACCACGGCCATATTCACTACTGCTTGAGATCCAATAAATACAGTAATACCTAAAGCCAAATATGCGCCAAAAGATTCACTGGAATTTAAGACTGCGCGACTTCCCCGCCATACAATCACACCATACAAAGCAATTACCATAGTAACGCCCAAAAGCCCCAACTCTTCTCCAATAATACTGAAAATAAAATCAGTATGCGCCTCTGGAAGAAAAAAAAGCTTTTGCCTTCCATCTCCCAATCCTAGACCAGTAACCCCACCTGACCCGATAGACATAAGCGATTCTGCGATTTGATAACCAACATCTCGGCGGTACGTCCAGGGGTCCATAAAGGCAAGAATTCTTTTCATGCGGTACGGCGAACTAGCTATTAAATGATAAGCCAGGGGAAGCGCCAAAAGGATAGAACCTATTAAGTAGCTAATTTTTGCTCCTGCAGCAAAAAGAAGTGCGAATAAAATTAGTCCCATGGTTACCGCAGTTCCAAAATCGGGCTCAACCAGTGCCAGCACCGCTAGTATCGCGGTAATAATACAGTGCGGCAAAAATCCGATAGAAAATATCTTTACCTTTTCTCGTTTTTTGGCAAGAGAGTAAGCCAAGTATATTACCAGTGCCATTTTGGCGAACTCTCCCGGTTGTAAAGAAAACCCCGGCAATCGAATCCATCGACGAGCACCTCCCGCCATGGAGCCAACCCCCGGAATCAGCACTGCAATTAGTAACGCAATGCTAAGTAGAAGCACTGGATAAGCAAAAAAAGCTAAACGACGATACCCAATTTTTAGCACGCCGATCATTCCCAGTATTCCCACTCCAAAAGCCAATGCCTGGCGCTTTAAATAGAAAGCGCTATCTCCCATCCGCGAATGCGCAGAAACTGCCGAAGCAGAGTACACCATCACAATTCCCAGCACGCAAAGCGCCAGGGTAGCTGCTAGCAATACTAAATCAATGCGCGCTCCTACTAAGGGAGAATTTTTTCTTCCCATTAGAAATTCTCCTGTCGCGAAAACCCCGGGAGCGACTTCACCAGCATTTTGAAATGATTGCCTCGTTCTTCATAATTCCGGTATTGATCAAAAGAAGCGCAAGCTGGGGAAAACAACACCACCTCGCCAGGACTGGCTCGCTGGAAAACTATTTCTATTGCTCGACCTAAATCACCACAAGAAATCACCTCAACTACCGATTGAAAAGCCGATTCTACTACTTGTGCGTCTTCCCCAATAGTTAGAACTGCGCGTACATTTCTCCGAGAAAGCTCTACTAACGGTGTATAAGGGACTTTCTTCCCTCGTCCCCCCAATATTAGCCAAACCGCCTTATTAAAGGACTGCAGAGCCACTATTGCCGAGTCCACATTGGTGGCCTTAGAATCGTTAATGTATTCCACCGAATTGATATTCCCTACATATTCCAGACGATGAGCCAACCCGGGGAAAGCATCCATGCCAGCCTGAATATACTGAGCCTCCACTCCCGCTAATCGAGCACATAATATTGCCGCCATAGCGTTTTCAATATTGTGTTTTCCACGCAAAGCTCGATTTCGCACTTGGTATTCTTCCGCAGAACCAAAGCATTTTACCCATATCGATTGCCCATCATAACGAGCGCCAGAAGCTAATGACGAATTCAAAATCGATCTCGCCGTTCCGAAACCAAAATCTACCACCTGGCATTGTTCTCCCCCGACCATTTCTATTGTTTTATAATCGCCAGCATTTACCACCCCAAAATCGTTTTCAGTTTGGTTCATAAAAATTCTTTTCTTGGCTGCACCGTATGCTTGGAAATTGGGATAACGATCAATATGATCGGGAGTCAAATTAGATACACAAGCCACCTGCGGTCTAAAGGTAACAATTCCTTCCAACTGATAACTGGAAAGCTCGCAAACCAGTATTTGTGGCTGTTCGCGATACAAGGCCGCTTCGCTCAATGGTGTTCCCAAATTTCCGCCAGTAAAGGTTTTGTAGCCCGCTTTTTCACAAAGGCATCCAATTAGCGAAGTAATGGTGCTTTTTCCATTGGTACCGGTAACGCCAATGATTTTTCCATTCAAAAAACGGCTGGCAAGCTCTACTTCCGCCCAAACAGGTATTTTGGCCCTTATTGCTGCTTGTATAAAAGCTGACGACAAGGGAACCCCAGGGCTAACCACTACCAGGTCTACTTTTCTAAGAAGCTCTTGGTCATGAGGCCCTAGAACTAATTCGACCCCCCAGGAGGAAAGCAGAGTCGCGGTCTCTCCCAATTCATTTTTCTTTCGACTATCGGCAGCAATTACGTGAGCCCCCAACGAAAGGCTTAAACGAGTTGCTGCCAGCCCACTACGGGCCATTCCTACCACTAATACTTTTAGGTTTTTCCAATCAGTCGTTTCCAAAGTCATCGTAGTTTTAGACTTGCAAGCGCTACTCCTGCAAGAAGAAGAGAGATGATCCAAAATCGCACTATAATTTTCGGCTCCGCCCACCCAGCTAGCTCATAATGATGATGAATAGGAGCACGCAAAAAAAAGCGTTTACCAGTTCGCTTAAACCAAAAAACCTGAACAGTTACCGAGAGCACTTCCACTAAAAAAATACCGTGAAGTATAGCTGATGCCACTTCATTTTTGGTCAATACTGCCAGCGAACCCAAACCAGCACCAATAGATAACGACCCTAAATCGCCCATAAATACCGAGGCCGGATAAGTATTAAACCAAAGAAAAGCTATTCCTGCACCCGCTAAAGAAGCCCCAAATACAGCTAACTCGACTGCCGCAGGAATGTGAGGCACGTACAGATAATCGGCCAAATATATTAGCGATCCTCCTTTGGGAACAAGTATGGAAGCGCCAACAATGTAGGCTAGAATAGCAAGAGTGCTAGCGGAGACAATAGATGGACCAATAGCTAGGCCGTCTAAACCGTCAGTTAAATTCACTCCGTGAGAAGTACCAATTATTACTAACCAAGCAAATGGCAAATACCACCAGCCCATGTCCCAATGAAATGTGTTGGTAGAAATAAAAGGAAAAGTCAAATTAGAATCAATATTAAATGGCCATTGCCACCCTTTGTTCAAGTCGAGATTAATAGAAATTGCTCCCAGAAATATCAAAGTTTGAAAAAAAAGTTTTCGCTTTCCTGATAACCCTTTGGAATTTTTTTTTGAAATCTTCAAATAATCATCGCAGAAACCCACTGCCCCACATCCTACAAAAAGCACCAATGCAGTCCATACGTAACGATTAGTAAGATCGGCAAAAAGCAGAGTTCCCAAGGTAGTACAAACTAAGATAATAACCCCTCCCATAGTGGGAGTTCCCGCTTTTTTTAAATGGGTATCAGGAGTGTCTTCCCGAACATTAGACTGCCCGTGCTGCAATTTACGCAAACGGCATATTAACAAAGGTCCGGCCACCATTCCCAACGCCAATGAAAATATAACAGCGCTAAGCACTCGAAACGATGGATACCGAAAAATATTAAAAAATCCGACTTTATCTGCCAGGGGGAATAATAAATTGTACAGCATTTTTCCAGAGACCTTTCGTTCAAAAACGAGCTAGCAGCTCATTAGCCAATCAACCACTCGCTCAAGCTTCATCCCCCGACTTCCTTTTACTAAAACCACATCGCCGCTTGCTATTTGTTTTGAAAAAAAACGATTTAATTCGGGCAAATTCAATTCATTAGTTTCGGGAAAATAAATAGCGCTATTCCCCAATGTTTTACTAACTGCGTCAAAAATCGCCTGGGAACGCGGCCCGAATACTGCCATCGCTTGCACACCCATACGAATAGCGTATTCGCCCACTTTTTCATGCAGTTTCTTTTCTTCTTCTCCCAACTCCAGCATGTCTCCTAGCACTGCCAAAGAACGATGTCCCCGCGCTAATGTTCGTAAAGTCTCCAAGGCAGCCATTACCGATGCCGGATTAGCATTATAACAGTCGTCCAACACGAAATACCCTCGGGGAGAAGATAACAAATTTAAGCGATGCTTCCATGGCCTCGCCGCTTCCAGCCCATCCACGCATTGTTGAGCGGAACAACCAAGGGCAATTCCCATGGCAAAAGCTCCACAAGCATTCCAGGCATTATGTTCTCCAAAAAACGATAAACGAACCGGGTAGGAATGAGACTCATATACTAACTCAATCTCTATTCCTTGCTGGCTAGCGGTTGATAGCTTAGTAAGCCGAACAGTGGCATCATTTCCACGGCCGTACAATATAACTTTACTGCCAGAAGATAGAGCTTCCCGACGAGCCAACCGATCGTCGCCATTGGCAATCGCCAAACCATTAACCGACAGGCCATGAAAAATTTCGCCCTTTGCCTTAGCTACCTCTTCTACAGAGCCTAACCCGGCCAAATGCGCGGAAGAAACCTGAGTAATCAAGGCACATTGAGGCTGCACCATTTTTGATAGCCGCGATAATTCACCAGCATGGTTCATGCCCATTTCAATAATGGCAGTTTGATGATGAGATTCCAGGCGCAGTAAGGTTAGCGGCACTCCGATTTCATTATTAAGATTTCCTTCAGTTTTTAGTGCTGAGCCTTTCTGTTCCAAAATAGAACCAATCATTTCTTTGGCAGTAGTTTTGCCATTTGACCCGGTAATTACTCCTAAAGGAATAGAAAATTTTTGACGATGGAACTGAGCAATTTTTCCTAAAGCGGTTAACGTATTATCTACCTCTATCACCCCCCACGCTTTTGGCACCTCATAATTCTTACCCCGTTGCACCACTGCTCCCCCAGCACCAGCTTCTGCCGCCTGGCGAAGAAATTGATGACCGTCAAAAGATTCGCCTTTGAGGGCCACGAAAAGTGCGCCGGGAACAAGAGAGCGAGTATCTATAGAAATCGATTCAAAAGTATTAGGCAATCTTCCCTGAGGAATACCGTTAGTAGCTTTGATAATTTCTGCCAAACTAAAAGAAGCACTCATAAACGAGCCTCCAGTTGGTGTAATGCCACTTCACGGTCATCGAATGGCAATTTAGTTTGCCCGATAGTTTGATAGTTTTCGTGTCCCTTTCCTGCCAACAGCACTACATCACCTTCCCGGGCTAAATCGATAGCCATTTCAATAGCTTTACGTCGATCGACTTCTTGTATCCAGCCTCTGGCTCCGGATGAAGCTTCTTTCCAAGAAACCGAGTCTGCTCCCGCTTTGCACAGTCCGGGAATTATTTGGTCAATTATTGCTTGGGGATCTTCCGAACGCGGATTATCGCTAGTAACAATGGTAAGGTCACTACCACTGACCGCAGCCTCTCCCATGAGAGCACGTTTTCCTAAATCGCGCTCTCCCCCGCAACCAAACACTACAATGAGCCTACCCTCGATATGTGGTCGAAGAGCGACCAATGCCCTAGCAAGAGCATCGGGAGTGTGCGCATAGTCTACAAAAACTGGTACGCCTTGCCGGCTAACCCGCTCCAATCGACCCGGAATGCCTTCTAGAGAATTAATCCCCGCAATTACCGCTTGCCAGTCAAAGCCGGCACCCAGAACCATTCCGGCTGCAGCTAAAATATTCTGTAAATTGTGCCCCCCCACTAAAGAGGTACGAAAGGGAGCTTCTCCCCGAGGAGTGACTAGAGTTCCAGTCATACCGTCAATATCGCAAGCAACCCCCCTAGCCCAAATTTCTGCTGCTCGGCCACAAGTAGAAAAACCCCAACCTGTTCGACCCTCGCGCTCCAATTCTTCTAGTAGGCGATTTCCATAAGGGTCATCCGCATTGGCAACTACTATCCCAGCGCATAGCTCCATCACTAGTTTGCGCTTAGCACCAAAATAGTTTTCTAGGTTCTGATGGTAATCAAGATGATCTCGCGTCAAATTGGTAAAAGCTACACTGGTGAATGTAAGGCCGTGCACTCGCTCTTGCGCCAATGCGTGGCTGCTTACTTCCATAACCACCGTAGAAACATGATCTTTGCGCATATCATCAAGAATTCTATGCAAAACATTGCTCTCGGGAGTGGTATGGGAGGCAGGTAACACCCACTGAGAAGTTCGATAATTCACCGTGCCTATCACTCCACTGCTTTCGCCTGCTGCTTTGAGCATGGCTTCAGCGAGATAAGTAATAGTGGTCTTACCGTTGGTGCCGGTCACCCCCAAAAGAGTCATTGCGTGCGCTGGCTTATGGAAAAAAATCGCTGCCGCGGCAGCCATTGATCGTCGGCCATGAGAAACCTGTAAAACCGGTACCGAAAATAATTCCCCCAGGCTGTCCAATGGTATCGATTGCTCACACGCAATAGCTACTGCACCTTGTTGTATTGCTTGTTTAACAAATTGTGCTCCATGAGCTCGACTTCCCGAAAGCGCAAAAAAGAACGAACCTGGACGCACAAAACGCGAGTCACAACAGATATCCAATATCTCGGGGTCATTCTGCATGTTTACATGATTGGTTACGTCTAGCGCTGCGATTATCGTGGAAAGTTTCATATTTCGGTCACCGTCAGAGAGAATCTCCAAACTCCTAGCGCTCTGTATTGGAACTGGCTTCTAACTGCACCATCACTGAAGAACCTTTGGGTAGTGCAGTTCCTGCTACCGGGGTTTGCTTTACCACTTTTCCTTTTCCTTGCAGATCGGGAACCAGATGAGCGGCAGTTAGCACTTTTACCACCCCACGAGTATTCATTCCGATTACTAGCGGCACCAAGGCTTCGGTTTCCGCCAAAGGAACTTGCGCTTCCTCGATAAACCCATCGCTTGCTCCATCGGCCTGTATTTGTTTTGAGATCGATGCCTTGGAGGTAGATTTTTTGTTAGCATTATTGCTTGCAAGGTTCTCTTTTGAATTAGCCGTCAGCAGCTGGTTTTTCTTGCTAGGAGAAGGCGGAATTCCTAAATGGGCAAGTGCGCCCTGAGCAATTTCCTTAAAAGCCGGGGCCGCAACAATTCCCCCATATACCTCGCTGGTAGGTTCATCAATAACCACTAGAATAACTAGCCGCGGCGCCTCCGCGGGAACTATTCCTACAAAAGAAGCCGTGCGCTTTTTTGCCGAGTATCCACCAGTTACAAAATCGACCTTCTGAGCGGTGCCGGTTTTGCCTGCTACTTCGTATTCGTCCATCCAAGCCGCTGTCGCAGTCCCTTCTTTTTCGACTACCGACTTCATCATGTCCAACAAGAGGCGCGAATTTTTGGAAGAAATAACCCGACGAATTTTATCGGGTTCTTGCTGCATAATTAGTGCACCATCGGGATCAACCGCCTTGGTAACCAGATAAGGGCGCATGAGCTCGCCTCCATTGGCAACCGCGCCAAAAGCAGCAGCAATTTGTAATGCCGACGCCGACACTCCCTGCCCAAAACTTTGGGTAGCCAGTGCAATAGAAGCGCGGGGAAAAGGAAGTGAACCGCGAGCCTCACCTCTTAAGCCCGAACCCGGTTTTTCGCCAAATCCAAAGGCTCGAAACGCGGCCTGCAAATTCTCCCGACCGAGTTTTTCTGCAATTTTAGTGGCACCGATATTGGAAGAAACCTGAATTATTCCTTCTAAATCTAAATTTCCATATCCGTGATGATCATGAATAGCGCGTCTTCCTATTGCGTAACGGCCGTTTTCGCAGAAAAACTGACTCTCTGAAGTAATCACTCCTTTTTCCAGTGCGCCAGCAATAGTAAATATTTTAAAAGTAGACCCTGGTTCGAATTGATCGGCAATAGCGTGATTACGCCGAGCTTTCCGCGATGATTGAACAGGATTATTAGGATTAAATGTGGGAACGTTTGCCAATGCCAAAATTTCCCCAGTAGCCGGAGCCAAAACAACCGCAAAACCTGAGGATGCTTGGTATTGTTTGACTGCGACATTCAGGGCTTTTTCGGTCAAATATTGAATAGTGCTATCAATAGTTAGAGTAATAGAAGCCCCTTCTAATGCCTCAGAAGGAATAGCCCCCTCTATAATGGCCGAACGACCTCTAGCATCACGTAATCCAGCAATAGATCGTGGTTTTCCTTTTAATAGGTCATCGAAAGCCAATTCAATGCCTTCCAGTCCTCGTCCGTCAATATTTGCAAAGCCCAAAACATGCGCTGCTAACTCGCGTTGCGGATAAAACCTTCGCGCCTCCTTGGTAAATCCCAAGGCAGGTATTTCCAATGCTCTCGCCACGGAAGCTTCACGGGAACTTACTTGGCGCTTGACCCAAGCAAAATGTTTGGAAGCACTGATGGTGCGTTCTAAACGCTTAGCATCTAGCGATAAAGCTTTAGCCAATTCTCGTATTGCTTTCGAAGACTCGGTCGGTCCCATTTCCGCAAGCTTCAACGGGTTTATAAAAATACTCTCAACGTCCACGCTAATTGCAAGCGGAGCCCCTCGACGATCATGAATAGCCCCTCGACGTCCCGGTAGGGCGATATTCCTAATATATTGGTCCCGGGCGAAACTAGAGAGTTTACTTCCCTCCCATACCTGAAGGTGGATCGCCCGGTACAGCAATGCTCCGAATAAAGGTACAAAGAGAACAATAAGTAAAAAAATGCGAACGCGCACTCCTCGAATTACTTTGGGATCCATGTTCGAGGAAAGGGTTTGTCGGCGCGTCATGAGCATTCCCATTATCTTGAGGATCGGGCAGGAATCATTGCCGTAGCCATTAAGTCGGGCGATGCAGAATCAGCTTTAGTAGGCTGGGAAAGACTTATTGCCACTATTTGCCTTGCGGTGGGAGAGGTCATTCCTAGTCGCGACCGAGCAATAGATTCCAAACGAGAAGCCGAACGTAGGGTCGCCCTCTCCAGTTTTAGCCGCTCATTCTCTCGAAGTAGCTTTCGGTAATCTTTCTCTACCTGCCCAAGCTCATACCCGCTACGCACTACAGAAACACGCACTGATGTATGAAAAACCCCTACTGCGGCAAAAAGAGAAGCAACTAAAGCTGCCAGCAGAACAGTGCGCACTTGGCCCACAGTCATGGCTTTGCGGACTCGAGATTTTCTTTTAAGGTCATTCATTGTATTTTCTCCACTGCTCGCAAACGAGCGCTGCGGGAACGGGGGTTTTGGGACAATTCAGCAGGACCGGCTACCAACGCTTTACGGGTAATTACCCGAAAATCTCCTTTTACACCGCAGGCACATATAGGAAGCTTGGGAGGACATCTGCACTTACCTTCCAATGAAGCCATTTGCTGTTTTACTTTGCGGTCTTCAAGAGAATGAAAACTAATTATTGCTGCTCTTCCCCCTGGGGTAAGGAGAGTAGGCAAATCGCTCAAAAAAGAATCCAGTTCGTCTAATTCACGGTTAACAGCAATTCGTAGAGCCTGAAAAGTCCTTGTCGCTGGATGAATTCGCTGGGGCCAGAGCTTACGAGGAATAGTCCTGGCCACCACCGCAGCTAACTGGGTGGTGGTTTGAGGCAAAGGCGTTTCTCGTAAAATCGCATTGGCAATTCGGCGGGCCCAAGGCTCTTCACCATATTCACGCAGTATCTGTTCCAATTCCTTTTCACTGCAATCCGCCAATAACTCGGCGGCAGTTTGGCCAAAAGAGGACATGCGCATATCTAGCGGTCCTTCTTGTGAAAACGAAAAGCCTCGCCCAGGTTCGTCCAGTTGTGACGAACTCACCCCCAAATCAAGAACCACTCCATCTATTCCTGCTATACCTCGCCGATGCAGAATCTGCTTGGCTTCGGAAAACGAAGCCTGTTCCGCCTCGAACTTTTTTCCAAACCGTTGCAAGCGAGTCCTGGCCGCCAAAATCGCGTGGGGGTCGCGATCTAACCCCAATACAGTGCCACCTTTTTCCAATATAGCTTCGGCGTGTCCCCCACCTCCCAATGTGCCATCAAGCAAAAAAGCGCCCTGCCGAGGTCGTAGAAGCATGACTACTTCCTCTCTCAAAACGGTTACATGCCTAAATTCCAACCCGGTCAGCTCCGTGCCCAGGCCAAAGCGGGGAGATTTACAAAAGCAGCCTTGGCCGCATCTACAGAATCATAGCGTTCAAACTCTTCTGAAACTCCGGCAGCACAAAAAATGGTGACCAGATAAGGAGAAAGCCCCACTAGTTTCAGGTCGCCGCCCGCTTCCCGCAGCAGCCGCGCTCGCAAAGCCAATGCGCGAAGCCCCCGGTAGTGAACGTGCTCTACACCACTTAAATCTAAAATCACCTTATTGCAGTGATAATGCGCCAGGCGGAAAAGCTCTTCATTCATATGCGCAAGCTCGAATTCGCCCACATCACCTTCGCAGCGCATAACTGCGACCTCAAAACTTGAAACCATTGCCCTGCTCGCGTTTTCCGCTGCTGGTCTGGAATGAAGAGCCATTATTCGTCACCTCAACTCTAATTATCGAGCGTTAACCACCTACTTCTCCCCACACTTTGGATGTATCTTGATGCTGCTGTGCATCCATTGCGCTTTGCGCCTGATTCCAATTAGCCTGTGACCACAAATGCATCCGCTTGCCTTGTCCAACCCACACCACTTCTTTCTCTAGCTCGGCATGAGCTCGCAGGTTAGGCGGAAGAAGAATCCGACCTAATTTGTCAGCTTCCACGTCAAAAGCATTGGCCACATACGTCCGATAAATTTCTTTGACTCCGGGCTCGCTCTGATTTCGCCGAGACAAAGCCACTTCAATTTCTTCCCAATTTTTCAGCGGATAAATGCTCAAGTAATGCTCTTTAGCCTCATCCATAAACCCAAATGTCACCACCAACTGCTCGCCGTAGTGGCGAGTTAGCACCTCTCGGAACCGAGCAGGCACGCTCGTTCGTCCCTTTTCGTCAATCGCATGTTCGAACAAGCCTCGAAAGAACATCAAAATTCCGATGGGATTGCCATTCGCGCCTTACCACTCTCTGCCACTGCTTATATCAATGGATTTTTTATCGATCCACTATGCTCCACTTTTTTCCACTTTAAGCCGCCACGATAGGAGGGAGAGGATATTCCTGTCAAGAAACACAGTTTGGGGATGCAAAAACCCTACTTTTTACGAACTATTGAAGTGAGCGGCCTAAACGGGGGCAAAGGCCCCAAGCGCGTAATGCGAGAAGTAGCGCTCATGGAGTTTGTGACGTATGCTGAAATAATGAACGTAAACAATAGATTCAAATTATGAAGAAACGCTGGGGTTTTGCCCAAGCTGATGCTACGGATAGCTAATGCGAACACTATCAAAAGTTACCGATGGCTACCTCCCCAAAGTGGGCGACGTATTCGCGCAAAAATATAGAATCGAGCAATGTGTGGGAAGAGGTGGAATGAGTGCAGTATATTGCGCTTACCACGAGATTTTAAACCAACCAGTTGCCATTAAACTATTGTTGCCGGAAATAGCTGCGAGTGAAGCATCGGTAGCTCGGTTTATCAATGAAGCTCGCTCCTCAGCGCGTATCCGCAGCGAGCATGTAACCAAAGTTTACGATATCGATAAGTTACCCAGTGGTAACGCCTACATGGTTATGGAGTACTTGGACGGCAGCGACCTTGATTCTCTTTTGTTGAATCAAGGCCCCCTGGAGGTAGAAATTTGCGTTGATTATGTTCTTCAGGCCCTAGAAGCAATTGCCCAAGCACATGCCCTTGGAATTATTCATCGCGATCTAAAACCAGCAAACCTTTTTCTTGCTAATTCTCCTGATGGCTCTTCCATTATTAAAGTACTTGATTTTGGTATTTCCAAAGCATCAACCGGACCAGTTTCTAGCTTGACGGCTACTAACACCATGCTGGGCTCTCCCAGCTTCATGTCTCCCGAACAAGTACGGAGCTCTAGATCGGTAGATCATCGCTCGGATATATGGTCTTTAGGAGTATGTCTTTACCAGCTTTTAACTAGGGTAATGCCTTTCAACGGCGATAACTTTGGGGAAGTGTTTGCATCCATTTTAGAGACCACTCCTCCGCCCCCTAGTTCGATTCGTGAGGATATACCTCCTGAAATAGACGCAATAGTTGCTAAATGCCTCGAACGAAATCGAGATCAGAGATACTGTAATGCGGCCGAGTTAGCCGCTGCCCTGGAACATTTGGCTAACCCCTCCAATCAAGGTTTCGCCAAGCGAATAGACAGAATTATCGCTTCCGAACCGATACTCTCACCAACTTCTGCCTCTGCTAATTTTGGAGTGCACACTCCTTTACCTAAAAACACTTCCGACCACCCTAGCTCACCACTAACCTTTCGTCGCTCTCACTCGACTCCTTTGCCTTTACAAGCCCAGGCTTCTGCCGTTACCCCAATAGAAATTGCTGCCTCTGGTAAACACCTAGCAAAAGCCTACCAAACGTATCCTCCAGGCGAGCTGGAAAGATACGCAGGAAGTAAAACACGGGGAGCACGCCGTACTCTTTTAATTGCAGCTACCCTATTGGTAGCAACTGGCTCAGCAACCTATCTGGCAGTACATGCCTTACGCTCTTCCCTGCCAATCCCGAACATTTCGGAGCCAAAGCCAACGATCACTCCCCCTGTCAACGCAATTGCCATTCCCGGCTCGTTTGATCAGTCCAAAGAACAACCACCTGCTTCAACAGTTACTAGAGAGAACTTACTTCCAATCACCCCAACAAATACGACACCTCCTCCGGTTCTCCACACAGACAAATACTCGTCAAAACAACCACCAAAACTGAATACTAGACCACCCCCCCCCTCGATCTCATCCCTAGCCACTAAACCACGAAAAAGATTGCTTGAAAGCAAGCCGCCAATCAAAACTGAGGTTTCTCAACCGGAAGTCGTGGTCGAAAAAGAGCCTTTGCCTTCTCTAGAACCGCCGAAAGCCATTATTGAACCAACCGAGCCAGACCCAGAGCCTATCGATCCTCTCGATGCCCGCAAATAGATAAAGATGCACCTCCAAAGTATCGAAATACGTAGGCTGATATGATCATTAGGTCATAGCTCAAAGCAGCCAACCTGCTAATCGCACAAAACTAACGGAACTTTCGGTGGTTGCATTTTGGCACATTGCGTGCAGTGCGTACATCGGAAGCCTCATTGGCGAAGTTACAGCGATGCGCGAAAGGCATGGGAAATGAAGACTGACCAAAAAAACAAAAGCAGCGGACGTTTCCAAATCTTTTTAAACGCCAGGGCATTAAAAGAATGGTTATCCCCCTCTTTAGCACTAGAGAAACCTACAATCGAAAACAATAATGAAAAGCTATCACTTTCCGAACAGCCGAAAGATATCCCCACCCTTGCCCGATAGATCATGCAAGAACGACCAGCCAACTACCATTAGCCGGGTTTGTGTTATTTTTTTGCCGAACCAGGTGAGGTTATCGTGTTTAATCTACGAGTAGGGCCACTTCCTAGACTTAATGCCTTGTTGCGCCGCCATTTCCTTTCCGGGATTCTAGTAGTAACCCCCCTGGGAGTAATAGCTTGGATTGTTCTTGCCACTCTTGGCACTATCTGGGAACTGCGCAAAGTACTTCCATCTGCTTGGCAGCCTTCCAATTGGATTTCTAATCCCCTACTGGCCACGTTGATAGATGCGGTTATAGTTATAGGATTTTCCGCTCTTCTTGCGTTGGCCATTTCGTTCACCGGTTGGATCTCCAAGCAGCTTATGGGAAAAAAGATACTCGAGTTTTTCGAGCATATTATCCAGCACATCCCGGTATTGCGAAGCATTTATGCCGCACTGGAACAACTACTGAAAACTATGGCGCAAAGCGATAGTCGTCAATTTAGCCGGGTGATCTATCTTGAGTACCCCCGCAAGGGGGTTTGGGCGCTGGCCTTTGTTACCGGCAAAGCACGCGAGCCCTCGATACCCGAAAACCATGTAAACGTCTATGTCCCCACCACTCCAAATCCCACTTCTGGATTTCATCTTATAGTCCCGGAAAGCGAGATTCGCGACAGCAATATGAGCGTAGAAGAAGCATTTCGCACTATTCTATCTTTAGGAATTGCACAGTCTTCCTCACACGCTGATCGCTCTAGCACAGCATCATCCCCTGCCTCCAGAAAAACAGGCTGAAAGAAACAGTGGCAAGTGGACATGAGGCTTGATTTATTTTGCCATTCAAGCTAAGTTATTTACCCTTTTTTAGAAGTGTCAAGTTTCACAATACACACATTTCCTGACTGGCGCGGGGTGCGGTAAGGCAAAATGAGTTGCTTTCCGTTCGCGTCCCAAGAAAAGAAGGAAATGGCGGAGAAAACCAATGGAAAACACCTCAACAGAGACCACTAGTTCTTCTAGTTCTGCCGATGCGGAAGTCGTGAATAGCGCGCTCAATCCTGTTAACCCCAATATAGTGAGCATTCGGCAGCTTCTCGAAGCAGGGGTTCACTTTGGACACCAGACCAAACGCTGGAATCCAAAAATGAAGCCCTATATTTTTGGGGCGCGCAATGGCATTTACATTATTGATCTTCAGAAAACAGTTGGCTTATTCCGCAAAGCCTATTCATTTGTGGCTGATATTGCTGCTAAAGGTGGCTCGGTACTTTTTGTGGGCACAAAGAAGCAAGCCCAAGATGCTATCTCCGAAGAAGCAATCCGTTGCGGACAATTTTTCGTTAATAATCGCTGGCTTGGCGGAACTCTTACCAACTTTCGCACCATCAAGCATGGCATCGATCGCCTGAAAAGCATCGACCAAATGGAACAAGAAGGAATTTTTGAACGCTTGCCCAAAAAAGAAGTGGCTGGGCTTCTTCGAGAAAGAGCTAAGCTGCAAAAAAATATCGGCGGTATTCGAGAAATGAGTCGACTCCCCGGGGTTCTCTTTGTCGTCGATCCCAAAAAAGAACAGATCGCTATCCACGAAGCTTGCCGCTTGGGAATTCCGGTAGTAGCGTTAGTAGATACCAATTGCGATCCTACGGGCGTAGATTTTGTTGTCCCCGGCAACGATGACGCCATTCGTTCTATTCGTCTCTTCGCCAGCAAAATTGCTGATGCCTGCATAGAAGGATCGGCTCGCTGGGCAGCGCGCGTACATGAACGGGAAGAGAAAACAACAGAAAAGACCGAAAAACCTGAGCGTGGCGACCGTCGCGACCGTCGCGACCGCCGTGGACGCGATAAGCGAGAGTCTCGACGTGCTGGTCCGCAAGTGGAAGTCGTTCGCAAAGCAGCCGATAGCGCCCCTTCTAATGAATCAGAAAAAGGTGCTCCCGAAAAAGAACGCGTCGAAAGCAAATAGCCTTCTAGATAATATTTAGTCCTTTAAAAAGTTAGAAAGGAAGATAAACAAAATGGCAGAAATTAGCGCAGCACTAGTAAGAGAGCTTCGCGAGAGAACCAGCGCCGGAATGATGGATTGCAAAAAAGCACTCCTAGAAACAAGTGGAGACATAGCCAAAGCGGAAGACTGGCTTAAACAAAAAGGGCTCTCTAAAGCTTCACAGAAAGCTGGACGCATTACTGCCGAAGGCGCAGTAGGCAGCTACATTCATATGGGTGGTAAAATTGGAGTACTTATTGAAGTAAACTGCGAAACAGATTTTGTGGCGCGTACTCCTGAATTTCAGAATCTGGTGAAGGATTTGGCCATGCACATTGCGGCGCTCAGCCCTCGCTGGCTAAATCGAGAAGAGATTCCTGCAGAAATGTTGGCAAAGGAAAAAGAAGCTTTCCAAGCACAAGCAAAAGAATCAGGAAAACCAGAAAGAGCTTGGGACAAAATAATAGAGGGCAAGCTGGAAAAATTTTTTCAAGAAGCTTGCTTAGTTGACCAGTCTTTTGCCAAAGACCAAGACAAGTCAGTTCGTCAAATCGTGGATGAAGCGATTGCTAAAACTGGCGAAAATATTCAAATTCGCAGATTTGCGCGTTTTCAACTCGGCGAAGGGGTTGAAAAAAAGAAAGAAGATCTAGCAGAAGAAATCGCCAAACTAGCCAATAGCTAATTTGCTCTTGTAGAACTTGAATTCCTGTTATTCCCGCTTGATTAGCCCGGAAATCTCGGAGATTTTCGGGCTAAATTATTTGTGATTCTGGTGCCATTCTTCAGTCTCCCTAGTATTCGAACAAACCGATTGCAAAGCCTATCAACCGAAGAAGTTGGGAATAGAGCCCCAAGTAGACGGCGATCCCTGCTTTCCAAAAAACTTAAAAATTCGGATTTTGCAATTGCATTGAACGAATACTAGTTTTGAGTAGGAGGGTGGCACATGAGGGAGCCGTTCGTATTTCAATCGACTGCAACTTTAGCTCGCTATACTGGTTTATGGGCAGACAGTGCTCGAACTTTACAAAAAGCCATTGCCCGCGTTTCAGGGAGTAGCATTTACTACCATCTTCACTTCGCCCTGTTTCGGCGTCACTTCATGACTGCACAGTTCATGAACGACTTCGCCCGCTGGACATGGGAAGCATTACGCGACGAACCCTTGGCAGAGCAACTCGCTGCAGTAGATCCTTTAGAATTCGTCTCCATCCATGAAGCTCGACAACGCCTTATCCAACTCATAGATGTTTACCTGGGGAGAAACGAACTCACTCCTTCAGTTGGAATAAGAGCACGCTTTCACTTTCTAGAAAGTCAGTCTTTTATATTTCCAAATGGCCTGGTAGCCGACAGCCTTCCCATGTTTGGAAGAATGGTTCGCAAGGCTCCAGCAGAAAGTGTTTTCCATCACTTTGTAGCTGCCCCCCTAAGACTAGGCAAAAAGGATAACGACTTTTCTCATTGGCTTGATGAAGAGCAAGGGGCGCAACATGCCGCGGAACGCGTTCGCCAACTTTCGCCATATTCCACTGATTTATACCGTTTAGGCGAACGCATTGCTGAACTCCTGCATAGGGAAGGAAGGTAGAGTCATGGAATTATCAAGCCGGATGCTAGATTCCTATGCATCAATAGTTGGCGAGGAAGAGATTCACGAAATCCGCCTCATTGCCAAATTTCTTAAAGGCGCCACTATCCAGCATATTAATTCCACCGCGGTAGGAGGCGGGGTAGCCGAATTGCTGACAACTATAATCCCTTTAATGCGTGACGTAGGGATTGAGGCATTCTGGGACATTCTTCCCGGGGATTCCGACTTTTTTGCAGTAACCAAAGCCTTTCATAACAATCTTCACGGAGGTTACGAACCAGTTAGCCCGCAAATGTTGCGAACGTTTTTGGACACCACCGAAAGAGGTCTTCATATACTACGAAAAGGAATGTCCTTTTATGCCATGCACGATCCCCAGCCCATTGCCTTGATCCGCGAGCGTTCCACGCAAAGCAATTGGCTTTGGAGATGTCATATTGATTTGTCCGACGCAGATATAAAGGTATGGAGTTTCTTGCGACCATTTGTAGAACGTTATGATGCCGCGATTTTTCACTTAGCCGACTATGCTAAAGATTTGTCTATTCCCCAGAATATTGTTCCCCCTGCTATAGATCCACTTACGGAAAAAAACATCGGGCTAGACGAGGATGAAGTCAATCAGGTGCTCACGAAGTATAACGTTGACCCCGCCATTCCTATTATTCTACAAGTGTCTCGCTTTGACCGCCTTAAAGACCCCATTGGCGTTATCAAAGCTTGGCAATTAGCACGACGTAGCCATCCCTGCCAGTTGGTTCTCGCGGGAGGAGGCGCAAAAGACGACCCTGAAGGCGAGCGCGTACTAAGTGAAGTTCGGGAAGTAGCCGACAAAGACCCGGATATCCATATTCTCGCTCTGCCTCCTACTGCCCACCGGGAAATTAACGCCCTACAAAGAGCAGCAGCGGTGGTAGTTCAAAAATCACTTCGCGAAGGATTCGGGTTGGTGGTTACTGAAGCAATGTGGAAATCTAAGCCCGTAATTGGTGGGGCAGTAGGAGGGATACGCCGGCAAATAATTCATGGTTCCACTGGCTTCCTAGTCCATACCATCGAGGGAACTGCCTTTCGCATTCGACAACTGCTGGCAAATCCCAGCCTGGCAAAACAATTGGGGGAAAATGCTCGGAAATATGTAATCGAAAACTTCCTTCCCACCACCTACCTTAAACGATGGTTGCTTATTCTTCTATCGTTACGAGAAGGACGAGAATCTGTTATCCACCTTAGTTGACATCTCCTGTGGACTGAGCGAGTGTCAAATTCGCGCTTGTTAGAAAACAGGTGGACAATTCTCTTCTGAGGTAAAACAGTGACTAAACCGCTCGTGTGCATACTAATGGGCAGCGACAGCGATCTCCCGATAATGGAAAAAGCTGGCGATGTTCTGCGAAAAATGGGAGTTAGCTTTGAGATGGATATTTGTTCCGCTCATAGACTTCCCAACAAAACCGCCGAATATTCGCGTACTGCACGTCAACGAGGAGTGGAAGTAATTATTGCCGGTGCGGGCATGGCAGCACATTTGGCAGGAGTTATTGCCAGCCATACTACTCTTCCAGTGATTGGCGTACCGTTGCGTTCGGGAGCATTAGATGGAGTAGACGCCCTATACAGCACAGTCCAAATGCCTCCAGGAATTCCCGTTGCAACGGTAGCTATCGATGGAGCTAAGAACGCAGCCTTTCTTGCTTGCTCTATTCTTTCTATCAAACATCCAGAAATCAGCGCCAAATTAGAATTGATGCGCTCTCAAACTCGTAGTGAATTGGAAGAAAAATCAGCCAAACTCCGTTACCAAGAATAGACCATGAAATCCCTAAATGCGGCCCGAACGTATTCCTTAGCAGCGGTGGCAATTTTCTCGACCTCGATGGTTTCACCCGCCGCCTCAGCCCGCAAACAACCAAAACCACAAATTCTTCGTTTGGATCGTCCTGCGCAGGGGGAATGGTTTGGTATTTACATGATGGGGAAAAAGGCTGGCTATGCATTTACACATCTAGAAGAAGGAATGTGGCAAAACAAAAAAGCAATCGTTTCTACTTCGGAAGTGACTTTACGGGTCGCAGTGGCGGGAAAGGAAATACAGAGAACGATTCGAGAAAAGCGTTATTACGAATACAAAAACAGTGGCCGACTACTCGCTTTTCGGTTCGAACACCAAGGCGACGGCGGCCACGAAACTCGCATGGGAAACTGTACTGTCCATGGAGTTACTCTGCAACGCATTCGACCAGGAAGACCCGTCGAGATTCGCGAATTACCCGCAACCGCCGAAGTAGTAGAACTAGCCGATGCTCCCCGCTGGGCACTGCACACTGGTAAAAAACTAACTGGCTTTACATTAGATTTGGAAGAAACTTTGGCTGACCGTCGAACTGTTACCACGCCGCAAGAAAAGACCGATTTAATTGCCGGCGGACTACGAGTTCCAGTTTTTTCGGTAGAAACGTTTGACGAAAAAGTTAAAATCCGTTCGCGCTCATTTATCGACGCCCAAGGCCGAGTCTTAGAAACTCAATTCGGTCAAATAATGACTGCAAAAGCCGAAAACGAAAAAACCGCTAAACTACTTGATCATATAGATTTATTTACTACTACTCGGGTTGTCATTGAAAGTCCAATATCAACTGAGACTCGCAAAAACCAGGACCAGCTCCATTGGATAATTAGTGGCATTGATGGTCTATCGGTACCAGAAAACAGTCGTCAAAAATGGGAAAAGCTTTCTGACGGAACCTTCAAGTTAGTAGTGACTCGCCGCTCCCCTTCCCACATAGTGTCTCGGCCAGTTTCTATTAAAGAAGACTTGCTGCAAAAAAAAGCTCTTCGGTCCAATCTCCTGGTGGAATCAGATGATCCCGCTATTGTTAGGTTCGCCCAGCAATTGATTGGCAAAGAAAGCAACTCCTGGAAAGCTGCTCAAAAAATAAATCAATCAGTATTTCGTACTTTGCAAAAAGAATACGGTTCCTCTAATGATCGCGCCACTGATGTGTTGGCTGCAAAAAAGGGAGATTGTACAGAACATTCTCTTTTAATGACTGCCTTGGCCAGAGCCGCGGGAATTCCTGCTCGCCGTATTGATGGGCTAGTCTACATGGAAGCAGCAGATAAGGTCCCTGCCTTTTATTGGCACCAGTGGGTAGAAGTCTACGTAGGCGAATGGATAGCCATGGACCCCACCTTCGGCCAAAATCTGGCTGACGCCACCCACATAGCCTTGGGAAGCGAAGGAGGCGCGCAAACCGCGAATTTCATCCATCAGATGCACATCAAGCGTTTATTTCTAAACAATAAATAGATTGACAGTAGCTATTTTGTTGTTGACCTCCCGTTTTCCTTAGGTACACTCTATTTAGGTAGTTTATTATTTACTGGGTTTGGTATCGCTGGTTTCTGAATAGTCAATTACAGTAAGGAGTAGTTATGTCCATTGTCCATAAAGCTGAGCCTTACCGGCTTTCTAATCCAGATTCGAAGGCGAACGATACTGACTTTTCGCAATCCGCTTTAGATATGCTGCTTTTGCTTCAAACCGCTCACGAACGGTTGAGCAATGCCCTCACCATGCTTGACTTATCTGCCTCGGATGACCAATCGAAGATTGATGTTAATCTATCGCGATCAACTTGCAATGCACAGACTGCTTTCAAGGTTTACGAGGATCTGAAAAGTGTTCTTACGAACGTTGACCTATCCAGTCATAGCGACCGGTCGAAAGAAAAAGCGCGGATTAATGTTTCCCCTTCCGACCACTCCATCAACCAACAAGAACAAGCATGTTTTAACGAAAGCGCCTTCCGCGCAGATGGCTCTGACGAAGACGATAACAGATTGATTGGATGGCATGCGTGCCATCAGACCGTCCATAGGTCATCCACCGGTTCCAATATATGGGAAATTTGGCGATGGACGGGCGAGGATGGCGATACAATAGGGCGCGTCCTAAAACCTAAACCCGGTTCCGGACAAGTGTCGCAATAATACATCAAGCTCTTCGACCACTCTCTCCAGTGCGAACTGCTGCTCCAATAAGATGTGCCAAACGCAAAGCTTCAGGAACGTAGCCAGTATCAGTCAAACGGGCAAGAGCTTCCTTTGCTCGTAGCGATTCTATTCCGGCGCATTGGAACATAAACGGAAAGTGCTCATATATCGGCCCAGCACGACGTAGTAAATTCAAGCGCCGTTCAGCATGAGGTAAAGAACGAATTACTCGCGCCATGGCTTCTAGATTGGGTCTCCGGCGCATTACTGCTATGCAGGGTTTTCCAGTACGAATGCTTAGTTCCAGCAAATCAACAATATTTAGTCCTCCCAGAGCAATTCCATCCAGCAAAACAAGATGAAGTTGGGGAAGAAATTTTTTCCCCAGCAGCAACCTGCACAACACCGCCGTAGCGTTCCATCCGTCGCGTTTTACTTTTCCCCAAACCATTCCCTCAAACCGAGTACCTGCGCACACTACTCCCGCTACTCCTACCTTCGCATTTCTAGGCGAAAATGGAGAATCATCAAACCCAATCGCCCGCACCAATCGTCCCGAAGAAGGAATACCCATTTGCGTCACCATAAATCAGCAAAATATTCGCTACCTTTCCTCACTAAAAAAGACCTTTCTTTCTGATGATGCTAGGATGTGCGCCGTGAAAACTGCTGATGCCATTGTTGTTGGGGGTGGAATCGCTGGTCTGGCGGTAGCCTATCACCTTAGCCAGGCGAAATTTGGTCGTATTGTCCTATGCGAACAAGAAGATCTTCTAGCCTCTCATAGCTCGGGCCGTAACGCCGCCATTTTTCGACATCTTGATACTTCTGCTTCGGTATTACCTTTGGCTCTACGCAGTCGAGATATTTTGGATTCTCTTTTGCCCAGTTGGCTGCATCGCAGAGGCGCGCTGTTCATCGCACAGACAAAAAATGGGCTCCAAAGCCTCAAGCAATTAGCCGATGAGCATTCCATTACCTACTCACAACTAGATGCTCGTGGCTTGCAAGCGGAGATTTCTGCTTTAGCCTTCACTAGTGCCCAAGCGGGGCTACTCGTTCCTGACGACGGGGTAATCGACATCCATGGAGTATGTACGGCTCTAGCCTCCGCTGCGCGTAACAACGCTGCTACTCTCCTTACTCGCACCCGTGTACGCCAAATCTTGGTTCACAACGCTACTGTCCAGGGTGTGCAAGCTGATAACGGTCAGGCAATTAGCTCCCCGGTAGTGGTAAATGCCTGCGGAGCCTGGGCCCAACAACTGGGAAAAACCGCACAAGTAGTTCTGCCCCTGATCCCCTATCGACGACATTTGGCGCTTTTGGAACCAAGCAACACCCGCGTAGTGAGCGACCAATCACCGGTAGTTTGGTCAGTAGATGAAGAAGTATATTTTCGCCCGGAATCAGGCGGAATCCTCGCCAGCCCCTGTGACGAAGATTCCTTTCATCCTTGTATACCTCCCGAATCAGAATTGGCCCGCGAGCTGTTGGCAGAAAAGTTATTGCGTATTGCACCTCGTTTGGCTGATTCCGGCATTCGACGAAGTTGGGCCTGCCTACGAACCTTTGCCCCAGATCGAGCCATGATTGCCGGGCCTGATCCCCGAATTTCTGGCCTGTTTTGGATGGCAGGACTGGGCGGCCATGGCATGACCGCGGGTGTAGCCACAGGAGAGTTGGTCGCCAACCTGATTTGCGGACAAAGCCCCCACGTCTCGGCGCCTTTTTTAAGCCCATCTCGATTTGTTTCCTAGCGTGAGCGCCGTTTCGTACTCCCATAGGCGGCTATCATAAAATAAAATCATTTCTGATTTTCGTAATAACATTACGAACGGTTTGATCAATGCGAACAAATCGATCACTAGCATAGAATGATCAACTCGCTCCCGTTTTCTAAAAATACATTTTTTGTAAAGCTTTTATGAGGGAATTTTCACCCTTAAACGCCAAGTATTTTTGGCATCGTTTTAGCAATAGTATTTTAACGCAAACGCATTGCCACAACCAAAAGAATTGGTCTTCAGCAACCACGAATAGGAGTAAGTCATGAGCACTAGCAGCGTCGGCAACGTAGGTGGCGCAGGTAGCATTGGCAACGCAGGCAAAAATGAACGGAGTTTGCTTGACCGGTTAAAAGCAGAAAACAAGATAACTGAGATAGCGACATTGATATCAAACATACTACAAGTTCAAAATAAACAAGCGATGACCGCCATAAACAACATGAAGTAGTAAAACCGTTTGGAAACGCATAAATGACTTCGATTTACGCGTTTCCCATTCGTCTCAAACCTACTGCGACACCACTCCCTCACTCCTACCTTTACGTTTCTAGGAAAAAATGGGGAGTTATCAAACCCTATCGCTCACACCAGTCGCTACTGAGACGGAATACGCATTAGCAATCCCCAAAGAACAGTAAAATATGTTGCTTTTCCTCACCAGAAAAGACCTTTTTTACGGCAGATACTACGATGTGCGCCGTGAAAACTGCTGATGCCATTGTTATTAGAGGGGAAATCGCTAGTCTCAACGCAGAGGAGCGTTGTTCATCGCCCAAACCAAAGAGACACTGCCCCTTTGCGACGAAGATCCTTTCAGCCTTGCATACCTCCCAAAGCAGAAAAATTGTTGCGTATCCCCCTCCGCGATTTGTTTCCCATCGCGAGCCCCGTTTCTACTCCGGGGCTCCAGCTATCATCAAACAAAGTCATTTCTGATTTTCGTAATAACACTACGAATAGTTTGATCAATGCGAACAAACCGATCGCTGGTATAGAATGATCAACCTGCTCATATTTTTATAAAAATACATCTCCGGAAAGCTTTTAGGAGGGGGAATCATTTGCTCCAAAGAAGCTAAATACTTTTGGCATCATTTTAGCAATAGTATTTTAGCATAACGCATCGCCAAAACAGAAAGACCATTGGTCTTCAATAACTATAAAAAAGGA
>JBNKEI010000008.1:0-21102 GCA_050288705.1 Myxococcales bacterium
ATTTCAAATTTCTTTTCTTCGGGAATTTGAAAGTGTAACTCGGGGGTGGCAAAAGTGGGAGGAATATCGGAAAACATTTCTGATAAGGTTTTATTGCTTTGGCTCATAATTTCTAACAATCGTGCCGAGGTATATACCGCATCATCAAAGCCATAGTAGCGATGCTTCCAAAAAATGTGACCACTCATTTCCCCCCCCAAAAGAGCATTTTCTTCTTGCATTTTAGCTTTAATAATACTGTGCCCGGCCTTCCACATGATCGCTCGCCCTCCGTGTTGGGCAATAGCGTCATACATGCGCATAGAACACTTTGCTTCTCCTACAATGGTAGCGCCAGGTTCTTCGTGGAGCACTTCTTTGGCAAAAAGAATCATCAGTTCATCGCCCCAAAGAATGTTGCCCTTCTCATCGACTACGCCAATGCGATCGGCATCTCCGTCATAAGCAATGCCGACCGAGGCCTTTTCCTGTATGACTTTATCGATTAAGGGACTCAGGTTTTTTACAATCGTGGGGTCAGGATGATGATTAGGGAATCGACCATCCATTTCGCAATACAAAGGCACTACCTCCAAACCAAGGCTTTGAAAAAGAGGAACCGCAACATGACCTCCTACCCCATTGCCGGCATCAATAACAATTTTCATTCCCTGGCGACTTAGATGTATATCTTGACGAATAAAATCGTTATAGGAATTTATGATATTCCAAGAACGTAATGTTCCTTGCCCATAAACAAAACATCCTGATTCTATTAATTTTCGTAGTTCTTGGATTTCTGTTCCGCGAAGGGTGGTTTTGCCTATGCCTATTTTGAACCCATTATATTCAGCAGGATTATGACTCCCTGTAATCATAACTAATCCGTCCACTGGCAACGTGTTCGCTGCAAAATAGGTTAAAGGAGTGGGAATCACTCCTAGGTCAAGTACCTCACAGCCGGTTGCGCAGAGGCTGCGCGCTAGTATGTCGCGAAATCTGCCCGAACTCACCCGGCAGTCTCGGCCGAGTACCAAGCGCTTGCCACCCCGCTGACGAAGAGTGGTTCCTAGTCCCAAGCCAATTTGCTCTACTGCGGAATCAGTAAGGTCAATGTCGACCAATCCTCGAATGTCATATTCACGAAAGATATGTGGATTCATCTCTTTTTAGTTCCAGAAATGGGTGTGCCATCGGTCGAGGTTATTGTTCCCGAATAAGTCAACGCATTTTCCGAAGGGATTTCGGTTGCCTTGGCGCGACCCGCGAAATATCCAAAGAGTGCCAACAAATAACCTGCGATTTTTCATTGCATAACTCGATGTCGGGCATTTTTTACAAAAAAGCAATATACTGAGACGTCGAATTGAGTTCAAGAAAAACGTGGCCGCCAGCGGTTATGTTCAATAGTGCACATAGAATCATCCATCTGCTCGTCTGTAGGCATGGTCTTAATCTTGAAACTGGCGGATCTGTTGCCGATTTGCTGCTTGACGCGACAATTTTTTCGAATTACATAGTGTATTTTAAATTAAAGAGGAGAAAGTTTTTATGAGAATAGTACCATATGGCGAAAAAATATCCACCAAGCAAAGACATCCTCAAGAAGCAATTAGCCGGTCAAAAAAATCTGGCAAAAACATAAGAAGTGCCGGTTCTTTATCTTTCCAGTCATCAAATATTCCAACTAGTGAAAATAGTCAAAATCAGTCATTTTTTCCCGAGACTAACCAATACAATTTTCGGCGTAGTTTAAGATCAGGATCGGTTGGTTATCCGACTGTTATTACTCCTAATCAACTTTCGCGATCTAATACTACTTGCGACGCTTCTTGTAGAAAAATCGGATTAATTGTTGGTTATGTTGGTATGTGTATAGTTTTACTTCCGACTGTTTGCGCAATTGTGTATTTCACAAAAGATAAAGTTGTCTCAGCACTTTCTAGTGCAAAAGAAAAAATCTGCTCTTGCTTCGCCAGAATAAAAGAGTCGGTAAGCAACCGGAGTAGAGTGGCTGCGAATAATTCTCAGGCGAATGATGTTGAAATTGTTGCCACCTAGTGTTTTTCGTCTGCCAGTCAGGTTAGCTAAACGAGCATAAAATACCCCGGTTGCCCTGCGAATGTATATTATTCTGAACATCAGGTCTTGGTGCAGAAACATCGTGACAAAACAGTGACAACAACTGGTAACGACTATGCGAAGCTGGTCATGCCATGTACGCAAAAAGCAAACTGACTTCCCGAGAAAGGTTTGTAGCTGCTTGTCATAGTCGGCCGGTTGATCGTCCTCCGGTCTGGTTAATGCGCCAAGCTGGAAGGTATTTACCTGAATATCGCCAAATTCGTTCTCAATACGGTTTTTGGGAAATGGTGCGCACCCCCAAATTGGCTGCAGAGATTACTCTGCAACCGGTTCGTCGCTTTGGAATGGATGCCGCCATTCTTTTTAGCGATATTTTGGTAGTGCTTGAAGCCATGGGTGCCCGGGTAGAATTTGCGCAGGGGGGGCCGCAAATCAAGCATTTAGCTCAGAATTTTGAGGATCTTTCGTTTCTTCGTTCGCGATACTTCCCTGATTTCGCTTATATGGGCGAGGCCCTAGAAAGCGTATGTTCGGTTCTTCATCCGCATACTGCGGTTATTGGATTCGCGGGTGCGCCCTTTACTTTAGCGGCCTACCTAATTTGTGGAGGCCCAGCAAAGGGAATTGACGCATTAATCAAATTGTCTACGCGCGATTTTGAGCTTTATGACCAAATTGCTGGTTGGATAGCTGACATTGTCACTGAATTACTACTGCTACAAATCCAAGCGGGAGCAGATGCTGTGCAGTTGTTTGATACCTGGTCACTGCATTTGAATCCCCAGGAATACCGCAAGCTGGCACTACCTTATTCCCAGCGAGTGCTAGAGCGTATAGCCAAGACGACAGTTCCGGCGATTTTGTATGTACGCAATAGTGCCAATTTACTGTCTTTAGCAGCCGAATCAAAGTGTGCAGTAATTTCTGTTGACTCATCTATTAGCTTGCAAAATGCTCAGCAAATATTGCCAGCGCATATTGCACTTCAAGGCAACTACGATCCCCAATTATTTCATTTTTCAACTGAACATATTTGCCAAGAAGTACAACGTACTATTCGAAATATGCACGGAAGAGGATATATTGTAAATGTCGGCCAGGGCCTTACTCCTAATACTCCTATCGAAGGGGTAGCAGCTTTTGTTGAGGCAGTACAAACCGCGAGTTACTAATGCATAGTTCTGAAGAACTCTTCCAAAAGTTACAGAAAAAATACAACGTGCGCGGCCCACGCTACACCAGCTATCCACCGGCTAATCATTTTGGCCCCCTAGACCAAAATCAGCTACTTGCCTATTGGCAACAACGCCAAAACCTGAAAAACGATAACGGCATTTCTTTGTACCTGCATATTCCTTTTTGCGAAACCCGCTGCGCGTTTTGCGGTTGTCACACCTATGTAAAACCATCGCCATTGCTGGTTGACGAATACGTTCAAGGGCTAATTCGCGAAATGGAAAAGGTTAGAATCCAAGTAGGAGTACAGCGAGCGGTTGTGCAAATAGCGTTGGGAGGCGGAACTCCTCACTATCTTTCGGTTGCTCAGCTTCATAATTTGCTTAGCGAGTTTAGGAAAAACTGGAAACTGGCCGCTGATGTTGAATTTTCTGCAGAGCTAGATCCGCGCACCATTACTGTTGAGAAATTAGATTGTTTAAAAGAATACGGATGTAATCGGTTTTCTCTTGGCGTTCAAGACTTCGAGCCATTAGTTTTAAATTCGCTTAGAAAAAATCAAAATATTGCTCATATTGACAAGGTGGTCGGATGGATTCGTAATCGGGAAAGAAATTTCATTAATTTCGACCTTATTTACGGGCTGCCTGGCCAAACGCTGGAATCAGCTAAACGTACTTCGCAAAAAGTAGTTCAATTTTTGCCAAACCGTATTGCTCTGTTCAACTATGCGCACATACCTTGGGTTCAGCCACACCAAAAGGCTTTGGAAAAAAAGGAGTTTCCGAGTCCCGAGAGCAAATCGGATATTTTTTTGTATATGCGAAATTATTTTATTAATAGCGGGTACCAAACAATAGGAATGGACCACTTCGCGCTCCCTGACGATCTGTTGGTTAAAGCGCAAGTCGCCAATAAACTTTGGCGAAACTTTATGGGGTACACTCCTCTACGAGAAATTGATTTAGTGGGAATGGGAGCTTCCGCAATTTCTTGCGTCGGAAAAGCTTACTCTCAGAATGAGAAAGACCTAAATAAATATCTCCATTGCTTAAAAAACCAGCAGTCTCCCGTAGTCCGGGGTTTTATTTTGTCAGAGGAAGACGAAATTCGTCGAGAACTTATTATGACCCTGTTTTGCAATTTTTATGTAAATTGGAAAGAGTTTGATAGCCGATGGAAAATTGATCATGATTTCTTTTTTGAGCACGAACTTAAAGAATTGGAACCCATGATTAGCGATGGGCTATTAACGCTTGAACCTAATTTTATAAACGTAACTAATATAGGAAAATTCTTTATACGCAACATTTGTATGGTTTTTGACAGTTATTTAGAGCATGAGTCTCAAAGAGTATATTCAAGGACAATTTGATGAGCAATAACGAAATTACCTGCTTGTCTACAGGTCAGCAATTTGGCTTGGTGCTGCTCAATATGGGGGCGCCCGAAACTACCAAAGACATTCCTTTATTCATTAGGCGTTTATTGTCTGACCCGGCAATGGTGCCGCTTCCCTGGCCTTTTAGGCAGATTTTGGCATTTGGCGTTTCCAAACTACGTTCGAAAAAGGTGGCTGCTCGTTACGCATATATTGGCGGGAAGAGCCCTTTGGAAGCGCAAACCCGCATGCTGTCGGAATCACTTCGCTCGAAATTGGGAAGTCAATTCGTAGTTCGTTATGCTTTTCGCTATTCTCAGCCTTTTATTAGCAACGTCGTTAAGGGATTAGCACAACAAAATATTAGTAGAGTAATTGCTTTGCCATTATATCCCCAGTTTTCCAGCTCTACCACTAGTTCAGTTTTGGACGAAATGCGAAAAGCAGCAAAAAAATACCAAATACGTATGGCAGAAATCGAATCATTTCCCGACGCGCCTGGATTCATCAAGTCACTTTCTTTGCAAATTCAAGCTGCAAAGTCTAACGCGGACCACCTGCTTTTTTGCGCCCATGGTTTGCCGTTACGAATTCTGCGCAAAGGAGACGTTTACATTGAGCATGTCCATAAAACCATGAATGCCATAGTCAAAAATCTTGGCGCTGATTTTTCGTATTCTTTTGCCTATCAAAGTCGCATGGGAAAAGGGAAATGGACTCGCCCATATTTGTCTGAGGAAATCGAAAGATTGGCAATAAATGGTAAACGATCGCTAATAGTAGTTCCGCTTTCCTTTGTTTCGGAAAATTTGGAAACGTTATACGAATTAGACTATGAGCATTTTTTAATTGCCAAAAAGTTCGGATTCAAAAACTATCAAAGAATAGCGACTCCTAGTATGCGTCCTGCGTTTATTGAACAAATGACAGTGCTAGCAAGAAATGCTGCACGAACAGCCGGGTGGGAGGTAAGGTGATGGCGGTTTATGATGTGATAATTATGGGGGCGGGCATTTCGGGGCTTACCTGCGCCTGGTCATTGGTTGAAAAAGGGTACCGAGTGCTTGTTTTGGAGACCAGCTCACGACCGGGAGGAAATGTTTGGACCGAAGAACATAATGGATATCGCTATGAATACGGTCCGCATTCCTTTATGGCATCGGCACATAGTGTTTTCGATCTTGCATCGCAAATCGGTCTGGATTCAGAAATAATACCTACTTTCACCAATGCCTCTCGTCGCTATATTGTTCGCGACAAAAGGCTTCATCTGGCGCCCATGAACTGGAGCTCATTTTTGACCACTGGCCTACTAACCTGGAAAGGAAAGCTTTCGCTTATGGCCGAGCCTATTCGAACTAGTCGCGGCCAACCCTCCGATACTGCTTTGCAGTTTTTTGAACGGCGGTTTGGAAAGGAAGGGGCAAAAATGCTTGCTGGGGCCTTTATCTCCGGCATTTATGCGGGAGACCCCGCTAGCCTATCGGCGCCTGCCGCATTTCCCCTATTTTGGAAATTTGAGCAAGAGTCCGGAGGAATGATTCGAGGCGCTTGGAAGCATCTGCGTAAAAAGCGAGCAGAACGGAAAAAGCACGGAGAGCCAAAGCCTGCGAAAAAGGGGCTATATTCCTTCCGCAATGGAATGGGACAACTTAGTCAAGCGTTAGCCAGTCGCTTAGAAGACCGAATTGCTTTTAATTGTAAGGTACAATCAATTATTCGTGAAGCGCATGGGTATGATATTGTGGTGGACGATCGGCGAATTCAAGCTAAGCATTTAGTTTTAGCGACCCCGCCAGCAGAAGCGGGCCGATTGCTAGCATTTTTGAACCAGGAGCTTTCCGAGCTGATTACCACCATACCCATGGCCCCAGTGGCAACCGTGCATATGGGATTCGAATCCCAACTAGAAGAAATTCCCAACGGATTCGGGTTCTTGTCGCCAAGAAATCAAGGAATCCGCAGTCTAGGAGTACTCTTTCCATCACGAATATTTGCTAACCGTGCACCAGGCCAAGGAGATCTTTTAGTTGGTTTCGTTGGCGGGATGCTCGACGAGTCGGCTCTAGAACTAAGTGACCAAGGAATTTTAGAGTTAGTTTTGCGAGATTTGGAGGTACTGGTAGGTTTAAAGCGTCAACCAGATTTTGTGCGAATCAGAAGAGTAAGCAAGGCCATTCCCCAGTTCTTATTAGGGCATTTGCAGCGCATGGAAAAAGCGCAAGTGAGAATTAGCCAATACCCAGGTCTATACCTCGCCGGAAATTATTGTAAAGGCGTGGGAATAAAAGATGCGATTGCTTCGGGAAGTGAAATCGCTAAAGAGATTGCTAATAAAACTTCTAATAATTAGGAAAAAGGTTAAGAATAGTTTAATGAGTACTACGGGAAAAATTCCGCTAGCAATAGTTGGATGCGATTTTAGAATTGCGTCGTCGTCATTGCGATCTCGCTTGGTCCTCGACGACAAAGAACTCATTGAGTTGACCAATGATTTGAAAAGGGCCATGGCTGCTAATGGCCTGGTCGAACTATGCACCTGCAATCGCAATGAGTGGATAATTTCCACCAGTAATCCTGAATGGGCGGCAACGCTATTGGCAAGTAGAATGATAATGCGCCTAGGTAGCCAAGCGAGTAAGGGTTTTTCGCCTTATGTATTTACCGGGGAAGAAGCAGCGCGCCATATTTTTCGGGTTGCTTTGGGACAGGAATCATTGGTAGTGGGAGAACGACAAATATCTGGCCAAATTCAGAAAGCCTTAAATCGTGCAAAAAAGCTGGGTACAAGTGCGCGTATTTTTAACGGATTGGGAAACGTAATAGGCAGAATGGTTCGCAAAATAATTAGGTCGGGAGGGCTGCTTCAGGGTTCGGTCGGGGTGCATAGTCTAGCAGTTTCGTTTTTAAAAAGCCGAACTCCAGCTTACACAGTAGCGCGAGTAGCGGTAGTGGGATTGGGACAAATAGGCAAAAAAGTATTAGGTGTTTTAGAACAGGAGACGCCTTGGGAAATAGCCGTTTTAAATCGTACAGCAAGCACCTGGGGTCACGGACATCATTGCGTAACCCCAATTACTGAATTGATATCTATTTTGAATCAAGTAGATGCTGCGATTATATGTACCAGCGCCAAAGTTCCCATAATTCGAACTGCAGATATATTGTCCAGAACGGTCGAGAATCCTTTGATTCTTTTGGATTTGGGAATTCCTGAACAAGTGGATCGTACGGTGAATCAAGAAAATGTCTATGTGTGGGGGCTAGATAATCTTATTAGTTTTTATTTTCAGGCTGGAACGCGCCAAATTTCTGCTTTAAAATTTGAGTGCGAAATTGAAAATGCAATTAGAGAAATCAAATTCTTTTGTAGTCGGCGGGAAATTGCAGAAATATTGAATGCAATTGAGCAAAGTCATGATTTTGCGGTTAAGCAGACAATTCCCGAGATACTGGAGAATCACTTGGAATTGGTTCCCAAACCAATTCGCAATGCGCTTGCCGATGAAATACAGTCGGCGATTCTTCGTATATCTAACCAGCTATTCCAACAAGTTCGCCAGGTTACTTCCTCCTGTAAGCATCTTGAATAAAGTCGCATGCGACTGCCGCGCGCCGCCAAAAGAGAATTGAGATTACGTACGAAATCCCCCCAACTTTGGTTGAGGGAACCCAGAAGGTTTTGTATGTCTGCCCGCTAAACATGCGCTTTGAGAACACGGTTGTATAGAGATGCGTTTAGCAGTGTAGGAGTCCAAAGACCTACTAGCAATCCAGCGAGCTTCTTTCCTCGAAAAAACAAGCTCAAAGAAAGTGGTATGGAAAAGGCTGCTGCTACTAGCCAAGGGGTTACTGGCGTTGATTCAATTCTTTTTTCAATGAACTCGTGCCTTGCTCGCATGGGCATCCTTCCTCTAAGAAACATGATTTACCTCCCTTAACGTTGTTATAACCATAACCATCTGTTTTCTTCGCGCCATTAAGAAACTTGACAATGTGGCCAATTTGCCACATTCTTTCGATAGTGTCTTAGGTTCCATGATGGTCATGAAAGACGACAACATTTTCCGTAAGCAGGCAAGGGTGCTTAAGGCGTTGGCCAACGAATCTCGGCTCAAGATTGTCGACAGGCTGTCTAGGGGAGAGTGTTCTGTCGGCGAACTCACTGATCTTGTGGGTTCCGATCGCTCCACGGTTTCCAAGCACCTGGCTGTGCTTCGCTCGCACGGCATTGTCAACGATCGCCGCGAAGGGAACGTTGTTTACTACACGCTGCTTACTCCGTGTGTAATGAGCTTTTTTTCCTGTGCAACCCAGGTAATGAAGGAGCGAGCTTGATGAGGCCTGCTTTTTTTTAAAGGAATGTTGCCAATATGGCCATATTGCCATGTTCTACTAGGGTGAAATCATAATATGAAGGAACGAACAAAGCTTCTCATCATTTCGGCTGTATTCGCGGCCTGCTGGTTTTTGCCGACCGACAGTGACCGTTTCTGGAGCGCTATCCAAGAAAGCTTGTCGCTAGTGAAATGGTACGCGCAAGAGCACGTTTTGCTTTGCCTCATTCCTGCTTTTTTCATTGCCGGGGCGATTGGCGTGTTCGTGAGCCAGAGCGCGGTGATGAAGTACCTCGGTCCACAGGCAAAGAAATTAGTCGCTTACCCGGTTGCCGCGGTATCTGGAACTATTCTGGCGGTCTGTTCCTGCACGGTGTTGCCTCTTTTCGCGAGCATCCACAAACGTGGTGCTGGGCTCGGGCCGGCGACGGCATTTCTGTACTCTGGTCCCGCGATCAACGTGCTGGCGATTGTTCTCACCGCTCGTATTCTTGGTCCTGAGTTGGGTTTTGCCCGGGCGGTGGGGGCTGTCTTGTTCGCAGTGGTAATCGGCTTGCTCATGCATTTCATTTTTCGAAAAGAGGAATCTGCCCGACACGCTCAAGGGCCGGTAGTGATTCCCGATGAAGCGAAAGTGAGGCCTTTATGGCAAGACGGTTTCTACTTTGCTGCCATGGTTGGCGTTCTGGTATTTGCCAACTGGGGTAAACCAGCAAACGGAGAAATTGGCCTATGGGCAACCATTTACTCGGTAAAGTGGATTGTCACGGGTACGTTTATCGTGGCTCTCGTTGGCAGCATTGCTCTTTGGTTCAAAAAGGACGAGCTTTCGACCTGGGTCGACTCGAGCTGGACATTTGCCAAGCAGATTTTGCCACTCCTGCTCGGCGGCGTACTGGTGGCAGGTTTTTTGCTTGGCGGTCCCGGCGGCTCAGAGCGAGGCATCATCCCAAACTCGTGGATTCAGCAGGCGGTAGGCGGTAATTCGCTTTTCGCCAACTTATTTGCCTCGGTAGTTGGCGCATTTATGTACTTCGCTACCCTGACCGAAGTGCCGATCCTGGAAGGCCTAATCAAATCTGGAATGGGGAAGGGACCCGCGTTGTCGCTGCTGCTCTCGGGTCCAGCTCTTTCTCTCCCCAATATGCTGGTGATTCGCAGCGTAATGGGAACTAAGAAGACCGTTGTTTTCGTCTGTCTGGTAATCGTGCTCTCAACTATTGCGGGCATGGTTTATGGCGCGCTGTTCTAGTGGATGGCACGTATGTTTTTACCTGGAAAAAGGAGAGAAATCATGAAGATCAAAGTGCTGGGCACTGGCTGCCCAAAATGCAAAAAGCTTTACGCCGAGGCCGAAAAAGCCATTGCCACCTCGGGCATTTCGGCAGAACTCGAAAAGGTAGAAAAAATCGACGACATCATGAAGTACGCAGTGATGATGACGCCAGCCTTGGTCATCAACGAGGAGGTAAAGGCGAGCGGTCGCATTCCCCCAACCCCCGAGATTGTTAACTGGATTAACACCGCGGCAGCAAAGGAGAAAGCATGAGTTCAGAAAAGAGTGGATGTGGATGTGGTTGCAACACTGACCAGAAAGTAACACTTGTCTTTCCGTGCTCAGGAGCGTCAAACGTTGGCCAAATTACTAATGAGCTCGCGTTACGAATGACGCGCGAGGGCTTAGGTTCCATGTCGTGTCTTGCGGGGGTGGGAGCGCAAATAAGCGGGTTTGTAGTCTCGGCGCGTGATTGCGATCAGTTGGTGGTACTCGATGGATGCCCGCAGAAGTGCGCTGCCAAAGTTTTTGAACGTGTAGGTATCAAACCGCACGTGCATTTGGTGCTCACCGAACGTGGTTTCGAGAAACGCTCAGGGGCAAAGGTCGAGGCAGAAGAGGTAGACAAAGCCCTAACTGTCGTAACCGCGATGATGACCGAGATGGAATGCAAGAAATCGACCTAACCAAAGCTAGTCAACACGGTAAATATCTCGGCAATCCGAGCAGAGACTCGGAAAGCCGGGGGTATGCAAGAACGAATTTTTTGAGCTCCAAGGAAAGCCAATCATGACGAAAATATTGCTAGTAGGAGCCCTGATAGTGATGACTAGCGGACTATTCAGTTGTTCCAAAAGCACTGCCAACGGAAGCAACGCTAGCGCTCCAAGCATTGCTACCGATGGTACGCAAGCAGCCGTGCCCGATAGGGTGGTAGTTTACTATTTCCACGGTAAACGTCGTTGCCCAACTTGCCTCGGAATTCAGGAAACCATTTCAAAAACCATCCAAGAACGATTCGTAGCAGAGATCACATCGGCAGCATTGTCATTCGTAGAGGTCAATTACGATGAACCTGAAAACCGCCATTTTGTAAAAGACTTTAACCTTAGCTTTAGCACGATGGTCATAGTGGCGAATAAAGGGCAGGAAACAATCAAATGGGAAAACCTCAATCAGGTATGGGACTTTGCGCATAATCAGCAGGCATTAACTGAATACACCGAGAAGAATATCCGCTCGTACCTGGCGCTGCTTAAGGGGAAATAATGGAAGCTTTGCTTCTGGTCGCGGGCAGTGCCTTTTGGCTTGGACTTCTCACGTCCATCAGTCCATGTCCTCTGGCAACGAACATTGCTGCTATTTCGTATATCGGCAAGCAGGTCAACAAACCGAGCCAGGTTCTCTTTGCTGGCATCCTTTATACGTTTGGACGAACGGCGAGCTATGTCGTTGTTGCGCTCATCGTGGTCAAGAGTTTGCTCTCGATTTCCGCTGTCTCAATGTTTCTTCAACAGAACTTGAACCAGGCGTTAGGGCCAATTCTGATAGTGGTAGGATTGTTGCTCCTGGACGTTATTCCCTGGCCGTGGACGGGTAGCGGCTCTGTTGTCTCGGAAAAAATTCAAGCAAAAGTGCGCAACATGGGCCTTTGGGGCGCCGGTATGCTGGGTTTGACCTTTGCCCTCACGTTTTGCCCGGTTTCAGCAGCGTTGTTCTTCGGAAGCTTGATTCCTTTGGCCATCAAACATGAATCGTCGGTTTATTTGCCTTCAATTTATGGGATAGGAACTGCGCTACCGGTAGTGATGTTTTCATTTATTATTACGTTTGCAGCTAATAGGCTCTCCAAGGCATTCAACATATTTACTATTATTGAGCATTGGATGCGCCGTATTACAGCGGTAATCTTCGTTGTCGTGGGTATATACTACTGCCTAATTTACATATTTGGCGTTATTTAGATGATTAGCTTCACCATATTCCAGGAAACATTCGAAAGCGGACTCGGCCAGCGTATTCGCAATACCGTTCGAGTTCGCGATGGAGCATGCGGTCCTCAAGAAAAGTACGTATCAGAATCCAAGCAATTACCACTCCCGCCGCGACAAAAGCCCATTGCGAGCCGAGCATTAAAGGCGTTCCGAAAGCCCATAGCACTAGTCCCAAATATCCGGGATGGCGAATGATTTGATAAGGGCCTGTCTGAATTACCATGTGGCCACGATCGCTTTGAATGCGTACCGTTCCCTCAAAATGCGGATTGATTCCCATTGCCCAGGCTGATAATAGGATTCCACCAACGGCAAAGGCAGCTCCGAGAGGCCAAAGCCAAAACGGCATGGTTTTTCCCTGAAATCGAAATAGGTCCAGCGCGGCAGAAAAAGGCACCGCAAGCATGAGCGGCCAGAATACGATTCCCCAAATCACGTCCCACCACTTCGTTCCTACCCCAATTGCCCTACGTCGGATTACCAGCTCGGGATTTCGTTTGGCAACATGTATTCGGTGGATACCAAGAGCCCCTCCCACAACCCCAAGGTATTCCCAAGCGGCTGACCACGAGAACGTACCCGCCAATGCAAACAGGCCGACCGCCCAGATCAATAGCAAGGCGCAAAGTACCAATAATCCACCGAAATTCTGAATTTTCTTCATGCGTTTCAGTTATAACAGCGCTCCTATACTCTCATTCCGATGGTCGCTCGGCCAAGTTGTCTTTCAGGGCGACATGTCCCGTGAAGGCAGGATTTTTCTTACTCTGTTCTCGTACCGCAGCAGCTACCAGTCTCAAATGTTTGGTTGGTAGCAGTAATGCCTTGATGCTTTGAAAAAGCTCGTTTGGAAGCGAGGAGCAAAAGGGTTGGCGCCGATGTTGCGTACAGGAAAAGGCCTTTGGTTGTCTTTTACCTAACCAGTAACGTAGCCATTGAAGCCATGTTCTTCTGCCCATATCCTGTTTTCTTATCTCGTTCATTAGCAGCGAGAACGCATGGTATTTGGGGTCAGAATCACGCCTTTTCAAAGGTGGAGTCAAGTAGTCAGCGGATAGAACACAGGGTGGGCATCAAAGGTTTTTCGAGGCCGGGGAGTTCCTCGAATTCATGCCAGTGGCATGTTACGCCCGGAAAGACCGTGGTTGTTTCGGTCATCCTGCGAAGAGGCTGGTTTAGCGTAACATTTCCAGCAGTTCGCCGCCACGAAATGTTGCGGCAAGTTGCTGCAAAGAGACTGCTCTTTTTCCATAACAGCGCTCAAGTGCTTTTTGCACTTCATTCACGACTCTCGAATGGTAAGTCGACTGCTCTTTTTCAAAATGATCAACCAGGCGATTAATATTTTGATGCGATATGTTTTTTAGGGAAATATTCTCATCGAACAATAAACTGCGACCAATAAGCATGGATAAATAGTGCGATGCGTAGGGTACAAAGGAAGGATGGTTAGGTGAAGAATGCTTTCGTTGGGTTTCTACTGATCGGAAGATCAGAACGGCTAGCAGCGCCTGGGCTGCATTTAAATTTTTAAAGATATCTTCATACAATTTACCAAAGTGTTCCTTGCGACGGAATTTGGCCTGGTGCGGCTTTTCTCTCCAAATCGCTAGCACTGCTTCTGCGACAGTTTCGCTGGTAATGACCTTGGATCCACCGTCTCTTTCGTCTCGTTGGCGCTTGTAGATATAACCTAGGTCTCTTATTCCGATTTCCAATTGTTTTTGGATTTCGTCATTCGAACGCAAATCGCGCAAATCGACTGGATTCTGGCTGTTGGTGGCATAAGTAATATCGTGAACAAAGTTCTTATTCTCTTCAGCCAACTGATAAATTCTAATCATTACATATGCTGAGATTTTTAATGGCAACAATGATGACTTCAAAGTTTCATGAATAGTTTTGCAAGTTTGGCCTCCATTGATAATTTGCATGTTTTTAAGTGACACCTGGTAATCTGTCTTTTGAAAAGCATTATAATCGAACTTGTCACAGATTGCAGTAATTCCATTGTTATAAAAATAAAATTTGTCGGAGTTAGAAGAGCTAAGGGTTCGCCGAATAGCAGAATTGACACGATTGCTATGAAGGCCCAGATAGCGACGAATGTTGCGTTGTAAGAGGCGGTCGCCATGTTGCTCAAAAAGTTCGGCAATCTGCTGAACGGAGATGCGCCCGAGCAAAACACGCATATAATTCATGTCTTCAACAATGATTTGACCGCTTAATTGTAAGGTTGCATTTACCGCCTTAGTTCGTTGCAGAACATTAATGATTGAGTCATGGTTGAAATGAATGAATTCGATTTTGTCTGGATAGTCTTGTTGCAGTGCGCCAATCCATTCTTGGGCAATTTTATTCCAGCACGCTCCATTATTGCATAAAATAAAACGTACTTTCGGAATGTAACCATCGCGAATTAAAGAGCGAATCTCTTCCACTTTTGGTGCTATTTTTTCATTTAGTGTAACCTGGCGAAACGGGTCGAACAGTACCTGTATAGTGTTGGCGGCCTTCTGAACCCCGTTTTCTGGAAAGTTTGCAACGCCATCTAGATTGCTGACTTTGTACTTTCCTTGAAAAATGGTAACTAGAAATTCACCGTCTTCAATTTCTCCAATATGCATTCCATCAACGCCCGCATCATTTCCGCCGTCCGTTAAAAGCTCAACGCTTGATTCCAATGGAATATCTAGGCAATTAGCCATGCACAGCAGCACAAAAGCTGCCGATCGTTTTTTATTATCATCCCCGGCAGGTAGCCATTCCGGATGTTTTTCGATTAATCCAGTAAGTCGTTGATCAATCAGGCTCGCGTTGATGTTCATCAGTTTCCTTGACTAGTCGATTATAATCCAAAGAGAATCCCGTAGCGTAAGGAGTCCTGCTGGCAAAGTCAATCATAATGGCAGGTTACCCAACTAATATCCTGGGGTATATTCTCGAGTGGTAGAGATTACCAACGGTTAAGTTTTGAATATTTTAACACTTGTCAATCAGGAGGATGCACCTTAACCAATATAACTAAGGCCGAAAGGATGAAGGTATACCGCATGGGTGCATTTCACTATAAGCGACTGCCACAACATATTGGGATTATCCCGGACGGGGCTTCTTGCCAATACAGTCAGTTTACTCTTGGCGGATAGATGCCTACTACATTTTATAAGATTAGGGTAAATGCTCTAGTTTTGCAGATAACCATTTGTCTTGGGGAATAACTCCCTTGGATATACGTATAGCATCGATATAGCCGTTGAAAATTCGGCCCTTCACATTATGGTTTTTTTCGACAAATGTACTGCCTCCGACGAGATAGTGCATTTTGTATAAATCAGAAACAGCGCAAATACCTTCAGTGTTTTGGTCCGTGAGCCTGGACGAAGCAACGCCATTGACGTATAGAATGCGATTGTCGGAATCTGTCGAATGGGTCTCTGTTATTACAATGTGATGCCAGGTGTCGATAGATATGGTTGGAGACCAATTGGCTTTTGCTGTTGAAAATGTTTTTGTGTATGAATTGTAGATATTGCTGTAAAACTGCACTTCAAGAAGGTTAGATATTGCCCATCCGAAGGGTGCGTCGCTATTTGTATAATAAAACGCTGTATCCGTTTCGTTTCGGGGATACGTTAGGCTCATAATGCCCATCCAACGATTAGTTTCTGGGGTAAATGTTGAAGAAATTTTTACTATTGCTTCAAAAGTATAACCAGTATCCTCAAAGGTTGTGGTATTGAGTGGACCGTTATCGGCTACCCGAAAACAGTATCCACCGTATGAACGATCGCCTGCAAATAAAACACTGGTTTTGTTTTTCTCGTGAACGTACGCAGTATTTGTTGAATAGGTGAGCGGGGGAAGATCTTCTTTCTTGTACTCGGAGTTGATGTAGGAGGTTAAATAAAGATCGTTGCCATTGCCGGTTAAGTCATTGAAAACTTTGGTTTCCTCGACGGTGGTTAGGGGATCTCCATTTTCGGCGATATCGTTAGAGAAGGTCCAAAATGCTATGGTATTTTCATCGATTGGATAAGTACTTTCTGGGGTAGAAAAGGCAATCGAATTAATCTCTGTCGCCCTTCCGCTGGCAGATGTCGCCATGAGGTATGCTTTGTAATCGGTTTTTTCGGTAAGTTCGCCTATGTATAGGCTAAACAGAACTCCCTTATACACGTTAACATTTCCGCTCAATGGCGTTGTCCGATCATTCGCGTCGGTTCCGGCGGCAATTTGATTTCGATTGGGGGCTGTTTTGTCGCTAGTTAATACAATGTAATAAACGGTGGCATCTTCCAACACCGATAAATCGAGTGCTACGCTAGTCGATTGCAAACTATCAGGGGTCAAAGTGGGATATCCGCTTTCCCATCCAAAAGAAGTATTACATTGGTTGGCTATGCAATCGCAGGTGGTCGTTTTCGAGCAACTGAATAGAAATAGCACAGGAATTGATAGCATGAGAATTATCCCAGCGTTTTTTGCATTTCGCTGCATGGCTTCTCCCCGTACTACTCTCAAGGGTAGCTGCTGTTAGGTAATGTGGGAATCACGACAGAATCTATTGTCAACTTCCACCAAATAAAAAGCAAATAATGGAACGTGTAACAATTACGTTATATATGTGTAGTGGTTAGGTGCTAATGATGCTGACTAGGTACATTCGCTGTGCTAAAAGAGAAGCATGCACAAGATCATCCGAATTCGTACTACTGCACGTGAGGGACTCTACGATATAACCAAATCGGTGCGGCGATTCGTCGAGGAGAACGACATCGACCAAGGCATTGTCAACATCTACGTCCGCGGCGCGACCGCGGCCATCATGATTCAGGAGAATTGGGACGAATCAGTGAAAAATGACGTTATTTCTTTCCTTGCCGAGTTAATTCCCGAGGGCGTTTGGGAACATGATCGCCAAGATGACAACGGTGACGCTCATCTAAAATCGGGCCTAATTGGACCTTCAGAAACCATCCCAGTCGTCGATGGCAAGTTGCTGTTGTCCAAATGGCAGAACGTTTTCCTGTGCGAATTTGATGGTCCACGCGATCATCGCGAAGTGGTGTTGACATCGGTGGGAGCGACTGCAACAACGGCAGATAATGGGAGCGCTTATGATGACCCTTATGCCGACCCTTATGGCAATGAAAGATAAAGCCCAAGATTAAGATAATAAGACGGTCGTTATCTCTATTGTGCCTTTGCAATCGAGTATGACACTTCGAGAGAACGACCACCTTATTTCTCGTCTATGCGTTTAATTTTCAGTGGTTAGTGCCCTTTTTGGATTCCAGGACGTCCTGGAATCCTGGAGGATCGCCGACCGCTCCGTCACCCACACATTGCTGGCCAGTTGTTGAAGCGGTGTCATAGTCTCGCACCACAATCTTCGTTTAACAGAGGGTGATGTAGTTAAGGGAATGGGGAACTGAAGGATTTGCGGGCAAGCATATCCGCAGACAGGAGGACGCGATGTTTTGGAGCTTGTTAGATCATGCACGTGTTTGCGAATCCAGAAATCAATTGCAATAGGGATTTTTAAATGCATTAAATATAGGAACTATGTTTTTTTGGTAACTATTAAGCATCCTTCTTTCTTAATAACGAAAAGCTGCGAGAAACACGTTCAGGCCGAGCTTGTCGAGGCTCAAGGCTTCCTCGACTTTCATGCCTGCGGCATTAGCTCGAAAGACCGCGGTTTTAGTTTGTGTAGTTCTTTTTCTGAGGCCGCGGTAGCAATCGAGTGCGCACTTGACCGATTTCGGACTATTGTCCTAAAACTTGTTTAGGGTCACTCTTGTTGAGCGTGAACCCATTGTTTGCCGACGTTTACCAACCCCTCTTCGGGTGTCGTATTTCCTACCAGAAGGTCGACCAACTGGTTTACAAGCATAATTTACTGTTTGGCAGGGAAAGAAGACGGCTATGAAATCGTACTGCTGCGGTAAACCATTCTCCTATTTTGTGGCAAAACGACGCCGTTGGGGTGCATTGTTCGTCGGGCTCTGTAATTTTCTACTTATTAGTGATCTTCATGCAGATGGTCTTAATGGTCAGCGTTTCGAACCTGCGGCAGGTGCAGCCGGTGGGTTAATGGTGGAACGTCCTGATGTGCCTCGACATTTGGGCTTTGGGCTCGGCATGTTTCTAAACTTCTCCCAAAACCCATTGGTGGTGCGTGAAAATGGCTCTGGCGACCCAGTTCTTACTCCGTTGCACCATGCTCTGACTTTTAATCTTCTAGGCTCGATTGGATTGTTCGATTTCTGGGAAATTGCGGTGGACATGCCAGTGCATGCCATTTACCGCGGTGATGCCATCATGATTCACCGGCAGAATATTCGAGCTGATGCCGGCCTTGGTGATATTAGGCTTATCAACAAGTTCGCTTGGTGGCTAGGCGGAACCCCCAGCTTGAATTATTACCTTGGTTTCGATATTCCAGTTATTTTTCCCACCGGAGATTCTCTAGCGTTACGCGGGTCTGGTGGTTTTGGCTTGCATCCGAGAATGTTGTTTGGTTTTGGTGCCACGCAGTGGCAGTTGGCTTTAAATCTGGGCTACCGTACTCTTCTGAACAACCGGAAATCCAACCTTGCCGGAGGACGCGAATTTACCTATGGAAGTGCCTTTACACTTGGCCTAACCAAAGGAAGTGTTCCCCTCGATCTTCAAGCTGAGTTGGTAGGAGGTCATCTTCCCGATGCCACCAATGGTAAAAATCCGCTCGAACTTCTTGCTGGATTGATAGTTGGTTTCTCGCCTGGGTGGAGCGCTTATGTGGCCGGAGGTCCGGGCTTGACTGACGGATTGAAAACCCCGGATTTTCGTGTAATCGGGGGAATTCGCTACGCCAGCAAGGTTGGTGGTCGAGACCGCTACACCGACTCCGACCATGATCGGGTGCCTGATTACCGTGATGATGCTCCCTTTGCACCGGAAGATTATGACGGATTCGAGGATGAAGACGGCAAGCCCGAGTTAGATAACGATGAAGATGGGGTTCTGGATGATGATGATGAATGTCCCAATCAGGCTGAGGAGCCAAACGGCGACAAAGACGGTTGTCCTGAACACGCTAAAATAATTGTACGCCGCGACAGCATTATTATTTACGGCAAGATCCAATTCCAGACCGGGTCAGACCAACCCCTGAAAAAGAGTCGTCCGTTGCTTGATGATCTTGCTGAAGTTTTAAACGCCAACCCGCAAGTTAAACAGATGACCATTATTGGCCACACCGACAATATCGGCCCCGCAGATTTTAACCAGCGCTTGAGCGAACAGCGGGCAGCCATGGTGAAAAAGGAACTCATGGATCGTGACGTAAAAGGGCATCGTATGGTCACTGTGGGGTACGGTTTTTCCCGACCATTGGCGCCAAACGAAACCCGAGCTGGTCGAGCAATAAACCGGCGGGTGGAATTCATAGTTAACCAGTACAGGAAATAAAAGCCGCGCTCGACCTGGAGGCATCAAGTGAAGGTACGTTTGCCACTTGCTTGGTTCTATTGCTTAATTCTACTTAGTGTAATTCTTGGCGGACGAGCCAATGCCCAAGAATTTCCTCCCCAATTTCCTTCTGATCAACGCTGGCTTTCCCTTCCTTGTGGACGCTGGCCAATGGTTGACCCTTATCGCGATCAAGTAGGTTTTTTTAATGAATTGGATTTGGTGGGAGATCTAGCGGCCCCTGCCGCCCAGTTGAGCGCCGATTACGAATACGTATATTTTCGATTTCGGCTGGATAAAAATCCAATAAATAATCAAAATGGCTCTCTTCAACCTTTTGCCTGGGGAATTGAACTTGGTAATAAAGATGATCCTTTTAGTTACCAATCAATTGTTTCCATTAACGGCCAGAGTCATCGAGTCGAGGTTTATACCAATTCTACCGTGAGTATTTACGACGTTCCTGATGAACTAGCCGACCTGCTTCCGGTGGAAGTATTTCCTTTCGAAACTCATGGCCAAGTAAAGAAGGCCTCGGGGACTGGGTTCGGCGGAGATGATGACTATTGGATTAGTATGGCTGTTCCCTGGGCTGCCTTAAATAGGCAAGGAATAGAACCAATAACCCCCCTCTTGTTTTGGGTTGGCTCGTCTTCAATTGCCAATGCTCTCAACGGAGATTTGGCTTGTCATGATGGTTCCATTGATGGTGCAGTTCATTTGTCTACATTCGAATGGGATCGATGGATAACGCTAGTTAGCATCCAAGACTCCGACGGTGATGGCTATACCGATGAATACGAGACTCAGCAGGGGACCGACCCTTACTCCTCTTCTAGCTATCCGCCAACTTCCTCTCCCTCGGGCAATCGCATTCCCCAAGAGTTGGTTTTAGAAGGTGGCGGTGGCTGTAACTCGGGGCCTGGCCATCCGTGGCAAGTGAAGGAAATTGGTCTACTATTCTGCTTCATGGCTCTGGGGGGGAGGGTAATTCGCAAAACTCTGCGACGGTAGCTGCGGGGTAGTGCGTTGTTACATGAATGCTTGGGAAGACGGCGAACTTTTGGCAAAATGTCGCACCTATGACTACGCCAACAGTTCAAACGACCCCCCCCCAAACGTCAACGTCGCAAAGCATCGGATCTCATCGACTGGGCGAGTTACGACAAGGCCCTTGTGCGGAGAGGCAATATCACGCTCTGGTTTTCAGAGGAGGCCGTACAAGCGTGGTATTCGCCGCGAGAGGGAAAGCCTGGAGGTCAGTGCAGGTACTCCGTGTCTTTTCGGTAAGCATGCGTGAAGCTCACGCATAGAGATAAAACACGATGGTATAGCTGCAAGTCCGCACTATTAAAGACCCGGCACACAAGATTTAGTCAATCTGAAAGCAGCTTCCGGCAAATTTTAGGCCAATTT
>JBNKEI010000009.1:0-28438 GCA_050288705.1 Myxococcales bacterium
AATTGGCCTAAAAGTTGCCGGAAGCTGCTTTCAGATTGACTAAATCTTGTGTGCCGGGTCCTTAATCGTGCGGACTTGCAGCTATTCCATCGTGTTTTATCTCTATGCGTGAGTTTCACGCATGCTTACCGAAAAGACACCCACTGCTCTGGTGTCGTGAGAAACATGGCATCTTCAAGGCTACCAGTTGGCCCGCTTTCTGAAGTAGGAATACAGGTCGACCTCGTCCTTCTGAGTCTTTGTCGTATGCCGACCGAGCCTGTACCCATTCGATTGCCAACCGTTCATCCGGGACGGACCTCGCATGCTGCTGAAAAGATTCTGGTCGGGCAAATCCTGACGGCTGGAGTCGGACCCTTGCGTAGCTCCTGTTTGGGAGGGCACGCTAGCCGTATTTGAATCGATAGAACCGGCATTGCTCTGGTTGGCGTTTGTTACCGGCGACCTTTTGGCGGTTTGCGCTTCTTGAGCATCTTGAGGCTTGCCAGAAATCAGCTTGTGTTGCAGAAGCATGCGCGTTAATTCGTCGGGGGGATAAGTGTCCGCGAACAAACCTGTCTCCAAGAAGTCGTCGATGGACATGCGCGTACTGGGGTCTTCCGTGCAGAGAAAGTGTTTTGCATCGGCGAAAACTGGAACCCTCTCGGCTTTATGGATTTCGGGTGCGAGTCCTGCTGAGCGATAGAGTTCCTGAATGGTAATGCCCGTCGAATAGGCATCGCACATTTTTAGATCAATGCCAGGCTGATTTGCTTGTAATTCCGGGGCTATGTATCCGGCGGTGCCGTGACATGCCTTGATGCTGGTTTCTTGTGTTGCATATCCAGCGTCGATAACCTTGAGAACGCCATCGTATGAAAGCATTACGTTCCCGGGTTTGATGTCCAGATGCTTGAAATCATGTTGGTGAAGGGCGGCCATGCCTTGTAGGAGCTGCATCACGAGGGAGCGCATAATTTTTTCTTTTTCAACGCGAGGCATGCCCTTCTCGGGAATTGACCGGAGCTTTAATGCGAAATCATGAGACCTTTGTTCGCATTGCTCCATGAAGAGCAGCATGAGATCCTTCCCATGTCCGCGTTGCTTCATAAATGGAAGCTTGAGATCTCTAGTTTCGACGCTGCAATAGTATTTGACCAAGTTGGGGCTGCCGATGTCGTTCCATGCTCTAAGTGCCGTTCTTTCCTTGCCTGCAGACGCATTCTCGGGTGAAATCGTCTTCATTGCTACCGGCTCCAAATTCCCATCTCGAGAAAGTTTCGACCCACTATAGACTTGGCCAAAACCTCCGCTGGCAATCAGGTTTCCGGTATCATAGAGCTCTATGTGGCCACACTGTAAAGAGGGAGATTTGAGAAGCTTTACTTTGCTATGCTTGCCCTGGTCGGTCCCCGTTGTTCTATCCGGAATAGCTTGCTTAGTATCAACCATCGTGCCGTGAAGGAGTTGTGTTGGCCCCGCGCTTTTTGCATAGTCAAGGAGATCGCCGACCACTGCCTGGTGGTACCAGTGTTTGCCGAGCCTTTCGGATACGAGCTTTTTGACGTCGCTTTTGGTTGGCGCGGTGGATTCAGACTTTGCGAAAGCTTCACGTGCGTCGTTCTTGATTTGTTTTTTGAGCTCCGTGAGCTTGCTTCTGTCGTTCTTGGACATGAAGACGCGCGAGACAATGGCGCTTTGGATTTTGTTGATGCGATTCACGGCCATTTCGAGCTCCAGAATCTTTTGCTTCTGTCGCTTAATTATCGGACCGCTCCCTTGAATGTTGCATGTCTCGGGCGGGCGCCATTCATTAAAAAACACGAGGATCGAATTTGGTTTTGAATAATTTTTTGTCTGCTTTTGACGGTTTCAATATTGCATCTATTTTATATAAAAAATTAATAGCATGGGAAATTCCCGGTATTTTTTATTTATGCTCTTTCCGTGAAACACTTTATCAGGGAAATACTTGCGAAAAATCCAATAATTCGGTTCGCCTTGAGCGTAGGGCCAATTCCCGAAGTCGAAAGGCCCTTCGACCTCGGTACGCTACGCGTACCTACGCTCAGGTGAACGGGAGCTAGAACTGCTCTCTTCTATGTATAATCTGTTGCCTGGAAATCCCTTAGTTGTAGGTCGTCCACGAATGGGCCTCGAACAGTAACTCCCGGGACTCTCGTCCCCCGCCGCCACGAATCAGCCGTTACTGCCGGGTGATTGCAAGGCGGATCGCGGTTTCCGGGTCAACCCGGTGATCTTCTGCTTCCTCGGTCTCGTCGATCGAAAGCTGAACTCCGATCACCTTGCCGTTGAAGGCGTTGCCCTGTGGACCGTAGTCAGGTGAGACCGGCGCGCCACCGTCCTGACCGACATCCAGGCCGTCATCGGCTGAGAAAACGGTCATGTGAGTCCTGGGGACATTCACTTCGCCGACTTTTTCGCCTTCGAGGTAAAGGGTGGCCTTGCCTCCTTTGCCGCGGCCGCCCCCCTGGTAGGCGAACTCCATGCGGACCTGGCACTTTCCTGTTGGGATAGACCGGTCGCTTTCGGCTATGTAGTGCTCAACGCCGGACAAGTTGTAGCAGTACCTGAGTTTGCCGCTCTTGGCGTACAAGCTCCACCCACCAATGTTGGCGCCCTGGGCGATGATCACACCCTCGGCGCCGTCTTTCGGCACGTCGATTTCGGCGGTGACCGAGTGTGACTTATTCTTGAGGGACAGCACGCAGTTCTCGCCCAGCGCCTTCATCCCGCCGAACAGTAGCTGCGTCTTCCCGCGGATCAGCACCGGCCGCCCGGCCAGGTCGGGATCGAAACGCTCGGCGGTTCGGTCATCGAGGGGTAGCACGTTGTAGCGCACCGCTTCGATGAGGAACAGGCGTTGCAACTCCTCAACCTTCTCCGGCATTTCCTTCGCAATGTTCTTCGCCTGGCTCCAGTCCTGGGTGGTGTCGTACAGTTCCCAGATGTCCTGGTCTAGCGGGATGGTATTCTGCCCGACTAGGATCCACGGGGTTCGATGCTTGGTTACCGCGGTCCAGCCCTTGTGATAGATGCCGCGATTACCGAACATTTCGAAGTACTGCGTCTGGTGACGTTCGGACGCTTTGGCATCGTCAAAAGTGTACAACATGCTGACACCCTCTATCGGTTTCTGCTGGATACCATCCACGGAAACTGGCTCGGGAATGTTCGCTGCTTCCAGGATGGTGGGGGCCACGTCAATCACGTGGGTGAATTGACTGCGGATTTCGCCCTTGGCTTGGATGCCCTTGGGCCAGTGGATGATCGTGCCGTTACGGGTCCCGCCCCAGTGCGAAGCAACCTGCTTAGTCCACTGGTACGGCGTGTTCATGGCGTGGGCCCAGCCGACGGCGTAATGGTTGTAGGAATTCGGCCCACCGAACTCGTCCAGCAGCTTCATAAGGCGTTCTGGCGTCTCTAGGTCCTCGAACCCGTTGAAAGGCGCCATTTCGTTGAACACGCCCTTGGTGGTGCCCTCGGCGGAAGCTCCGTTGTCCCCGATGATGTAGTAGATTAGGGTGTTATCGAGAATCTTCAGCCGCTCGAGCGTATCGATTATCCGCCCGATTTGGTGGTCGGTGTGTTCCAGGAATGCGGCGTAACACTCCATCTGTCTACGGAGAACCGGCTTAAGCTCCTGGGGCATGTCGTCCCAGGCCGGAATCTCGTTGTGGCGTGCGGTAAGTTCGCAGTCTTTGGGAACCACGCCCAGCTTCTTCTGGACCTCGATGGTCTTTTCGCGCAGTTTGTCCCAGCCGTCGTCAAATTTACCCTTGTACTTGTCGATCCAATTTTTGGGCACGTGATGAGGCGCGTGGGTGGCGCCCGGCGCGAAATAGATGAAAAAGGGCTTATCAACGGCTAGCGACTTCTGCTGGCCAATCCAAGCTATGGCCCTATCGGTGATGTCCTCGGTTAAGTGGTATCCCTTTTCCGGGGTTTTCGGGGTTTCGACGTGATTAGTGCCCTCATGGATAGTGGGGTACCATTGATTGGCCTCGCCGCCAATAAAGCCGTAGAAGTACTCGAAGCCGCCGCCTCCCGCGGGCCAGGCGTCGAAGGGACCGGCAGGGCTGGCCTGCCACACCGGCACCTCATGGCATTTGCCAAACTGGGCGGTAGAGTAGCCGTTCAGCCTCAGTGTTTTGGCGAGAGGCGCAACTTCGTTGGGTAGGACCGAACTGTAGCCCGGAGCGTCGGTGGCGATTTCGGTGATTCCGCCCATGCCGGCAGAGTGATGGTTGCGCCCGGTGAGCAGCGCCTGGCGTGTCGGCGAACAGAGGGCGGTAGTATGGAAGCGGTTAAACTTCAGACCACCCGCCGCCAATTTCTCAGCCGTAGGTGTATAGCAAGGTCCGCCAAAGGCACTGGAGGCTCCAAAGCCCACATCGTCAAGCAACACAATCAGCACGTTTGGCGCGCCTTCGGGAGGACGCAGTTCTTCAATGGGTGGAAACTTGCTGTCCGGGTCGTTCGCATCAAATGCGATGAACTGACTTCTAGGCGGCACTCTCAGCATCGGAAGATGCGAGCGATGTTTCTTGTCTGGTGTGGTCATGTAGATCCCCCTCCGGTTCCTTTCTTATGGTTCATGTCCAAAGCCTAATGTCTTGAACCTATGGTCTGGCGATATGCTTTTGCTTCTTTGTGGAAGTCATGATTTCGTCGGCGTATCGGCCGCTTTTTAGAAGTTCAGCCATTTTTCGCATTGCTGGTTCGGTGTGTTCGAAGAACGCCTTCAGTCCTGAGCACAGCCAGTTCAAACCGGGTTCTCCGTCGGGCGTTTGAAGGATGCGGTTCTTAGGGCACTCTCCATGACAGGTGAAGAGGTGCCGACAATTCTGGCAGTAGCGTGGTAGCGTGGACTGCTTGGCAGTGGCAAACGCACGCTGTTTTTCGCTGTAAACCAACTTGACAAGCGGTGTTTCGGTTATGTTGCCGAGCAGATTTTCCGGTTCGACGAAATGGTCGCAAGAGTAAACATCGCCATTGTGCTCCAGCGCCAGGGCATCACCGCAAGTCGGACGTAAGGTGCATACCGAGGACGTGCCGTATAGATATGCGGCGAGAATCGCATCAAAGAATGGAACGAACATGGTACCAACATCCCCCTGGAGCCATTCGTCGAAGATTTTGATAAGAAATTGCCCGTATGCATCGGCCGGGACCGTTTGGTGGGTCACTTCCGCTCCATTCTGGTTGCCACTAGAGTTCACCGGTTCCACGATTGGAATGAACTGGACATAGCGGGCGCTCATTTGGTCGCGAAAGAAGCGGTAGGTGTCCAGGGGATGTTGGCTGTTGAGCGCGTTCACGGTGCAGAGGATGTTGAATTTTACCTGATGCTTTTGCATCAGTCGCACCGCTCGTATAACCCGGTCGAAGGTGCCATTCCCGTTCTTGTCCTTGCGGTACGCATTGTGGAGATAGCGCGGGCCGTCAAGACTGATGCCGACAAGGAAGCCATTCTCGCGCATAAATTGGCACCACTCTTCGCTAAGCAGAATGCCGTTGGTCTGGATCGTCTGTTCGACCTCTACGCCCGCTTTCTGGTGTTTCCGCACAACTTCCATGGCCTTGCGGAAAAAATCTAGTCCCATGAGCGTGGGTTCGCCACCTTGCCAGGCGATGGTCGTCTGCCCCGCGCGAAGAGTCTGCCTAATGTAGCGTTGCATTACTGCGTTGCTCATACGGAACGTACCGCCGGGATAGAGGCGGTCCTTCTTTAAGAAGAAGCAGTAAGCGCAGTCCAGGTTGCACTTGGCCCCAGTGGGCTTTGCCATTACGTGGAATGTCTGCTTTGTATGGTGATTAGGCATGGCTTATTTCCTGAACAGACGCGCAGTAACGGTTGCTGGTGGCGGCATTCTTTAATGTCGTCGAGAGTTGCGAAGACCATGGCCATAAGAGGCTGCACGATGAACCGGAAGTGGAGCGGCCCGTCTAGTCGGCTAAGGAAGTCGCCAACCACTCTGTGCCATAGCTCATTCATAGGTGTAGGCCGTCCCTCCATTGTGCAGATATGAAGACAAAGTGTGCCCCGCCCCGCCTGGCTACTTCGCTGTACCCTGAAGCTCCCCATGGCATCTTCTGCTGCTAAAAGGTCTCTGCGCGCGTCAGAATCCTTATGAATAGGAACAATCCGAGCAGTCCGATAGCAATGCCGACAACCAGGGACACCCTAAAGGTGAGATACTTCTTGGCGGACAAGTTATTCATGCGTCGGACCGCTTGGAAGTACTCAATCAGAAAATGGTGTCGATATTTTGAGTAGTATGCTAGAAAATCAAATTCTCCCATTTGGAATGGACGAAGCGCGAGAAGCTGCTTGGCTTTTTAACGCTACAGGAAGAAAGCCTTAAGGGTTGATGCAGTGATTGCAGCTGGTACGATCGTTGTGGACGCTTGCCTTGCGACTTCGAATATGGATGACCTTGCTTTATTCGAGTCTCATGGACTCAAACAGTTCGGACATGATTATGACTGCTGTCAATTAGCTTCCGCAATTTGGTATGAGATAGCATGAGTGGTTAACCTATTATTATTTAAGAAGATTCAATGGATTTAAAATGGCTCATCGAACTCAAAATTTTTCAAATCGTTCTGGCATTAATATGAATTCGCATAATTTATTGAGACCAAGACGAAGCTCGCGTATTCCTTCTCCTCCTTTGTCGAATTCATCTCAGAATTCCGGCTGTCCATCATGCTTGGTCTCTTCGCCGATAGCGCTAGGCTGTTCTGATCGTCCGCAAAACGTTACAGTAAACGCCCTGAGTAACGTAAGTTCGGTAAAACTCGATCAAGGCTACGGCACGGTTGATCTAGCCGGAAATATCGCATTTGGTAGGGTGGTATATAAATTAATGGGAGACCTTGCTGGGCAAGTGGGCCGATCATTTGGAAAACTGAAGCTGGATTTCGGTCTCCCCACGGCCGCAGCCGCTAGTCCGCTTGCTACCAAGATTAGGAGCGATCTCGATCGGATATACGATGTGGCATGGAAAAAAAGTTACAAATCAAAAACAATAGAAATGGTGCTATGCAATATTTTTTCATCCGAGCAGCTTAGTCGAACTCTCGATGCTGTTGAAAGCTCTGAAACCGATAGTAGATTTTTGCATTTATCCAAAAAAATATTTGAGGAAGAAATAGCCAATCGTATCGAAAAAAAAGTGATAAGAGGCCGCTTCCGATCTGGGTCGCAATATGACGAAATTGACTTTGCAGGAAGCTTTAAAAACACGCATGAAGATTCAATTGCTAGAGTAAAAAATATTTTAAAAAAAATTGCAAGCGAATCTTATGTCGATCCTTTAAAACGACATCGAATTCTCGCATTGGTTAATAGCAAAATTCCTATAGTGGTAGACACGTCATCTCTGATGACTGGCGGAGGGGCTGTTGCACATTTTTATTTTGGTGGAAAAAACGTGCATATTCAAATCTCTTCGTCAGTATCGCATAGTGGCGCCAAGGTTATTCTCGAACATGAGCTTGAGCATGCTGCTGACTATATTCGATTCAATAATAGAGCGGTTCCTTTTAACGACAGGTCTTCCAGAGCCGAGCTCGAGAAGGCTATTCAAAATATAGATGACAGTTTCGCTGAACTAAAGAATAGTCTGAAGAATATTTCATTGCAAAAGAGGCGAAATAGCGAAGGTTTAAATAGCGATTTAAAGAAGTTGGAGAAACTGTTTAATAAATTTATTAAGCCAGACGGAAGTGTCGAATCAATAATCAGAACCGAGCTGGCAGTGGGAAGAGTGGGCTCGAATATTTTTTATGGACGACCTGGAAAGGTGAAAGATTGGGTATCTCCTGGCTACTCAAGAGTAGAGCTCTTGAAGTCAAGTGTAATTTATTCAGATGCTGAAAATTTTAAGTTCTGGTTCAGTTATCTGCGTGGAATACTGAATATATATGAGAGTTTCGAAAAAATAATTAAAAAAAGATCTTATATTCCGTGGCTTTTTCAGGATGAAACTTATTCAGAGGTTTTTCCTGTATATGGATTATTCCTTAATTCCACAGCGATCGAGGATTTGGCAAGAGTAAGAAGAAACACCATTAACAAAGTTTTGGAGAAAGACAAACTAAGTTGCCAAAAAGCTCTCGATAGTGGAAATGAACGCTATGTAAACGATATCTGCCTAGAGAGAATAGCTCTCCAAAGAAAAGAGACGCGACCGTTGGGTGTAATTCAACCTATTGACTCCCGTATGGATCGGACGAGAACGGATAGAATAGCAATTGAAGAGAACCTCCAAGAAAGAAGTAAAAAGAGTAACAAGCTACTGACTGCTGTTATTTTTGCGTGGTTTGGACTGATTTTAATACTTGTCCGAATATGTCGCTTCCCAAGAGAATCCAAGAATATAACGCGCTCGCAAGTTTAGCAGAAGAGTGATCAAAGATTGCCCACCAAAGAATCCACTTCTCAAAAAAAGCACTAAAGGTCGAGGATCAAGTCCAGCTCAGAGCCAATAGTTGAGTGAAGGCTGCTGGCAGCCCCAGTCGGAAACCAGGTCCTTGTAAAGCGAACGTAACTATTCAGCACTAGCCACTTCGCGAGTAACCAAAAATTGAAAACCACGTCTTTTAGCGTAATGCCACAGGAGTCGAGGAAGCCTTGGGCCTCGACAAGCTCGCCCTGAACGGTTTTTTTGCAGCCGTTCATTATTAAGAAATGGGGGCGCTGAATGTAGTGTCAATCGTGGTTTACCGGACCGGCGGTGTTGAAAAATAGTTCTTTGCTTATAGAAAATGCTTTAGCACTGATAGTCCGTGTTGATTGCCGATGCAAGGACGACTATGCCTGCTAGCTCTAGTTTGTTTCAAGTTCACCGAGAAGTCATGGTATTGTTTTTGCTAAACAGTCCTATGATGGAAAAATGATCTTTAACCTTCAAATGACCAAATCGCTGCTAGCAAGAACCATTGCCCGGGCAATCTTTTTTGGGGCAAGCTCATTGTTTATGGTGAGTTGTACAGCTAGACCTCCCGCGGACCCCGGTCAGGTATCTTCCGCAATAGAGATGGTAGGAGTAGGAATGCGCCTATTTCGAGGTAGCGAACTGCGCTGCGAAGGCCGAGCGAAAAAAGTTACTTATTTTCGAAACAGCGGAACTGGAGTCGCGCAGAATGTTTTGCTGGAAATTGTGCGTCCTTCAGAGGAAGGCGGCAAAATCGATATCGCGGTAGCTACTGTTGAAGGAGACATTCGCGCTCAAGAAGCTCATGGCTCTCAGGGAGTTAAAGTAGAAGAAGCTTCCGGGGCATCAGGCATTACCGAAAAAGCGCATCTTTCTGGTCACGCCAAATGTGTTCGAGGAAACGCACCAGTAGATATTCACGGCCAAGGTTATAAATTGCATGCGGCCAACGGTTTTTTTCTTAACCTAGTTGACCCTGCTTCTCTGGAGTTGCAAGGCCCGGTAGTCACACTTGTTGGGAAACAGAAATGAGAATTCTGTCTGTCTGGCTTTGGAGACTTTCTTCGCTCTTGTTTGGCAAGGTCAGGCTTTGTCTAGGCTTACACACCAGCGGCAGCCGCTTTTCCCCTTACGGTTCTTGGGCTGGGAAGCAGAGTTTGCCGGTGTTTTTGGCTCTATTTTTGGCTTTCTTTGTTTGGTTACTTGCCCAGCCAGCAACTGTAAATGCCGCTGCACCTTCCAAAAAACCTAAAAATTCTCGTGCACCTAGCCGCAATGCCGCCGTTCAGTCTAGCGCGGTAGAGATTAGTTCTGACTTTTTCGAATTAACTCCCGATAAGCAGCGTGCGTTGTGGAAGGGGCGGGTGGTGGTAGTGCGCGAAGACATGAAAGTTCGTTGCGACGTCTTAGTTGCCGATTACGACCAAAGCAACCGGCTAAAAAAGTTTACTTGCAAGGGAAACGCTCATATGCAGCAAGCTGCTGGAAAAGGTCACGAAGAGCGTGAAGTCTGGGGCGAGGTAGCCAGGTTTGACAACGATAAGGCGGAACTGACGGTAAGTGGGTCGCCTCAGGCACGCGAAGGGAAGAATACTGCTCGCGGGGAAAAAATTATTTTTCTTACTCGCAGTGACCGCTTAATTGTAGAAAAAGCGGTTTTCCATATTGAACCTTCAGCAGGAGAAAAACGCTTGCCTCGACCTTCGCCTGTTTTGACTAAGGAGAAGAAGTGACCGCTGTTAACCAATTGGGTACATTAACGGCTGAGCACCTAGTAAAAAGTTATCGAACAGCTCCATCCTGGCAACTTTGGAACCGGGCGGAACGTCAAGTAGTTAATGGCGTTTCCCTGAATGTGTCCAGAGGAGAAGTGGTCGGGCTTTTAGGGCCCAATGGGGCAGGCAAAACTAGTACATTCAATATGGTAGTAGGACTACTAAGACCCAATGCGGGTCGTGTTCTGATTGACAGTAGGGATATCACTAAATTGCCCATGCACTTGAGAGCGCGCGTTGGGCTGGGGTATCTTCCTCAAGAAGCCTCCATCTTTCGAAAGCTCTCTGTCCGTGACAATTTTCTTGCTGTGCTGCAGATGATGCCGCTAAGTGAAAAAGAACAACAGGCTCGCGCGGATCAATTGGTCGAGGAGTTTCGACTGACTCGTATTGCGAAAAGTCTAGGAGATACTCTTTCTGGAGGAGAACGGCGGCGGGCAGAAATTGCTCGGTCGCTTATTCTTAATCCGGCCTTCATTTTGTTTGACGAACCGTTCGCCGGGGTTGACCCCATTGCTGTAGCAGAAATTCAACGGCAGATTTGCGCTCTAAAAGAGCGAGGAATAGGAGTATTAATCACCGATCACAATGTGCGCGATACGCTGGAAATATGCGACCGCGCCTACATAATTGCTAGCGGAACTATTCTGGAGGAGGGGACCCCTTCATCGATCGCCCATAGCCCGAGAGCGCGACAGGTTTATCTCGGCGAGCGTTTCCAGCTCGATTCGGCGATAAGCTAGGATAATAGGAGTCGGAGAAACAATGAGCCTGGAACTCAAGCAACATTTGAAAATGTCACAGCAACTGGTTATGACTCCCCAGTTGCAGCAGGCCATTAAGCTTCTACAGCTTTCGCGAATGGAGTTGGCCGAGCTGGTTCGCGACGAACTTGAGCAGAACCCTCTACTAGAAGACCATGAAGGAATAGAACCAGGAATTGAAGAAAAAGCGCTCGGAGAAGCTTCGTTAGAAGCAGACTCTCTGCCCGCGCCACAACCGCAAGAATTGCAAAAAACTGAAGAGGTTAAGGGTGAAGAGGGGGAAAACAGAGATATTGATTGGGAGCAATATTTAGAAAGTTTTCAAACTCTAGGCAGCACTACCCCCTCTAACCGAGACGCTTCTTCGGAAGATTTACCTTCTTTTGAAGCTTGTCTAACCAAGCGCACCACCTTATTCGAGCATTTAGTTTGGCAGCTTCGCTTGAGCCATCTGAGTGAACTGGAAGAGCGCGCGGGCATGCTTATTATTGGAAACCTAAATGAGGATGGGTACTTCAAAATCGAAGGTTTTGATGGCGACCCCTTGATAAGAGTAGCGCAAGAAGCTAATGGCTCCATTGCTTGCTGTGAGAAAGTTCTGAAGCTTATTCAGCAGTTTGACCCTGCCGGTGTGGCCGCCAGGGATTTACAGGAATGCCTGCTCATCCAAGCTCGGCATTTAGGAGGAGAGGAGGGAATAGTTGGCGCGATTATCAAACGCCATCTCAAGCTGCTGGAATCTAAAAACCTCCCGGCGATTGCCCGCGAACTCCATGTGCAGCTTCCGGAAGTTATCAACGCGGTGAAAATTATTGCTCGCATGGAGCCAAAACCGGGAAGATGTTTTTCTGAAGAAGAGCCCCAGTATATTACTCCTGATGTACATGTGCATAAAGTTGGCGATACATATATGACAGTCCTTAACGATGACGGACTGAGTAAACTAAGAGTAAGCACTACTTATCGAAACGCTCTGCGTAGAGGAATTACTGGCGACCAAGCAAAGGACTTCATTCAAGATAAGCTTCGTAGTGCAGTGTGGTTGATTCGTTCCATTCATCAGCGTCAGCGCACGATTTACAAGGTTACTGAATCGATTGTGAAGTTTCAGCGTGATTTTTTTGACAAAGGAATTGCGTATCTAAAGCCGTTGATCCTTCGAGATGTTGCCGAGGATATTGGAATGCACGAATCCACTGTTTCTCGCGTGACCTCAAACAAATATGTGCATACTCCCCAAGGAATCTATGAATTGAAATTCTTTTTCAATTCATCTATTGCGAAAGTAGGCGGCGACGAGATTGCCAGCGAGGCAGTAAAAAATCACATAAGAAGAATAGTAGGAACTGAAAACCCCAAGATTCCCTATAGCGATCAAAAAATTGTCGAGTTGCTCCGAGTCCAAGGAATCGATATTGCCCGGCGAACAGTTGCAAAATATCGCGAGATGTTGGGAATTCTCCCCTCTTCGAAGCGGAAGAGTTATTATTAATTAACAAATCGAGTTGCGTGTGCTCAAATATGTGTAGCTAGTACAACGACTTAGGAAAGGAGGCTGAGAAATTCGACGACAAAAAACTCCCATCCATCCTAAGGCGGATGAAAATGCGTATTCCGTGTGTTAATTGACGCCAACTTGAAAGGTAGGGAGACGGAATGCAGGTAAACATCACGTTTCGTGGAATGGAATCAACCGATTCGTTGAAGGCATATGTAAACGAAAAAATTGGGCATTTGGGAAAATACTTTGATCGTCCACTAGAGAGTCACACGGTGCTTTCTTTGGAAAGGTACCTTCACCAAGCAGATATAGGCATTCAAGCTGGTTCGTACTTGCTTCGGGGAAAATCGCGTAGCGAAGACATGTATCGGTCTATCGATGACGCAGTAGACAAAATCGAAAAGCAAGTAAAACGCTATAAAGACAAACTGCGTACTCTTAAACAACGAGGAAGTAAGGACGAAAAGTCCATCAAGTGGCGTCATGCGGTTTTTGAAGCCAATCCAGAAATAGAAGAGGGAGAAGAGTGGACTCAAGGCCCCAAAATTATTCGCAGCAATGAGTTTGTAGTAAATTCCATGAGTGTTGATGAGGCAGTAATGCAAATGGATCTCATGAATAATCAATTCTTGGTATTCACCAATGTTGAAACCAACGATATAAATGTGATCTACCGGCGCACTGATGGTCATTTCGGGCTTATCGAGGCGGCAAGGGTGTTGAAATCTGGCTAAAAACCGAATTAGCCTTATCTGAAAATCCGGTACAAAAGGGCTAGGAGCTTTCCTGGCCCTTTATTAAAGAATGGATGAGTATAAATATCACTAGGTGGTGGGTGGCTGCAAAAGATTGCCTTTAACGGGGGTTTTTTGAAAAAAGCCAAAAAAAAGGTGATACCCGAACAACTGCCAGCAATTGGGCAAAAATGTGCACCTGAATGTGAGCCCAAAGGAATGATGTTTTGGGTCTGGCGAAGCTTGGCAGTGATGGCGGTATTAGGAACGGTTGGGATAGCGGTAAGTATTGTCCGGTTTACTTTTTTTTCCACTTGGACTGATGAAAATATTCACCTCTACGTTGCCAATCGTTGGGCCGAAGGTAGTATATTATATCGTGATATTCACAGCGCTCGGCCTCCTTTGGCTCTGCTTCCACTGACTGCGGCGTTATGGGCAGGAATTTCACCGCTTTGGGCGGCGCGTATTCTAGTGTTTGCCGCTAATCTAACTATCGCTACCATTTTATCATTCAATGCGCGAAAGGAATGGGGAAAACTTGCGGGCGCAGCGGCGTTTGCCTTGTATTTGTTGGCGCCAGAAGTGGTTAGTCGCAGTACTTATACGGGGATTCATATTGTTGCTTTAGGAACTACTTGCTGTGTTCTTTTAACCTCCCGGGGATCGTTTTTAGCAGGTGGAGTAGCAGGAGGACTAGCCTTGGCTAGTGGGCAACACGCTTTGGTTTTAGTGGGAATGAGTGGATTGTGGGCGGCGTTGGTAAGCCGGAAAGCGCTAGTTAGATTTCTAATTGGATCAGTAGCAGTTTTTTCAGGAGTAATGTTGTGGTTTTGGGCGTCTGCTGGCGCCGACCTTTGGACCGATTTGGTTGGTCGTCATTTGTATCATTTCGATGGTGGTCATAGGGCTGCGCAAGAGGAAGACCTATATTGGTGGCTTAAGGCTCAGGCTCTGGATAATTATTTGATACTGTTTTTTGCAGTTATTTGCGCAATTGCAGCAATATTTCTTCCTCTCACAGTAATAAAAAAAGGTGGCGAACAATTTGCCAATCGGTTTAGGCTAAGTCGTCTACGGCGTTACTTGAATAGCTTCGGTCCAGCTCCTTGGTGGGCGCTTTTCGCGTTCACCCATATCTTGGTAGTAATGCTTATGAAAGGCGGCCTGGCACTGTATTTGTTTCCTGCCTGGCCATTATTAATTTTGTTAGCCTCAGGAGGTTTTCAGCGCACAGTGGGGTGGGCGATTTCTTCTGACAAAAAATATTCGGGAAGAACGTTGGCCGCTCGGCTTGTATTAATACTATTGATTCCTTTGGTGCTACTAGGCTGGACGGCAAGTCGCAGCCTATTTAATAAACGCGATCACATGGCTTATCCGCTTCTACCGCACCAAAGAAGCATTACCATGGCTAACTTGCAGCACATGGTGGTAGCCGATCAAGTTGCGCAATTAGCTAGTCACCTTTCTTCCTCCAACACTGTGTTCGGGTATCCTACTTTGATAAGTCTGGTTGCAGTTCGAGCCGGGCTGCGCGTATCCGGAGAGTTGGCCGATTTGGCGCCTCGATGGATTAAACATGGTTCAGTTTCGCGCGAAGACATTGTGAAAAAAATTGAGGCCGACAAGGTAGGAATTCTCGCTACCCCGCGATTTGCCTTTGTGAACGACGTATTTTTTCGCGGATACCTACAAAGGTGCTACGAAAAACCAATGGTTCTGCGGCGGCGTGCAGAAGGCCCGGGAAGAGGAATTCCCGACATTCTGGTTTTTTATAGGTCTTCTAAACATCCTTGCCGATAACACTATTAACTTTACTCTATTGTCAGTTGCGAACTTGCTAGAAGCACTTCAATGTAGTAACGTTTCTACAGAGGTGCCTTATGAGTATCACTACTCTTTCCAGTCGAGAATTTAACCAAGATTCAGGTAAGGCCAAGAAAGCAACCAAGGATGGTCCAGTTTTCATCACTGACCGTGGACAACCCACCTTAGTTCTTTTAAGTTTCGAGGAATATCAACGTCTCACTGGTACCGAAACATCGCTTGGACAGGCATTGGCCCAGCGTGATGTACAGGATTTTGAATTCGAGCCGCCGCGTGTTACCAATCTTTATCGTCCCGCAGATTTGCCCTAATGTTTTTACTAGATACCAATGTTCTCTCCGAGCTTCGTCGGCCAGATAAAACCCATTTGAATGTGGCAAAATGGGCATCTAATAAGCCCGTTTCGTGCTTCTTTTTGTCGTCTATTTCTGTATTAGAACTGGAACTCGGAGCCCTTTTGCTTGAACGGAAGGATATAGCGCAAGCGGCAATCATCCGGACTTGGATTAATGAACAAGTGCTGCCTCAATTTGAGGGTCGCATCCTTGCCATCGATACCGCGGTTGCGCTGCGTTGTGCGCGTTTACATGTTCCTAATCCTCACTCGGAACGCGATGCGCTAATTGCTGCAACTGCTTTGGTGCATAGTATGACCGTAGTAACTCGCAATATAGCTGATTTCGAAACAACTGGCGTTAGAATATTCAACCCTTGGGGTGCATAGGCTAGGCTTCGCACTACTGGTGAAGTGAGCAGAAGGCCCGGGAAGAGGAATTCCCGACATTCTGGTTTTTTATAGGTCCTCTAAACATCCTTGCCGCTGACAAATGACTCAACTCGCGGTATAGCATCATCTATGGGACCTATCGCTATTTCCATTTTGATGCTCGTGGCCGGCGCTGGCTTTCTGTTCACCATGCAACGCCGATTTCGTTTGCTCACCAAGCTTGCTAGATCAGAAGTTTGGCACCAGTCAGTCAAGCGCTTTGGTAATTTGCTGAGCTATGGGTTTGGTCAAAAGCGCTTGGTAGATTCTCCAGAGCATGTTCCCGGGTTTATGCATGTATTAATTTTTTTCTCATTTCTCGTTCTTGCTTTAAGGACCATTACTTTCTTTGGCAAGGGTTTCGATCCCAGTTTTCATTTGCCGTTCTTAGGAGAAACCCATTCCCTAGGCAAGGGTTATCTTTTTCTAAAGGATATTGTTTTGGTAATGGCTTTGCTGGCATCGATTTATTTGATTCTGTTTCGCGCAATAAAAAAACCAAAACGCCTGACCAATAGTTGGGAAGCTTATTTAATTCTCGGGTTTATTGCAGCGCTTATGATTACTGATCTCTTATACGAGGGATCAGTGTTAGTTTTAGCACAATCTCCTTTTGACCCGGCGATCCCGGTAAGCTCGTTGGCCGCCCAAGCCATGGAAAGCATTGGGCTAAGTACCCGTTCATTGCTTACGACTGGGCAAGTAGGTTACTGGACCCATGTAGTAATAATTTTGGCATTTGCAAATTTTCTTCCGATAGGAAAGCATTTTCATGTCATTACTGCTTTGCCAAATGTTTATTTTAGCCGTTTAGAGCCCAGTGGGCAGCTTTCGAAATTAGATTTAGAAGAAGCAGAGAGTTTTGGACTGCAAAAAGCCACCGACATTTCTTGGAAACAGCTTCTAGACGCCTATAGTTGTACGGAGTGCGGTCGCTGTCAAACCCATTGTCCAACCCATGTAACCGGAAAGCCTTTGTCGCATAAAGAATTAAACGCCACTCTTAAAAATCATGTTTTAAGCGAGTCGAGCAAAATTTTGTCCGGAAAAAAAGACGACTTGCCCACTATTCCTGGTACGGTAGTTTCTGAAGATACTATTTGGTCCTGCACTACTTGTGGTTGGTGTGAAACTGCCTGCCCGGTTTTAATTGAGAATACTCCGAGAATTATGGAATTGCGCCGTTATCAAACGTTAATGGAGGCTAATTTTCCTCAAGAAATGATTAGAGTTTTCAAAGGATTGGAAAACCAAGGAAATCCCTGGGGCTTGGGGTCTAACACCCGAGAAGCATGGGCGGATGGCTTAGCAGTTCCACGTTGTGCCGATGGGGCAGAATTTGAGTGGCTATTTTTTGTAGGTTGTTCGGGTGCATTCGATGATCGACAAAAAAAGGTAAGCAGAGCTTTGGTTAAAATTCTGCAAACTGCGGGAATTAGATTCGCTATTTTAGGGAATGAGGAAACTTGCAATGGAGAGGCAGCTCGAAGAATGGGGAATGAGCTTTTATTTCAAACTCTCTGTCAACAAAACATAGAAACGTTGAACAAATACGGAGTAAAAAAGATTCTGGTTCAATGTCCCCATTGTTACAACACACTAAAACACGAATATTCCCAATTTGGTGGCAACTATGAAGTGCTGCATCATACCGAAATGATTGAATCTTTGATTATGCAAGGAAGACTGAAGTTGAACAATAAAACTGACTTTGCTTCGGGTAAGGCAATAGCTTTTCATGATAGTTGCTATTTGGGCAGGCATAATAAAATCTACCAGGCGCCAAGGCAGGTTTTGAAAGCCTTACCAGAAACCAAACTGGTAGAGCTTTCGCGTAGCGGTCGTCAAGGGTTTTGTTGTGGCGCTGGCGGGGGGCGGATGTGGATGGAAGAAAAAATTGGTAGTCGCATTAATCACAACCGCCTAGATGAAATAGCGCAGGCAAAGGTGGAAACGGTAGCTACCGCTTGCCCATTTTGTCTCACCATGCTGCAAGACGCTGCAGCGGAAAAAGGCATGGAGCATAACCTGGGGGTGGTTGATGTGGCAGAGTTAGTTGCGGAAAGGCTGTGATTGACACATTCTATGGACCAAATCCGAGCACGGGAAACCTAGTTGCGGACTAGTTAATTTCCCTTAATTGACTTCCCGACGATAAAGCCGGGAGTATTCGCCGTTCTTCGCCAATAAAGACCAGTGAGTGCCTTCTTCAACAATTCTTCCTTCTTTCAAAACCAGAATATGGTTGGCTTGGCGAATTGTGGAAAGCCGATGAGCAATAACTAGAGCGGTTCGATTCTTTAGCGCCTGAGCAAGTGCCAGAGTAACCTCTTGTTCACTTTGGGTGTCTAGGTTGCTAGTGGCTTCATCGAGAATTAGTACTGGTCTTTGAGCGCATAGCGCGCGGGCAAGAGCTATTCGTTGGCGTTGACCGCCAGAAAGTTTAATTCCTCGTTCGCCGATAATAGTTTGATAGCCTTGCGGTAATTGACGTACAAATCCATCAGCATTGGCTATTTGCGCTGCCCATTGCACATCTTCAAAGGTGGCATTTGTTTTACCAAATCCAATGTTTTCTTCCACTGTTCCCGAGAACAACAGAGATTCCTGCGTAACTAAACCATATTGCTGACGAACTGAATCTAATGTTTTGTATTTGATATCGGCATTGTCAATGCAAATTCTACCAGCTTTTGGATCAGCAAAGCGCATAGCCAACATTGCGGCAGTACTCTTTCCGGCGCCGCTTTCTCCAACTAGTGCGATAACTTGGCCTTTTTTTAGTTCGAGTTGAAATTCGTTTAGTACATCTTTTTCTTGGTACGAAAAACGTACCTTTTCCATTTGCAGGGTTTTTTCCAAGGCAGGTAAATCATCTGCTTGTGGAAAATTGTTAATGCAAGAATGATTGTCTATTATTGCCCACAAGCGTTCTGAGCTAGCCATTGCTTGAATTACAAACTGCCCAACTTTTCCCAAATTGCGAACTGGTTGGTACAGAAGGGCAATGGTTGATAGAAATGAAACTAAACGCACAGGGTCGATTACTCCTTCCGATACCGAGCGCACCGCCGTCCATAAGGAACACGCTAATCCGCCAACTAATGCTATTTCGAATACTGCCGGACCTAGGCTGCTAGCCTTAAATGATTTGATTTGCGCACGCAATACATGGGCGTTTTCTTCGTCGAATTTCTCTAGTCCCCGTGACTCTAAGCGATAGGCTTGGATTACTCTTATTCCCCAAAGACTTTCCTGAACTAATGCGGTTAATAGGCCCATGGATGTTTGGCTTTGTGAGGCGCGATGCTTAAGTTTTTTTGCCAAGCGTGAAACTGGGAAGGCGATCACTGGTACTCCTAGAAAAGCTACTACCGATAGCCGCCAATCTAGCCAAAAAGCCATAGCTAGAAGGGCTAAGGCCTCCAAGGAGTCACGAATATAGGAAGCGCTGGCATGAGTTGCTGCTCGCTCTACATGGGCAATGTCGGCGGAAAACCGGGAGAGAAGATCGCCAGTTTGTGCGTTGTTATAAAAGCTGTCGTCTTGTTTTAACAGGCTAGAGAAGAGATCCCGCCGGAGGTTGGCGGCTACAGTTTGGCCGAGAACCCCCATCCAATAGTGCTGACCGAAATAGGCAATTCCTTTAAGTATGGCTACTGATACTAAAATAGCCGGGAAAAAGAATGAGGAATGACTAAAATTAGAAAACATTGAAGATAGGAAAGAAAACGATTGTAAAATGCCATTTGTATTGCCGGTTACTAAATATTTGGCGGCAGGACCGGTTAGAAATGCCATAATTGCGGTAGTGGCCGAGAGTATAATCATGCATACTACTGCAATAGCAATAGCCTTTTTATCGGACAGTAAATAACCAAGGATTCTCGATAATGGTTTCATGTGGTCTCATATGAGTTCTGCGGTTCCATCGGCAATAAATTGGACCGCGATAGCGGCTAATAGTAAACCTATTATTCTCTCAATTACGGTAATTCCTCCTTTTCCTAATATGCGGTTAACGTGTCCGGCTAAGCGCAAAAGGACGTAAGTAATGGTGCAGGTAAGCGCGATGGAGCCAATGAGTGACGTTAAATATATCCAGTTTTTTCCGCGAGCAGAGAGAACCATTACCGTGGCAATAGCTCCTGGACCAGCCAGCAAAGGAATGGCCATTGGCACAATAGCCATGTTATCTTTTTCGTCAATTTCTTCAGTTTCCTCTGGAGAAGAACGCGTACGCGCTGGCTGCGCACGTAACATGTCTAAAGAAGTAAGTAAAAGCAGAATTCCTCCTGCAATTTTGAAAGCGCTAAGCGTAATTCCAAACACCCGGAAAACTATGCTTCCAAATATCGCAAAAAACACTAACAATAAAAATGCTATTGCTGAGGCTTTCAAAGCGGTGCGTGCTCTTTTTTGCGCAGAGTCTTGCGAAGTGATAGAAACAAAAATAGGAATAGTTCCCAAGGGATCTACAATAAAAAAGAGAGCCAAAAAAGCAGTTGCTGCGAAGCTGAAAAGGTCACTCATCAAGTTTCTCTAGTGCCTGATTCTGGTTCTTTTTTGCGCAACAGCGATATTACCGCTTTTGCAGCATTGGTGGAGGCCCCGGCAGAACCTAGCGAGGCACGCACCGAAGTAAGCTGTTCAATCAGAACATTGTTTTGCGTGTGCTGTTTGAAGAAAGGTAGGACAGCATGTGTAATCTTTGCCGGTGTGCAGTCAAACTGTAATAATTCCGGTACAATCCGGCGATTCGCAAGTATATTGACGAGCGATAGGTGTGCTACTCGTATAAATAACTTGAACAACAAAAAAGTTATTAGAGGCATGCGATAGACAACCACAAAAGGGCGCAGCATTAGCCCCGCTTCCAACGTGGCTGTTCCGGAACATACGATAGCCCCATCGCTGGCTCCGATAACTTCGGCAGTGCGAGCGGTGACAATGGTAGGGCTTACTGTTCGTTGCCAAAAATAAGCGGAAATTCTTTTATGGTCAATTGAGGGTGCTACTGGAATAATGACCTGCAAATCTGAATAAACTGCCTTAAGTTGTTCTGCAACCATTACTAATGTAGGCATGAGTCGAGTGATTTCTGATTCTCGGCTACCGGGAAGCAATGCTAAAGTTGGTTTCTCCGGCAGGTTAAGACGAGTTCGAAACTCAGAAACTGAAGCTGGGGAAGGAATCTGATCGAGCAGAGGATTCCCTACGTATATGGCCTGAACACCATGTTGACGGTAAAGGTGTTCCTCAAAAGGCAAGATGCACAGCATGAGGTCTACATTCCTTCTGATCTGCTTTACCCTACTGGCGCGGGAAGCCCAGATCATGGGGCTGATATAGTAGACTACGGGTATACCTTGTCGTTTTAGTCGACGAGCAAGTCGGAGATTGAAATCGGGAACATCAATCAAGATGGCTAGTCTAGGTCTTCTCTGTATAGCAGATTGATGAAGTCCCTTTAGCACACTTAAGATACGCAGAATTTTGGGAAGGACCTCTACTGCTCCCATGACCGATATCTCTTTAGAATCGTACAATGCTTCCAATCCCGCTTCACGCATTCGGGGACCGCCCATTCCGAAAAATCGTGCTTCCGGAAGTCGGGAAGAAAGTTCACGGATCAACGATCCTCCGTGAAGATCGCCGGATGCTTCGCCCGCCACCATCAAGATTTCCAAATGACTCGCTACCAAAAAAACCTCAAGAAAGTTTTTCCTTTGACTAAAAGGTTTTGATTACGCTGATTTCTTGCCAGGCTCAAGCATAGATTGGTGCCAGGCGCGCAGGTGTAGGGTAAGAGTTTGAAACCACCGGGAAAATTTAGGAGCGTGACATAATGGTACGTAAATGGAGTGTTAGAAAGCGGGTTTTCAAACTGGCCCTCTTGCTATTGCTTTTTGCAAAATGCGTAGACCCAGTAGATCGCGCAGCAAAACAGCGAATTTTCTCTCCAGAGGAGCCAACTAAAGCCAAGGGTGCGGCTGCACAGCATGTTCCCGCTCATCGCCTTGCTGATGACCCGGCACTAATGGAACGGGTCTTTTCCATGAATAGTGTAGAGGTTTGGGAGCGTATAGGCCCCTTTCGCTATACCGCGGAGGCAGCCTTTGAATGGACAAGGAAAGAAAAAACTGTACGGCTCCGCGAAACCCGCGAACTGGAGCAAGCCTCAATTTCGGAATTTCACCTGCGTACCGATAATAGTCGTGACCATGGGCTAGAGTACATTCTCGTTAAAGGACGAATATTTGCTCGCAGCAAATACCATAACTACAGAGAGCGAAAAGGAAACCGTTATCAAGCGGAGATGCTCCGTGACGATGTTTATGGGGGTATAGACACCATCCAGTCATTGCTAAACAAACGGCTAGCTCTCCGAAAAAAACCTACTTTTTCGGTAGTGGTTGCTGGTCGCAAAGCCTATAAATATGCATTTATTTTGGATAGAAAGCCTAGCTCAGCTAATGCACCTACCCTTCCGAAAATTCAGTATCCAGAGGGTGGGCCCGATCCGCAAACCGGGTTAGGTATTGCTTTTGCGCAAAAACGAGAGCCTCGCTCGGTGGAAGGTGAGTTACTAATCGATGAGGAAACCGGTGTTCCGCTGAGAATGGAGCTAACCGCCAGGTTGGAAGTTCCCGACTCGGAGACTAAGGCGGAGCTGGTGGTGCTTTGGAAATCCGAGTTGACTACAAAGAAAGTCATTACCCTGAAACTACCGTCGTCTTATTTGCCTGACGAAGGACGGCCCAATGCTATTGCTGCAGCTCTAAGGCGATTTGGAATCAATCGCCAAGAAGGCACTGAGAATTCCACTGAAGAAGCAGACGCGGACTCGCAGTGACTCCTCGCGTTTAGAGCTTTCGAAAAATAAAGACGAAAACTTGCGGGTAGAGTTACTCCCCATACAATAGACACTCGATAGACAGCTTGTGTCGTAGAGAGAGACGCGACCAAGCTTAATTATTGCTAAAGCCATCACCATTCCGTAGGAAAGTTCTACAGAAGAGGGGATATATGCAACGCAAAGTAGGTAGTATCTCGGTTAGCGATGCGGTTGAGGCTAGAAGTACTGGGTCAGCAACTAATAAAACCCGTGCCCTTGATAATGAAGAAGAAAAAGTTCTGCGTATGCGCCGGGGATGCAGAATTGGTCCGCAGGTGCTTTTGGAAAAACATAGAGTGGCCACGGTAAATGTCGATGACCAGTTGCAAGATGAATTACAGGACGAGCTGCTCTTCATGGAAATGGAATTATTGAGAGCCTGGCGGAAGCATCAGGCTCAGAGTGTTGCTGGTCAACAATCATTGGCAACGCCGGTGGTAAAACCGGTGCCTTCCCGAGCCAAAGAAAAGATTGTGCGTGCACTACGAAAAAGACACTAGTTTCATTCGCTTGTATCGGTAGAGTGGACGATAAAAAAACTCATTACATTTGACAGCTATTCATTCGTGGTTAATTATCCATCGAGGAAAACAGCCATGCCTATCTACGAATACGATTGTGAAAAATGTGGTCGAATTGAAGTAATCCAAAAAATCACTGATGAACCACTAAGCGAATGCAGTCAATGCGGTTCAATGGTAAAAAAAGTAGTAAGTTTAAGCTCTTTTGCTTTAGTTGGTGGGGGATGGTACAAAGATTTGTACAGCTCTACCAAAGCGAATTCTGCTTCTTCCAGCAACGAATCAACTTCTTCTTCGTCAACTTCTTCTTCCAATGCTGCTGCACCTCCTAAAAGTGAGTCCAAGGCTGCTCCTACTGCGGCTGCCTAACACTCGCTGCTTGGTTTTAGTATGAAGAAGTTGGAGTTGAAGGTGTTGTCAGGCGACCGAAGCCAACGAATCGATCGCTTTATTTCCTTGCGCGGAGGTCTTTCTCGTGGGGAGGCTCGTCGACTGCTGGACAGAGGTGGAGTATGGGTAGATGGGCGTCGAGTGAAGATTGCTTCTCGCGGGGTTGACGCTGGCCAACAGGTAACAGTCGTTCTGGAAGAATCGGGAAGGACGAGCTTCCAAGCCAAGCCATTACAGCCAGAGCAGATTCTTTATGAAGACGGGGAGATTATTGCAGTAGACAAGCCGCCAGGGGTACCTTCGCAAGCGACTATGGGCAGCGATCAAGGTACCCTTCTGGACATCGTTTCCAACTACCTAGGTAATTCTGTTTGGTTGGTCCATAGGCTTGACCTAGAAACGAGTGGGGTAGTGGTTTTTGCCAAGACCCGAGCCACCGCTTCCCGGCTGGGTGAGCAGTTTCGTGAAGGTGCGATAGAAAAAAAGTATCTGGCGATCAGTTGCGGAAAACTGGCTGACCAGGCAACTATTGATTTGCCATTAGGGCCAGACCCTAAAAGACGAGGAAGATATATCGCTTGCGAATCATGCCTGTTGCCAGCTAGTACCTCCTATCGGGTATGGGGAAGATACGAAGAAATAAATGCGGTTGAATTAAACCCCAAGACTGGCCGAACCCATCAATTACGCGCTCATTTGGCCTCTCAAAAAGCGCCAATAGTGGGTGATATTCTCTATGGGGGACGCCGTGAATGGCAAACTTTTCGCGGCTTGCAAAAGGCTGCGCGGGTTCTTTTGCATGCCCATAATCTTGAAATATGCCACCCAATTACTAGAGAAAACTTGTCAATTACTGCGCCCGTTCCTCAAGATCTCTCTGAGTGGTGGGAGCTATGTGCTAATTTTGACTTTTTTAAGAAGTAGAAGTATTCAGCATATTTTGTAACTGGATAAGAAGATCGTCGTACGAAAAATCTCCTTCAGTTCCGGAGGCATCAATATTGGCTAGGATTGATTTGGTTGATCGAGTCGCATCTAGCAGTACATGAAGGTGGTCAGGAGTAACTACCAGTGCTCCGCTACGCATACGTCCTAAAACAGTTTCAGTGACCCGAGTAAGTTTTTCCAAGTTGGTATAACCCAAAAAACCGGCTGATCCTTTTACGGTATGAAATCCTCGAAATGCATTGGGGATAGTTTCAGGTTGTTCGTTTCCAGTCTTCAAGGCCTGTAGTTCTTGTTCAGTTCGAACCATGAGTTGCGAACTTTCTGCAATAAATTCGTCAATTACTTCATCCGGTTCTCTCATGTATTCTCCTTTTCAAAAGTTTCGAGTAAGAAAACTTCTTGAAATTAAATCGAAACATTGAAGTTTTTTAAAGTGGGAGGATGAATATTTTAAGGGGCTACCTTGAATTGCTTCGCGCCAAAATAAACACTGCTTGTCTGGATGGATAATGGATGAACGGGACTTACTGGTAGGAAAGCATATTCCGGAGTCGGAGAGTAGTGGATTGAATAACCACTCTCAGGGCGGCTGTGTGCCCCCTAATCCTTGCTCGTTAGTAGGCTCCCTAGTTGACGGACGGTTCCGTATCGACGAGCTATTGGGTATTGGCGGAATGGCCTGCATCTACCGAGCGGAGCAGGTGTACCTAAAAAAACTGGTTGCTCTAAAAATATTGCATCCAGTGTTTGCCAACAGTGCCTCTTCGGTGGAACGGTTTCAAAGAGAAGCGCAAATTGCGGTGCATCTAAAATCCCCACATGTAGTTGATGTGTTGGATTTTGGGCGCACTTCCGATGGCCGGGTGTTTTTGGCGATGGAACTTCTAAAAGGGGAAACCCTACATGCCCTAATTGAGCGTGAAGGTAGATTGACTCCCGCACGGACAGTAGCTCTTTTGCGCCAACTGCTTAGTGGGTTACAGGCGGCACACGAGATGGGCATTGTTCATCGGGATATCAAGCCAGAAAATATCTGGTTAGTCCCTACGCCGGAAGGAGAGCAGCTAAAACTGCTCGACTTTGGAATCGCCAAACTTTTGCAACCCGAAGAAAACCGCAATCGCACCCAGATCGGCATGGTAGTAGGAACCCCCGAGTACATTGCCCCCGAACAGGCCATGGGAGACCCGGTGGATTCTCGTGCTGACTTGTATAGCGTGGGAATTCTTGCTTTTGTGCTACTTTCTGGCAAACATCCCTTTCCTACCAAAGATGTGTGTCAATTAATGCAAGCGCATGTCTGTTCCAAAATCCCGGCGCTAGATGCAGTGTGTCCCGAGCTTGCTGCTTACCCCAAACTGGTACGGATGGTTTCTTGGGCCACCGAGAAAAAACCAGCTTCTCGTTCCGATAATGCAGCAGAGTTATTGCGTTTGTTGGAGGGAGCAGAAGTCGCCATTCTCTCTACCAAGCTGATTTCCGAAAGCGTGCCGCTTTCACGCCGCGAGCTTGCCGCTGGTAAAACCAAAACCTTGGCGGTCTTGTCATTGGGTATAGCCAGCGCAGCCACTCGTGTTTCTCTTTCCGGTGAAGAAAGAAAACAAGCTTCCGCTAAACTGGACCGTCTTCTCGCGCCAGTCTTATCTGCTTTTGGGGGAAGTAGAGTGGGGCAAGAGGGAGTGTCTTGGCTTGCGGTTTTTCCTTCTTCAACGGAAAGTGTTCTTTGCGGCATGGCGATGGTTGATCGAGTGACCCAGATCAATCACAAATTATCACCGGAGAATTGGCTGGCGGTGCGAGTGTCTCTTTGTGCGGGGGAGGTTGTTTTTGCCCGCGGTTTGGCGCAGGGAAACCCGGTTGAGGCAGCCATTGCCTTAGATAATACTACCCCTTTAGGGGAAGTATGGATGAGCGAGTCAGTTAGTCTTTCCATGCACAAGACGCCGGTGCGCGTGGAGTTAGTCACTAGTACTTCGACTACTAATTTTACCGGACGAGTGTTTCGGGTAGCACCTGGGTGGAAAGTGGGAGTTTTGCCCTACGGAGGAGCACAACTAGCCAGGCTTTCGCAACCCCTAGCTCGCTTTAGAGGAGCTTTAGGAATTTCTCGTTTAGGGATTGCACGTCTTCGCAAAAAAATGCGCCCATGGATTCGCAGGGGCATGGGTTCCCGTAATCGGTTAGTTGCTGGATTGGCTAGCGTTAGCCTGCTGTTATTGCTAGGAGGGATGTTTTTTTTCTTTAGGCCATTGCTTAAGCCGAGCGTGGAAAATCAAGCAGAAAAGGCCCTTCTGGCTGGTAATCCCCAAGGAGCTCTGCAAGTATTGGCAGCCACCGACTCGAGTGCGGAAGCATCGTTTTTAAAAGCCCGCGCTTTAATGGAGCTTCACCGAGAAAAAGAAGCCTTAGAGCATTATGAGACCGCCTTTAAACTAGCGCCTAATATTCTGGAAAGAGCGGAAGTTTTGGCTGATTTAGCGAGCCTGTTGGGAAGCGTTTATACCGACAAAGCCCAGAGTTTGCTTATTAAGGCAGGAGAGAAATCAGTAGACGTGCTTGCCCAGGCTGCCTCTGACAGTAAAAGTCGCCTTCGTAGATGGAGTGCCATAAAGGCTTTGCAAACTCTTAACCATGGCGACCGCGTGGATCTAGGAGCAGCTTACATTGCCGATTTGAAAAGTAGGGACTGCTCTGTGCTGCGAAACGCTTCTCGCGAGCTGGGCGAGCTGGGTGATAAACGGGCAATCTCGTCCCTAAAAGAGATTTCGCAACGCACTCGATTCGGAATATTCGATGCTTGTGAAACTGCGGCGGCCAGAGAAGCGTTGAATAAGATTTCCAGAGAATAAAAGGTCATTTTTAGGATGTTGATATTGGTGCTGTCTTGCATCGAAGAAACTTACTCTGCGGCAAAAAGAACGATTATTCGCAATCCGAGCTACCGCTAAACCTCCAACATCTTCAGAAATGCCAGACCGGCTTGATGCTGCGCTATCATATTTCAAAAATTTACTGCCGTGAATGTATCTCCATCCGATACCCGAACACATTTAAAAATTTCAGCATATGTTATTTCCGGAAAAACGAAATGCAAGAAAAAGAGTCCCAATGACTATATGGATGGTTTTGATTTTCATTTAATATTATCCTCATTTAGAAACTTAGGTTTATTCGAATTTTATCTTAGAAATCCAGATGGAGGTTTGAGTTTTTCAGCACTTTCATTTTAGGGTCTGACAACATTCCTTAGCTCCTGAAGGCGACCGGATTTCTCCCGACCAACAGTTTCATGGTGGCAGCGAAAAATATGCTCGCCCGCCTTGCCCACGACGCTTCCATATTGCTCTTGCTATTTGACATTGACCATCTGCAGCGGCGCCACGGAACAATTAGCTGGGAGGTTACGATGTAGCCTCCCTACGTGCCAAATGATGCTATCGTAAGAGTCATAGCCGCAATTTTTGGACGTTATTTTGAATCACTACATATTGCACTACAAAGCACGAACAGCCGCATAGTTCGAGCTGTTCATCAGGAGGGTTCTTTTTCGTGGGAATCTGAATACTTATCGCGGCAATTTATGTTTCTGCGGCACACCCATGGTTGCGCGGCTTTCTTCGAGTGCCGCAATGGCCTCTGCTTCGGTATCAAAGGTGCCAACATGCTTCAGTTTGTTCGAGCCATCCTGTAGTTTAAACCTGGCCTCCCATCTTCCCGATTTCGTTTGACGCACACCAACATACCTTCGGCTCGACCCTGTGCTGCAAGCAGGGGGAACCAAATATGGGTGATTCTTAAAACTTTTGAATTCACCGCCTTGCTCAAATAATGAATTTGATGACTCATGGGGCGGCATTGGAATATTTT
>JBNKEI010000010.1:0-3947 GCA_050288705.1 Myxococcales bacterium
CTGCCCCCCTTTTATTGATTATCGGCACGCGCGATGCGAGCGATAAGTTAATTTCGATGTTTCTAGTAGTGACCTTGTGTCTGCTCAAAAGACGTGGAGTTTCGCGCACACTACGCCATGCTGACAGAGCTGGAATTTGGAACTCGGTTTTTCTGCAAGGAGGTCTAGTAGGCGCGGTGGTCCTACTAATTCTTCATCGTACCCCATTCGCCACCGCCCCCACCGATTGCCCTCTAAGCGCAGCTCAAGTCCATTGTTCCTATAATTCTCCAGCCCAACGCCCATAACTTCACTGTAAGCTCAATGGAAGAATGCCCCATCCATGCCTGGAAACCACCGAAATCGGAACCCCACGCACAAGATTCTGAACCGCGAAAAAGTGGCGCAAATCTCTCATTGCCACGCTCTCAACCGCAACGCCCGAAGCCTCGCGCAGCTTTTTCCAAATTCCAGCACCGCCGCCTTTCATTGGACCATGGATTAGACATGCAGTTTGCCCACATGGTGCGTGTTCGTGGGTGTGAATGTATATCCTGTGACGTAAGAAAATATAACTCATGTAAATTTTATAGATAAAATGCTTCGCGTATTTCCAAGTCGTGGTGGCATAGATAAAAAATATGAAGATCGAGTATAATCATACTGGAAAAATCGAAAAACTTTCAATCTATCGATACCTATACGTTTTCATACCATGCTTATGCTTCAGGGTAAAACACTAGCCGGTGAATTGGTTGAAGCTGCTCCAGATCTCCAAGCTTTTTGTCCGACCTGTAATGCTCCCTTGCTGGCAAAATGCGGTGAGATAAATTTGTGGCACTGGGCACATCAAGCTGGAGATTGTGATCCCTGGCACGAGCCGGAAACCGAATGGCATTTGGCCTGGAAGAGATTGGTTCGTCCCGAGTATCGTGAGGTTACTCTTGGATGCCATAGAGCTGATATTCGCACGCCTGAGGGTAGGGTAATTGAGTTGCAGCATTCGCCCCTGTCAGTTTCAGACATAAACGAACGAGAAAAATTCTACAATTCTAATAATTATTTAGTTTGGATTTTCGACGCAGTAGAATTCAAAAATAATTTATGGTTCTCGGGAACATCGACTGAATTTGTGCATTTCACATGGCGATATCTAAGAAAAACCCTGCGATATATCCCATCTCCTTTGTTTTTTGACTTGCAAGACGGAAGAGTGTTTGAGGTGATAAAACTACCTAGTGGAAGAAGCTATGGAAACAATTATGGAAAGGGAACGTTTTGGCACCTGAATGATTTTTTAAATGAAATTTTGGGGGAAGCGCTTATTACACCTGCGCCGCCACCAGGCAGACTCTTATCTATTTCTCGGGCAACGGAAGCATTGAGTTCCGCAGCTAGACTTGGGCATTTATTTGCTAGTTCTGAGCCGGGAGAAGAACATATTTGTTTACGCTGTCATCTACCGCTTGACCACGCTCAGACCGGTGAGCCGAACAGTGACGTTGTTGCCAAACAGTGCATTCCCAGGGTAGCCTTAGATTTAGATGAAGAAGTCCCCTTTTAACTATTTTTGAATAGTCTTAAAAACATTGCGGTCCTCGCCTGTCGAGCAATGTGTGAACTGGTCGCTGTGAATTTGCATAGGATGATTTCCGGCTCCGATGCATCCAGTACACTGCTATTTTTCCTTGCAGATGTCCAAAGCAACTTGGATATCCGGATCAAACGGTCCGTTGATACGTTTGTCGAACTCCTGGATAGGGATGCCTAGCAAGGCGCAGAAGTCTTCAGGAGTCTTTCCGCACCTGACAAGTTCGGAGCGTACAAAGTTGGGAGTCAGCCTGTTGGCCACCCCAGGTGTGAGCGCGAAAGCAGGCTGTTTCGCGGATTCTAACGCCTTCTTGCGCGCTTCCTCTAGTGACTTGAGCGTCTTTTTGATAAGGGCTAGCATGTCACCCTCGATGTCATCAGATTTGAGAGCACAATTCATTACCGAAAACAACCGGTCTTGCGGTAGGTTCAATAGATATTTGGCGTTACCAGCAACCACCATTTCTTGAAGCTTGGTGGGTTTGAGGCGGTCTGTGTTGTCGAACTGTATGAATGTCTTCACGGGAAAGCAGGTCACCTGTCCAATATCAATTCGGTAGCAAGGTACTTCCGGACTGCCGCACTGCTTCGATCCCATCTTCCTGTAGCGGTTCGCATTGGACGTGGTAACCGCCGCGACAAAATACTCTTCAGGGGCGACGCAGGTGTTGAGCAAGATGACGTACTTCTTTCGCTTGCCAGTGCCATCTCGGAAATCCAATTGGCATTCCCAAACGGCCCCTGCGCTTGCGTCCGAGGCGTTCATCTGAAGAGCGCCTCGATGTCGCGTTGCTCCTCGGCGATTATCGTCGCCTGTTCCTTTGTGATCGCTCCCTCTGCATTGTCTAGTGCCAGCTCGTAGGGAATCAATTCCTGCGCTCGACCTTCCACCTCATACACCTGATGCCAGGGCCGGCCTTTGAGGTGGGTCACTTCAATCATATCGTTTGCGCTGGCATCCCGGTAGATCATGGCCAGATGCTCGAGTATTCTGAGTTCTCTTTTGGTGAACTTCTCGCTGTCGAAATGTCCCTTGGGGATCAACAAGATGCCTCGCTCGTTGAAGTCAGGATCGTCTTTTGGGCATTCCTTTACGAGGATGCGTTTCGCGAGATCCGCAGGAGGATGTTTTAGCTCGCTGAATAGCTCTCTAGGAACTGGTCCCTTTGGCCATGCGAAGTAATCCAGACCTGTAGGAGACTTTCCTGTTTCACGAAAGACGCAGAAATCGAAAAGAAAGAGCAACTTGAAGAGCTTGGTCTTTTGGCAATGCTTTGTTTTCTCCGCGAAGAAGGTGATTGCCTCGAGCAATTTACGGCGTTTCTGTTCTCGTGCCATACGACAAAAACCTAACTGGGCAGACTATAGCTTTCTTCAACCGAGCATGGAACTCTCATCCAGCGGCAACGATCAAGATGTACGACAAACTCAGACTCGTAAATCCTGTGCGTTAAGACAGCTATTCGCCATCGAATTTTGAGACTATACAAATTTAACAAGTCAGTTATGGAAATGACAAATCAAATCCAGGCCAGTGAATTGATTCAGTATACGGACGATTTTCTTCTCCTCTATCGTCGTACCCCACTCGCCACCATCCCCACCGACTGCCCTCGAAGCGCCGCCCAGGTCCATTGTTCCTTCGATTCTCCAGCCCAACGTCCATAACGCTTCACCGTAAGCTCAATCGACGAGTGCCCCATCCATGCCGAAACCACCGAAATCGGAACGCCACGCACAAGATTCTGAACCGCGAAAAAATGACGCAAATCCCTCATCGCCACACCTTCAACGCCAGAAGCCTCACGCAGCCTTTTCCAAACTCCGGCACCGCCACCTTTCATTGGCCCACAATCGATTCGAATATAAGGCAGCCCAAAATTATTAGGAATTACCAGATCCTCAGGTTTGGCCCCCGAAGCCATTTCTTTCAATCGAAGCAAAACCGCGCGCCCCCGCGCGGTAAATGGCACAATTCGGAATTTCTTATTCTTCGGGACCCATCTTTTCCCGCCAACCACGCGAGTGCGCTTTTGTTCCTCTATTCGAATTGCACCTTTATTTTCACCCTGGCCCAATTCCCAATCAATAGATTGCCAAGTCAAATGAAATAATTCACCGGGACGCAAACCAAATTCTCCCAATAATTCAATTACCTCAGGAAGCAAAGCTGCCTCTTCTCGAAGAACTCCTGCGGAGCAAACTAATTCACTATATTGCTCGACAGAGGGTGGAGTAATTGTCCGTGCGTCATCCTCGGGCAAATAATTTATTTTCGGGGATTGGTGCCGGACATAGTGCCCGACATAGTGCCCATAGGGCGCATAAGACTTCGGCTTGAAACGAACACTGTCTTGAAACGAACACTTGTCAGGTAG
>JBNKEI010000011.1:0-23836 GCA_050288705.1 Myxococcales bacterium
TGACTGCATTGCTATCTGCATTGGGGCAAACACGCTTAGCAAGAGCGAGCTGATTGACATAGTGAATCCCCAGATAACTACGCCATGAAGAACGGCTTCTCCGCGGCTTGGAAATCCCGCGCGAGCAGCCACCATGCTTCCCAAGAATAGAGCAATTATAGGTGAAATCAGCGTATATAGAGCCGTCCAGGTGTTCGAACCTGTGCCGCCAATTGCAGCTCCCAAAGCCAGCAGAAACAACCACGTACCCATGGCAATGAAGCTTCCTGCCAGAATGGAGCTCCAGTATATTTCTGGCCTGATTGTTGCTTCACGTTTGGTCTCAATGCGGTCCACGTTAACCTCCTATCAACTCCCTATGGGAGGGCTACCATTCAGGTCTCTCTAGGATAAGTTAGGCATTTATATGGTGGATCTCATCTTATTTTTGGATCGGTCTGACTTAAGAAGGTAGTGTGGGCGAATGGTTCACCTCAGCAGAAAGTTGAACCACTGTTTAAAATTTTGTACCTTTCCCCCATGCGACTAGAAGACTTAGGCCTCATTGGAAATTGCCAGTACTCAGCCTTGGTGGAGAGAACCGGTAACGTTATTTGGGCGTGTTTACCAAGATTCGATTCCGAGCCGGTTTTTTCTCGTCTTTTAGACGAGAAAGAAGGAGGCCAGTTTTTGGTCACTTCGGCGAATGGAGAACCGGGAATTCAGAGGTACCTACCGAATACTAACGTGCTGGAAACTCGGTTTTCTTCTCAGGAAGGTACCTGGCGAATACTAGATTTTGCGCCCCGGTTTGAGCAGTATGATCGTCCGTTTCGTCCGGTGCAGCTATTTCGCATTGTTGAGCCATTAAACGGAACCCCAAGGATTCGTGTGCAATGTGAGCCCCGCTTGGGATGGTCGAAGCAAATTCCCGAGCGCATGTTAGGCTCTAATCATATTCGCTTCGAAGGCTTTCCTAGTCAGTTGCGACTAACCACTGATATTCCGATCTCTTACCTGACTGGCCAACCCTTTGCCTTGACCGAAAAACGGCATTTGGCCCTGACTTGGGGGGCTCCTATTGAAGAGTCTCTGCCCGGACTTTGCGAGCGTTTTTTGAGCGAAACGGTGCGCTACTGGCAACGGTGGGTGAAGCTATGCAATGTTCCTCCGCTATTTCAGCAGGAAGTCATTCGTTCGGCATTGGCTTTGAAGCTCCATTGCTTCGAGGACACTGGTGCTATTGTTGCAGCAATGACTACCTCTATTCCCGAATCTCCGGGGAGTGGAAGAACCTGGGATTATCGTTATTGCTGGTTACGCGACGCCTACTATGCTTTGGCAGCCTTTCGTCTTCTGGGGCACTTTGAAGAGCGCGAAAGGTTTGTGCATTACCTTATTAACGTAGCTTCAAGCTGTCCAGATTTGGACCTTGCTCCTTTATATCGAATTGACGCTATTGCTGATCTAGAAGAAAAGGTGCTTCCTAATTGGCCAGGTTATGAAGGGGAAGGGCCAGTACGGGTTGGAAATGGCGCTGCAACCCAGCGTCAGAATGATGTTTTTGGCGAAATGGTATTAGCAATTTCCCCGGTCTTTTTTGATGATCGCTTTAGTGAGGATCGCTCGAATCAGACTCTTGAGCTTCTTTACCGACTGTCCAAAAAAGCGGTAGATGTGGCGGGGACTCCTGACGCCGGAATTTGGGAATTTCGCAACGGTTCTCGCCCCCAAACTTTTTCCAGCCTAATGTGCTGGGCAGCAGCAGATCGCATGACCCGAGTTGCGGCAAGGTTTCGTCCGGGTTTAGAAGCGGAATTTCGCGATGCCACGCAAAAAATCCATTCTTCTATTCTGACCAATGCCTGGAGCGAATGGATGGGATCTTTGGTTTCCGACTACGGTGGCAAAGACTTAGATGCTTCTCTTTTACAAGCTGCTTGCTTGCGATTTTTGCCTAAAAGCGACATTCGATTGCGAAAAACGGTAGACGCTATTTGGCAAGGATTGACGCATGGCGGATGGCTTTTGCGCTATCGCGCTGACGACGGATTTGGCATGCCCACCGTAGCCTTTACAATTTGTACCTTTTGGTTGGTTGAGGCCTTGGCCGAAACTAAACGGAAAGAAGAAGCCCGGGCTCTTTTAGAGCAATCACTTTCCGCACTCTCTCCGCTTGGTTTGCTATCGGAAGACTATGATGTAACGGGTCGGCGAATGTGGGGAAATTTTCCCCAGGCTTATTCCCACGTAGGATTGATTCACGCTGCATTTGCCGCTTCCCCTAGGTGGTTGGAGATTATGTGAACCGTGAATCTGAAAAGCAACAGTCCTGCGCAACTAAGACCCCAGGAAAATTTTGGCGACGGCTGCTTTTTCGGTCTATTGGAAGAACAGTTTTTTTTTGCATGCGCTGGAAAGTGGAGGGACAAGTTCCTTCTCTCCCTAAAGCTGTTGCCATTTTTGCTCCGCACAGCTCTAACTGGGATTTTGTTGTTACCTTCTCCGCCAACTGGATGCTAAACTTAGGGGTCTTTTGGCTGGCCAAAGATTCTCTTTTTCGACCTCCCTGGGGGAAAATATTTCGAAAAATGGGGGGGCTGCCGATAGATCGGTCTCAAAGAAATAACCATGTAGATAAGCTCTCTCAGGAATTCGAGAAGCGTGATCGCATGTGGCTTACCATTGCTCCCGAAGGCACGCGTAAGCCTGTGGAGCGTTGGCGCTCGGGTTTTTATCATATTGCTCGCCAGGCGCAGGTCCCTATTGTTTTGGTGGCAGTAGACTGGAAACGCCGGCGATTGCGCTTTGGTTCGGTGGTGGAAGCTACTGAAAAGGAAGACCAAGCAGTTGCTGCAGATATCGAAAGAATTCGTGGGCTATTTCGCGGGGTTTCTGGGAAATATCGTGGCGTGTGACTTTGACAGTGCAGCACTATGAAGAATGTCGAGCGGCGCACTGACGGCGAAAAATATAGCGAATAATGCGCGAGCGGTCGGCCTCTCTAATTCTGGTGAATTCTATGGCAACTATATGAGAAGCGGTAATTGCCGGATTACGTCGAATACCGACAATACGCCCGGAGGCTTGCAAAGTACGTTGTTCAAAAGAAAGACGGATGTCTAATCGGTCGTTTAAGTAAAGGGGCTGCTCGAGAGCTTTTTTCCACATAAAGCATAAGCCGCCTCCGCTAATGTCTACTGTGCGTGTAGCAAGCCAGTCATGGTTTGGTGCCTGGGAATGCAAGAAATGCAGAGGTAGAACAATTGACCAGCGAAAGTAACTGCGGCGCTGGCAGGGAGGGGTCTCTAATATTTCCAATTTTACCGAAAGACTGCCGCAAACATGCTGAAGAGCGGCGGCAATAAGCAAATGGTTTTCGTGCCAGCGCAAGATAACCTGTTCTTTAGGTCTTAAATGAAGGGGGTCTCCCCCTACAAAAGGGGCGGATACTACTAAATACTTGTCCTGAACACGCTGTACCCGGGAAGGAAAACGCATGTTTGGAAATCGAGGACAGATTAATTCAATCTGTTCGTCGGTTTTAGGCAAGCGCACGAGACTATTATAGCCTGGCCACCGCAGTAAGTCATTGCTTTCGAGTTGAGTTCCTTTGGTGGGTGGTAGTCTATTTTTTCATTTTAAGAAGATCGCCAAGAGTGCAAAAACCCTTACCTTCCTGTTTGTTTTGTTTTTTGATGAAGGTGCGATATTCTGCCTGCTCTGCCGAGCGTTCCGCCGAAGCCTTAGAAAGCTTGATACGCCCTTGACCGTCAATTTCAATAATTTCTGCTGAGAAAACTGTCCCTGGGGGGAATTGTTTGCGTAAATCAGCTCCTCGGGGAGTTCCCATCTCTGAGTTATGAATTAGCCCTCGACCTCCTGGCCATTTTACAAAAAGACCAAAAGGCTCGACTTTGTCTACCGATACCTCCTGCACATTTCCCACTTTTGGTGTTTGGGTATCAATACCGGCAGGAGAGGCAATCTCCTCTGCGGTCAATCGTCGCAGGCTTATACGCTTTTGGCCCAGATCAATAGCTTCTACTATGCATTCAACTTCCTCACCTTCAGAAACTATTTCCTGGGGATGAGTTATTCGCTTAGTAGCTCCCAAGGCACTAATATGGATAAGCCCATCAACGCCTGGCTCTATTTCTACAAAAGCTCCAAAAGGCTGCATGCGCACAACTTTTCCCCTAACTCGCTGCCCATTTTTTATAGAAGCCACCACGCTTTGCCAGGGATCTTGCTGTAACGCTTTCATGGAAAGAGCAATGCGTTCGTTTTTTTCTCCCTCTTTAGGTGGGTCGATACGCAAGACTTCCACTTCTACTCGTTGCCCTACTTGTAGCAAATCTTTGGGGTGAGCAATTCTTCCATGCCCTAGTTCGCTAACATGCACCAGTCCTTCTAATCCTCCCAAATCAATAAAGGCCCCAAAATCGCGAACACTGGTTACTGTACCTTCAGCCCGTGCGCCTACACTTAAGCGAGATCGTAATTCCAATGCTTTCTTGGCAGCTTCTTCTTCTAAAAGCAGGCGACGACTAAGAACAATATCTCGGTCCCGGACTTCCATTACCTTGAAGCGAAGATGCTGACCGATAAAGCTTGCAAGATTTTCTGTAAAGTGGGTGTCGACTTGAGAAGAAGGGCAAAAGCCTCGCAAGCCGCCGAAATCAACTTCAAGTCCCCCTTTGTTTTGGCCAGTTACTAAGCCTTCCACGGGAATACCGCTTGATTGGGCTTCGGCGAGAAACTGCTTTTGTGCGCCCTTGGATAGTACCTTTGTAATAACTACGCTGTCTTGGTCGCCAGCTAATGCGAGCACATAACCTTCCAAGAGCTCGCCAACCGAGACAATTAGATTCCCATGGGTGTCTGTGAGCTCGGCAATGTCGATCATGCCTTCGCCCTTGCCTCCTAAATCGAGAAACGCTTGCTCGTTGCTGATTTGCACAATGCGGCCAATCACTTTTTCGCCCACCTGAAATTTCTTAGGCGTACAGGCCTTTTCCGATTGCGCAAATAGCTCGGCAAAACTTTCTTCCGATTCAGGCCATTCGGCAGGGATGGACGATTCTGTAGTAGAGAAACGCACGAATTTTTCCGCTTCAGCTTCCCGCGGAGGCAGATTTAAGCCATCTGCGCGACGAAAAACTGTTTTGGGTTGCTTGCCCTCGCCTTTTTTAAGCTCGGAGGAATTAGCACCTGGCGTTCCTTTGGAAGCAAAAGTAGTAGTAGAGGCGCTAGAAGTGGAAGCGGTGGAAGGCGAGTCTTCTGGTTTTTTAGAGGCCAAAGGAAGCGGTTTGCGAACGATTACTGGACATTTTCGCGGTTCCTCGGTTTTTTTTCGATCGCGCAAAGTGCGCTTCTCAGTTTCTCCCCGAGAGGAGAGACCTTTACCTTCTCGGTTTTTGCTGGAGTCCATGCCTTTACCTGCAGGAATACCTTTCATTACGTCACCAAACGTTTTTGGAAAGGGCTTCTTGCCTTCGTTCCTGCTGCCTTGGTTTCTGCTACTATTGGATTCGTCTACGGTGCTCATCGAAAACTCGAAAAGGAAAAAGTTTTACTTTTTGGCGCGCAGCCTAGCGCATAAGTGAAATTGGTGAAAGCATTCAGTATCGGGTATTTTGGAAACCTCTCTCTGACTTGCCAATTTTGTTCTTGCAACCCTCGTTTCAGTTTTTTTTCCAGGCTCTCCAAAGAATTTTCAAAAACTTGGGATCGTTTACCAGATACCTTCGCCATAGCCGTCGTGGTTCTTGAGCCATCCGATATAGCCATTCCATTCCTAACTTTGATATCCATGGCGGAGCTCGAGAAACTGTACCTGCAACAAAATCTAATCCTGCCCCCACTGCCACTGCCACTGCTGGCCGCAACTTATTGAGGTTTCTATCTATCCATAATTCCTGCTTAGGAGAACCCAACGCCACCAACAGCAAATCGGGTCGAGCTTCCTTGATCTTCGCGAGCATGGCAATGCTATCATCCGGATCGTCAGCCGCCAGGGATATGCGGGGGGATTCTATTCCTACAATGGTAAGTGGAAAACGCTGTTGCAGTTTTTCAGCAGCTTGGTGAGCCACGCCTGCTTCTCCTCCCATAAGAAATAGGCGCCATCCTTTCTGGGAAGCCCGCTCCAGCAGGGGAATAACCAGATCAGAACCTGAAACTTTTTCGGGAAGAGGGGTGCCCAAAAGTCGAGAAGCCCACATAAGAGGGGTTCCATCAACCAGACAAAGGCTAGCTTTTTGGTAGGCCTGACGAAAGCAACTATTATGTTCGGCATTGACTACGTGATCAATATTGGGAGTGAAAACTGAGCCCCCCTTAGCCTGGCAGATTAAAGAATCAATGGCATCGATAGCTTGCGCAAAAGTCAGGGAATCGATGGCAATAGATCCTATGGTGAATCGCTGGGGAGTCATAAAAGTAGTATATGAAAAAAAGTCCTTTGGTTGCGAGCTTTGGTAAGGCAGATACTACAATTAGGCATAACCAATGCCCTGCTTGGCAAGGACTATTTCCAAAATAAACTGTTTTTTACTTCAAGGAGTAGATGCATGACTGCTAGTAATACAGAAAAGCTGGTAATCATTGGTTCCGGTCCTGCAGGTTATACCGCTGCAATATATGCCGCTCGCGCCGGACTGGCCCCCTTAGTCTTGGCGGGTACAGTTCCTCATCTGCCGGGAGGTCAGCTAATGACCACCACGGAGATAGAAAATTTTCCCGGATTTCCAAACGGTATTGCCGGCCCAGATCTGATGGAATTTTGCAAGGCGCAGGCTACGCGTTTCCAGGCTAGAATCGTGGAGGAAAGCGCCCAAGAAGTGGATTTCTCCGTACATCCTTTTTCGGTCAAACATGACAGCGGGGAAGTGCGTTCCCAAGCGGTAATAATTGCTACCGGAGCTTCCGCGCAATGGACAGGAGCAAAGGGAGAGGATCAGTACAAAAATCGCGGGGTCTCGGCGTGTGCAACTTGCGATGGATTTTTTTTTCGGGGAAAGGAAGTAGCGGTGATCGGCGGAGGAGATACTGCCATGGAAGAGGCCTTGTATCTTACTCGTCATGCAAGCAAGGTTACGGTTATTCATCGGCGCCAAAGCCTACGCGCATCGAAGGTAATGCAGGAAAGAGCTTTTCAAAACTCCAAAATATCGTTTGTTTGGAATTCGGTGGTTGAAGAGGTCATCGGGAACTCTCAGAGCGTACAGGGAATGCGTTTGCGTAATGTGGAAAGCAATGAATTGTCTACCTTGCCTGTCCAAGGACTTTTCGTAGCCATTGGCCATCGACCAAATACTGAGCTTTTTCAAGGCCAGCTCGATCTCGATTCGCGCGGGTACATTCAGACCGTGGCGGGAACAACACGAACTAATGTGACCGGTGTCTTTGCCGCCGGCGACGTACAGGACTCCAACTATCGCCAGGCTATCACGGCTGCTGCCTCCGGATGTATGGCTGCCATCGAAGTTGAACGATTTCTAAGCTAGAATCAAATTTTGCAAAATTCCTGCCCCAGGTCCTACAGTGTCAATAGATAAACTTTTCGCGAAGGTTTCCAATAAGAAATCAAGACAATAGTCCGGTAATGCGATATTTACGCAAAGCATGGGAGACCGGCTCACTTTTACTGAAAAAGTACTAGTTATTGATGATGATGAGGGAGTTCTAGAGTCGGCGTGCATGGCACTAGAAGACATGGGGCTGGATGTAGAGGTATCCCAAGGGGGGGAAGAGCTTATTCGCCAACTAACCGAAGGCAAGTTAGGGTATAGCCTGGTTTTATGTGATGTAACCATGCCAGTAATGTCGGGATGGGACCTTGCCGAGGTATTGCGGAGAAAAATGCCCTACGCAAAAATTTTTATGTTTACCGGATGGTTGGGGGAAGAGTGCTTCGATCCTAGACGCAAACTAGTTAACGGCATATTACTAAAACCGTTGGAACTGAATATTTTGGAGGACATAGTTTACGATAATTTTTGTTATCGCTAATTTGAAAGTTGGCGCCCCCCATATGAATCCTGCGATAATCTATATTTGAGCGCGCCAATTTCTTTTCAATTTTTAGGTGTATTTTTCAATCATACTGCCGACCCTAGGCGCCGCGGCCTCCACATTTTTTTTGGCGGAGCCGCGAAGTTTTTCGTAAGTGGCTTTGATTGCGGTGTACTTGGTTTTCTGGGCTTTTTCATCAGTAATGGATAGCAAAGCATCGGCTACTCGTCCGCGATTGTCAGCAAAAAACGTCGAGACTGGTTTCTGTTGCGCTTGCGATTCATCAACTATGGGCTGAAGCTTGGCACAAAAATCATCTAGCAAGCCATCAATAACATTGCGAATGAAGCCGGGTTTGACGTTTTTTACCACTTTAAAAGCGGTTTTTATGGCTATTCCACTTAAACCACTTTTGGAATCTACCTCTTGCTGAATGAGGTTTTCGCAATCAGTAATAACGTTAGAACGTTGAGCTTCTCCCGCGAGAGATTCCTGCAGAGTTGGCATGTTTATCCCCTAAAAAGCGGAGTAGATTCCCCGCGCATAGCTTGGCCATATACCTTTAGATCGTGGTAATAGCCAGGCATTTCATGATAGTCACTGCGAAACCCGCCGGCGAATGGGATTTGGGGTCTAGGGCGAGGTAAAGCGGGGACGAGGAGTGCGGGGAGGTTTTTCGTGTTCGTCTTTTACTCTTTGTAGCTCCATCAGTTTGACCAAGACTGCTGGCGCCAATACGGAGGTACGCTGTCTATCTAACTCGGTATTGACTACATGCGGCTGGTCACCCATGGCATCAATGTCTTTTAGTAAGCGATAAGATGACTGTTTAAAGGTAAGCCCGCGTACTTGCTCGCGGCGACCATCGGGAAAAATGCGCCATACTGTTAAAGGATTGGGAAGAGATAGCTCGCTTCCTCGCCGCGATCGCACTCCTGCAGAAATGTCCAGATTTTCTACGATTAATCCGTAGTCCAAGTCTTCCTCTTTTACTAAGTCAAGTAGACGCTTGATAAGTGTGTCTCTCGATTGGGGGGAAGAAGTATTCACGAATACGTTGCCAGGAGCGCCTACTCCATTGCGAGAATGACCATTAGATTGCGCAATCTTGTTGGTGGGAATTCGACTCATGTAGTAGGTACGCAAAACTCCTCTTTTAATAAGAGTAATAGGCATAGGTAGAACTGAATCGTCATCAATAGGATAGTGGCCAATCAAGGGTTGGTTTTTCCAATAGGAAATAGTGGGATCGTCACGAACAGTGAGGATTTTCGAAGCAATGCGTTTTCCTAGACGCTTAATAAGACGTCCCTGTGCAGGGTTTCCAAGTTCGTCCCGAGGTTTTCCCAGGGGATCAGCAGCAGCAATCAGAAAAAAAACTGGCGCTGCCTGACCGATAAACAGGACTGGACCGGCATAATCCTCTTGGACAAGTGGGGCGTTTCGAATAGCTACCAGACGTTTGGCTACCAATTCTGCTTCCTTAAGTAGCTGCGAATCAGAGGGAAAATCGTTTTCGGTACGTCCCCAGTGTTCGAAATGTGCCGCGAGTTTCATTCCATCATCGGCTTGGGTGTAGGCAGATATTTGCAAGCGAATAACCTGGTCTACAAAACGATGGCGAATTTTCTCACTGCTTACCAATGACTGATGAGCAGTGGAAGCAATGACTTGCGAACGGCAGTCGTATATTTCTGGATACTGCAAGAAAATTGCCGAGGTTTTTTTAGCCAGAGCTGATAGGTGCTTGGTGTCAACGGAAAGTTTTTTTCGCTTTTGCACCAACGATGCAAGAGGCGCCGCGGCAAAATCAACAGGCCGATCTTTTACCTCGTTCGCCTTCAAGAAAGCCTTCTTTTTGGCGACGATTTCCACTGCACTTTTAAAACTTTGGTCGAACTGTAGCCAAAGAGCGTGGCGGATGGCGTCGTAGTTAGGCTCGTTGGGAAAAGAAACCGGTAGCTGCGTGTTCTGGAACCAGAAAGAATCATCGGTGAAGTTAGTATTGTCGAGTGCGGGGGTTCCAACTCGGATTTGCGAATCGAGAGTGAAATTCTTGCCCGCTCCTTGGTTCATGAGAGCGCCAAAACTCGCAGTGGTATTGAAAAACTCAACTTCTTGGGCATAGGCTGCTGCCCAGTATGGCTTATCCAATTGGCCCATGTTCATTGCCATGGCCCGGTTCACTTCGTGTTCCAGAGCAAGAAAAACGGTGTCCGGTGGGTCTTTAGCTGAGTATGACTGGGCTAGGGGCTGTTCGATTGGTTGTTCGGTTTCGCCAGTTGTCCTCATCGTCCCCGTCGTCCCCAACGAAGGAATGAAGAGCGAAACCAATAATACAAGCAACTTCGTAACCCGGGTTTTTCGCTCTTGGCTGGCAAAGCCGGCTTTCATTTTACTTGGGCTACTCGCGGCTATCGCTTTAAACCTTGCAGTCAGCGGGTTTCTAAATTTGCTCAATGGAGGAAATAGGAAGCAGAAATTCATGGACTCTCCATCAATTTCGGTGCGGAAAGCAGAGGTGGGCGATCGTGATTTTTGGCGGCTCGTTCTACTTCAATTTCGGCCAATAATAGGCTAGGCGAAGTTGCAGAGACCGGAACAAATCCTGATTCGGCGCCGCAGAAACCATTGAATACTTGGTCATCATTGCCGGTAGCCAAAATCTTTTCCAAAGACTGCAAAGGAGTCCCTACCAAATCACCTCCTCGAACTAATTCGTCGGGTCTTCCATCAGTAAACACCCGGGTTACCACTAAAGGAATTACTTTAAAAGCCTGGGGGATTTCACCGGTTCGAGTGGTAGTAAATCCGCCAGAGATGTCATGGAAAATCAACCCGTAGGGTTTCTTTTGCTTCTTTACCTGCGCAATTAGCCGCGAACGAAGTTCTGCAAAAGAAATTCGGCGGGTGGATTTAACCAAGAGGTTTCCCTGGCGAGAAACTGGCGCAAGCCCCGGTTGGGCACGGCCATGGCCATTGGAATGGGGAAATTCCGAAATTGGAGAGCGTCCCATAAGGAATCCCTCTAGAATTCCATTCTTTATCAGAGTCACTCGTTGCGCGGGAATGCCTTCGTCGTCAAAAAGGTAGTGGCCATAAAGAGGCAAGGAACCGAAGCGTTGGAGAGTAGGATCATCATAGACGCTTATGAACTTGGGAACGACGGCCTGCCCAACTTTTTGAGAAAAAGTGCGTCCTTCATCTTCGTCTTTTTGCCGATGTCCTTCCACGCGGTGGCCAAAAATTTCGTGAAAAAACACTGCTGCTGCTCGCGAAGTCATAATTGCTGGGCCGACGTAAGGTTCAATAATAGGGGCAATGCGCAAAGCCTCTAAGCGAGCAATAAGCTTGTGTATTCGCGCCTCCAACTCCGCATCGCTTGGTAACTCGGAGGCAGAAAAAGCATCTGCTTCGTCGTATAGATAAAGGTCCATTCCGTCATCAGTTTTTACAGTGCCGCCGAGCATAAGCCGCAAAAAAAAGCGAGGTTCGCGAATTTTGGAGCCTTCGGTATCAACGAAATAATGGGTCCATGACCCGCCTTGCAGGCTTACTTGAGAATTTAGAATAAGCGGATGGTCTTTAAAAATTGCGGAAAGTCGACGAATTCGGTTTTGCCATTCTCGGCGATCTATTTGCGATGCCAAAGATGGAGCTACCTCGCCAAGATAGACGTGGGGGGATTCTTGGGAAAAATCATTAGCGTTGTCTCTTTCCTTTACCTTGACCTGGCGATTTGCTTGTACCTGAATAAGCCTTTTGGCTGCCAACTGGTAAGCACGATCGGTTTCTTTCCAAAGGGAAACTTTTATTGCCGCGGGGTCGTTTTCAATGGGAAGAGAAGAACGCTCGTGGAAGCGATCAAAACTGTAATCGTCACGAACTTTGTGAGTATTATCTAGCTCTTTTGAGCCAACGCGGGCAGAAACATAAAGATGACGTGCCCTGCCAGTCTCTACTTCTCCTTCGTTCGGAGCAGTAACCGGCGAAGTTTCTAGTGCGCCAAAGCTTGCCGAATCTACGAACCAGACACCGTCACTTACCCGATACGAAAGGTAGTATAAGGGCTCATTTTCTCCACTTTTCAGGTTTTGGAATGTCTCACCGATTTCCCCAATGAGCGCACCTAACAAAACATCGTTGTTGGAAATCGTCGCTGCAGACGTCTTTGATGGTTTTGCATGAAGGGACCCAGACGCCAAAAGCACGCACCAAAGCAGAAGAAACTCACGAACGCGCATGCACCATACCTTTCTTATGAGTAATCATATCTTTAATAGCATGGACCTCTCATGGTCAATCTATCAGAGAGCGCAATTGCAAAACCTCAGTTTTTTTGCTTGTGATGGGGCAAAGCTAGCTTGGTTGATAGCTGATAGTGATATGGTGGATAGGTGGCTGCTTCTTTTGTGATTGCCTAGTGAATGCATGTTGACACTTTGCACTAATCGTACAAACTACAGCCACAAGCCTTGTTCCGAGAGCTAGAACGTTTACTTGTAGGTCGGAAATGCAACCTAGTATTCCTACATTGTTTTTACTCAATCTCGAGGTCTTTTTACCTCCCGAATACCACAAATTGAAAGACATTCTATGTTGAACGGAAAGCTTTTGCTTCTAGTGTGTGTCTTTGTTCCCTTACTAGGGGCTGGTCTTTTGCCGTTGGTGGGAAAGTTTTCCGAGAGACTCCGTAATGTAGGTTCTTTACTTTTGGTTGTAACCTCTCTGGCTTGCACAGTTGGTTTGCTGTTCGTAGAGGGGAATGGGTCGGTAAATGTAGTGGAGCTAGCAGGAGTCCGGGTACTTAGCGCCGATGGATTGGCAGTTTTCATGGCGTTAGTTTCTGCATTAGTTGGCTCGATAATTGTTTTTTATTCCTGGGGATATATTGCCCCTTACGAGCATCGCAATGAGTACTATTTTCTGGTGGTTTTGTTTTTAGGTTCAATGATGGGATTGGTTTTTTCTAGTAATTTAATTGCGCTGTATATCTTTTGGGAAATAACTGCCTCGGCAAGCTGGCGCCTCATTGGTTTCTTTCGCGAAAAGCAATTTATAGTTCGTGCCAACAAGGCATTTCTTATAACTACGTTTGGCGCGTTGGCCATGTTGGTGGGTTTTGTGGAAATCTATTCAAGATTCGGAACGTTTGACTTAGAGAAGTTATCGGGAACCTATATTCCGAGTTGGGTGGTGGGGGTAATTTTATTAGGTATTTTTTCCAAATCAGCTACTTTCCCTCTGCATTCTTGGTTGCCTGACGCAGGTATAGCTCCGTCCCCGGTTACCGCATTGCTGCATGCGGCAGTTTTGGTCAAAATTGGTGTATACGTCTTTGCGCGGCTTTTTTTGGCCACCTTTATAGTCTCGCCCATATGGCAGGAAATTGTTCCCTGGTTGGTTGCCGCTAGCGCGCTGGTTTGTGCAGGAGCGGCTTTAGTGGCTACTGACTTGAAGCGGATTATTGCCTATTCAACAATAAGCCAAATTGGCTTCATATTTCTAGGCTTATCGGTTGATAATTCGCTGGCGATAGGTGGTGGGCTTCTTTATATTTTTATGCACAGTGTCGCCAAAGGTGGGCTGTTCTTATGCGCGGGAATTGTGGAGCACCAAACTCATAACAAAGACATTCGTAAGCTAGGTGGTTTGATCAAAACCATGCCTATTACTGCATTTGCTTTTGCCATATGCGCTTTGTCGGTGATGGGAATCCCGCCCCTGGGTGGGTTTTATAGTAAGTATTTAGTGATTGTAGGTGCTTTGAAGAGTGGGCAAGTTGCCTTGGGGCTTGTTTTTATTTTCGGGTCTATTCTTACTATTCTGTATTTAATGCGAGCCTTCCTAAAAGTCTTTTTAGGAGAACCAAAGAATATGGCGAATTGTCCAAAAGAAGGAACGCGTGGAATGGTTTGGAGTGTAGCCATTTTAGCAGCGATAGCACTGTTAAGCGGGTTGTTAATAAAATATCCCAATGAGCTTGCCTCTACTGCTGTTGAACAAATCGCGAGGTCTCGGCAATGATCTCTTCTTTTCTCCTGCCATTATCGATTGCGGTACCAGCATTTGCCGCTCTGCTATGCTGGTTACTCGGCAAGCGATTCCCAAGATTGATGGGAATACTTTTTCTGACTGCCATGACCGCAAACGCAGTAATTATTGCGGTCATTTATAAGCAGCCTTTGATGTATGAGATTCCTTTAGGAGGATTTGATTTATCAATTATATTTCGAGTTGATGCCCTCAGTTCGTTTGTCTTGGTAGCAGCAGCTATTTTGGGGCTCTTAATAGCAGTTTATTCCGTTACTTTTATGCGCGGAAAAAAAGAAGTCGGGTTATTTTTTGCTTCATTTTTGTGGATGATGGCTACCACTAATGGAGCAGTGCTAGCCGACCATTTGATGACTCTTCTTTTTTTCTGGGAAGGTATGCTCGCTGCGCTTTTTGTAATGATATATCTCGGAAAAACTAAATCTTACCCTACAGCGGCCAAAGCATTTTTTATCAATGGAGTCACTGACCTCTGCATGATGGGAGGCATTGGACTAGTTTTATTGGAAGCCAATACTCTAATTATCTCGCGCATATCTCTTCCGGTAGAAGGGCTCAGCGGGCTAGCTTTTGCGCTTATGGCGGTAGGAGCGGTGTCTAAGGCTGGCTCTTTGCCTTTTCATAGCTGGATTCCGGATGCTGCTGTAGACGCGCCCACTCCATTCATGGCGCTGATTCCTGGAGCTTTAGAAAAGCTTTTGGGCATTTATCTTTTGGCCAGAATTTCTTTAGATATGTTTTCGATAGGGCAGGGGTGGGCTAGTACGCTTCTGATGGTGACAGGGGCGGTCACCATTGTGCTGGCAGGAGCGATGATTCTGATTCAAAAGGATTACAAGCGACTACTGGCTTTTTGCGCAATAAGCCAGGTCGGCTACATGGTACTTGGTATTGGAACTGGTACGATAGTGGGAATAGTCGGCGGATTATTTCACATGATTAACCACGCCATGTATAAGAGTTCGCTTTTTTTAACTGCTGGTTCAGTTGAGCGCCAGGCAGGAACTACTGATCTGAGCAAAATAGGTGGACTAGCCTCACGCATGCCTATAACGTTTGCCTGCTTTTTAGTAGGGGCTTTATCGGTAGCAGGGGTGTATCCTTTTAATGGTTTTTTTTCTAAGGAATTGATTTACGACGCTGCCTGGGAACGAGGTTGGCCCTTCTACTTGGCAGCTATTATCGGTTCTTTTTTGACTGCCGCTTCTTTTTTAAAATTAGGACATTCAGCTTTTAAAGGCTCTTATCAGTCGCCAGCAGAAGAAGTGAGAGAAGCACCTTGGTCAATGCTTGTTCCTATGATCATAATCTCGGCAGTATGCTTGGTGTTTGGTGTTCTTAATTTCCTTCCTATTCATGAATTGGTTGTTCCTGCAGTAATGCCTGCCCTAAGCGAGCAGGCATTAGCAGAAGTTCATCTTTCCGGGTTAATTCCTGTGGCTTGGGGTCTGGCGGCAATTACGGTGCTCGTTCAATTGGCGGCAGTGGGTAATCACTATTGGGGCTTTTACCGTACTGGTACCGGTAGAGCGCTAAATGCCGTAGATCATATTCGTTATGCTCCGGTAGTAAACCAGCTATATAACGCTGCGGAGAAAAGATGGTTTGATCCCTACGAGTGGGCAATTTTATTTCTTCGGGGTTTTGCCCAGTTAATGAATTTTTTCGACCAAGCTATTGATTTTGTTTACGACCAAGTTTTGCCAAAAGCAACCCGAACTGGTGCTCGATTGCTAAGTTATGCGCACTCCGGCAGCCACACCGTCTATCTAGCATGGTCGATAATGGGGGTCGCTCTTTTGGTTTTTTATTTCATAACTGAACTATAGTCGGAGGAAACCCTAGTGAGTGCGTTGTTTTTGTTGGTGCCTCTGGCTTGTGTTCTCTTACTAAATCTACCAGGGGTGAAATTGGGTAGCCGGGTGGCTTTGGGATTAGCAGCCTCATTTTGTGCCGCCCAGGCAGCTTCTATTTTGGCGGTTCCTCATCCGGAGTTTTGGAACCGTTATACGCTGGGCTATTCGGAAGCCTTTTCTGTTACCAGCATGTTTCGGTATCGGTTTCCCGTCGACTCTATTTCTTTAGTAATGTTTCTTTGCATTGGAATAGTGGGGTTGTGCGCTGCTTTGGTGGCTCAGTATTCACTAGGAAGAGAGCTACGATTCCGCTTTTCCAACTTGTTATTTTTGATCGTTGCGGGAATGAATGGCGTAACCATGGTGCGCGATTTATTTACGCTTTACGTGTTCTTAGAGATCACCGCCATTGCCTCGTTTATTTTCATTTCGATGGAAAGCCAAGGAAACGGATACGAGGGGGCTTTCAAATACATGATATTATCCGCGGTTGCGACGGCTTTGCTTCTTGCCGGGCTGGCTCTTCTGTTTATAGTGGCGGGAGAAACTTCTTTTGAAGTAGTGCGGTCAGCCCTGGATTTGGGAAGGGCAGAGCCAATGGTGCATTTAGCCATGGCGCTTTTCCTGGGCGGATTGGCAATTAAGGCAGGAGTAATTCCTTTTCACGGATGGGTTCCCGATGCTTACACTTCAGCTCCGGCCGCAGTGTCGGTGATGCTGGGAGGCATAATTACCAAGATTGCCGGGGTTTATACCTTTATTCGCTTGATTGATGCAGTTTTCGGATACCTCCCGCCTGTGCAAAACACCCTGTTTTTTTTAGGATTAGTTTCCATTGTGGGCGGAGCGCTTCTGGCGCTGGTGCAAAAAGACTTCAAGCGAATGCTGGCCTATTCCAGTATTAGTCAGGTGGGGTATATTTTCTTAGGTTTAGGTTCGGCTACTGCGCTAGGGTTGGCCGGTGCGGTTTTTCATTTTTTTAATCATTCAATATTCAAGAGTCTTTTATTTGTGAATGCCGCGGCAGTAGAAAGCCAATCAGGCACCAGAGAAATGAATAAGCTCGGAGGAATCGGAAAAAAGATGCCGGTTACGGGGGCGACCGCAGTGCTAGGCATGCTTTCCGCCGCAGGCTTGCCTCCCTTGTCGGGTTTCTGGAGTAAACTAGTCATAGTGATGGCAGTATGGAATGCGGGTTTTCGCACCTATGCTGCTATTGCAGTAATGGCGAGCTTACTTACCTTGGCCTATTTTCTTACTATGCAGCGGAAGGTGTTTTTCGGTCCTTTGGAAACCGATTACCTTAACCTCAAGGAAGCCAATTTCTGGTGCCTATTTCCAGCGTTAATGCTTGCCGCCATCACTTTGGCTTTAGGAGTGGCAGGACCTTGGCTGTTTGAAACCTTTTTGATGCCAGTGGGAAGTCCATTATGAATATCGATTCCTCCATCATCCTCTATTTTTTATTAGGATTGTTGGTAATTACTTCGGTGGGGACAGTCCTGGCGGCGTCTCTACTAAGGTCAGCGGCGGGTTTAGGGATTACCAGTGCTGTACTAACACTATTAATGTTTCAGATGCATTCACCCCTGGCGGCTGTTTTTGAGCTTTCGGTATGCGCAGGTTTGATTACCGCGGTCTTTATTAGCACTATTAGTTTAACCAGGGCGGCGCGGCAGGCGGAAGACCTTAGACAGTTGCGAGTGCGCGCCAAATCCTATCTCCCCATTTTGGCGGTGGTAGCGTGGATAGGGTTATTTTTATGGATAATAAACTATTCTCTCGATCCCAATGACGTAGCCCAAATTGCCGAGCCGGAGAATGTGCGCGCAGTGCTTTGGAAGTCAAAAAGGCTGGAACTTTTCGGGCAAATTTTAGTTCTATTGGTGGGTGTTTTCGGAGTGGTGGTTCTTTTTAAGGAGCCCAAACCAAAGGTTGCTGGTTTGCAAAATCGTAAGGAGTCGGTGAAATGACCAACGCATTCTGGATAGAGCATTTTTGGCCAGTGGCGGTTGTCTGCGCTTTGGTCTTTGTTACTGGCCTTTACCCAATCTTTGTTAGTCGCAATCTGGTGCGCATCATTATCGGAATGGAGCTTTTGACCAAATCGGTCACTCTGCTTTTGGTGTTGGCAGGTGCTGTAACCGGGCGTACTGCTACCATGCAAGCATTGATCATAACTCTCATAGTTATTGAAGTAGTGGCGATTGCAGTGGCTGCGGGAATTGTTATTGGGGTGGTGCGCAAAAACGGAACGGTAGACGTTCACCAGTTAACGCGTCTGAAAGGATAGATTAGTGGAGCTTACTCTGCTTATTCCGCCTGTACTTTTTTTAGTGGTGCTAGCTTTCGTGTGGTTAGAATACCGGGGTTTAGATGGTTTAACCTTTAAACCACATCGTAGGAAACTGAACCAGCAATCGGGTGAATCTTCCACCGACGGTAAGTACAAATCTTATGCGTGCGGCGAGGACCTGCCAAGTCATAGTATTCAGCCCGACTATCGGCAGTTTTTTCATTTCGCCTTCTTTTTTACCATTATTCACGTAATAGCTTTAGTGGTTGCTACGGTTCCCTCGGAGAGTATTGGCGCTTCCGGTCTTGCCATAGTGTTTGTGATTAGCTCAGGTATTGGTTTGTACGTGCTCTTTAGGAGGTAAGCAACAATGTCGTTGGCTGAAAGAGTAGTGGGTTGGGCGCGTCGCAAGTCTCCCTGGGTAATTCATTTTAATAGTGGTGCTTGTAATGGTTGCGATATAGAAATTGTAGCGGCGCTAACTCCCCGTTTCGACCTGGAAAGGCTGGGAGTTCTCTGCAAAGGTACCCCCCGACATGCCGATGTGTTGCTTTGTTCGGGGCCAGTAACCGGGCAAATCAAAGACCGACTAATTAGAATTTACGAACAAATGGCGGAGCCGAAATTGGTGGTGGCAATAGGGGCTTGTGCTTGTTCGGGCGGAGTTTTTAATGGCTGCTACAATGTGGAAGAGGGCGGTATTGATTCGGTAATTCCGGTTTCTGCTTACATTCCCGGCTGCCCTCTACGTCCGGAAGCCATTGTCGATGGGGTAGTAAAATTGCTTTCCAGGGAAGGCTAGCTATGGCGGATGAAAATAGAATCCAAGAATGCTTAGAAAACAGCCTGCCTTTCCTTAAAGATAAAATAGCTATTGCGCGGCAAAGAAGAGTCTCGGCGGAAGTTACCGCGGATAACTTTAGAAAGACCATAGATTATTTGTACGGTGAACTAGGTTTTAATAATCTTTGCACCATTACCGGACTGGACGAAAAAGAAGAGTTGGTAGCTGTTTATCATTTAGCCCGGGCTGATGGAGTAGTGCTTAGTTTGAAAACCCGAGTTTCTAAAGAAGCTCCCACGCTTCCTTCCCTAACCGATATTTTTCCAGGGGGAGCTAACTATGAACGGGAGCTAGTGGGCCTTTTAGGGTTCGAAATTTTGAATCTACCACCGGGAAGACAATATCCGTTGCCCGACGACTGGCCCAAAGACCAGCATCCTTTGCGCAAGGATTGGAAGCCCGCCGTCAAAGCCTAGAAGAAAAGGCAAGGAATACAAAATGGCTAGCGTAACTATCCCCATTGGACCGCAGCATCCGGCACTTCACGAACCGGAAAGCTTTGTAATTACCCTAGAAGGAGAGCGCATTGTTTCTACCGATGTGCGGCTAGGCTACAACCATCGGGGAATCGAAAAGGCGTGTGAAGAACGTACTTACCTGCAAGACACGTACTTGATTGAGCGTATTTGTGGAATCTGTTCGCATTCGCATACCACTGCTTTTTTAATGGCAGTGGAAGAGATTGCTGGTATCGAGGTTCCTCGGCGCGGACAGTATTTGCGCATGCTAATTGGAGAATTAGAGCGCATTCATAGTCACCTGTTGTGGCTGGGAGTAGCTGGGCATGAAATAGGGTTTGAAACTTTGCTTATGTACACCTGGCGGGATCGCGAGCTGGTAATGGATCTGTTAGCCATGCTTACCGGCAATCGGGTGAATTACGGAATAAATACGGTAGGAGGAATTCGTCGAGATTTTGCCACCGAACAGCTTGAGCAAGTACTAACCGCCATGAAGTCTTTGGAAGAAAGAACCAAATATTATATTGAGGTGGCGGCGAGCGAAGCCACTCTGGAAAAGCGATTATCCCAGGCCGGGCTTCTTTCTCACGAAGATGCGGTGCGTTTGGGAGCGGTCGGTCCGGTAGCGCGAGCCTCGAAAGTAGATCGCGATATTCGTCGGGACGATCCCTATTTGGCATACAGTGAACTTGATTTCAAAGTAATCACCGATGATCATAACGACGTATTTGGTCGGACCCTGGTTAGGGTAGGTGAGCTGATGGAATCGTATCAATTAGTTCGCCAAATTGTGGCTAGGCTGCCTGATGGTCCGGTAAAAGCCAAGGCTCCACGAAAAATTCCGGTTGGTGAGGCGCTAAGCCGCTATGAGGCACCTCGAGGGGAAGACGTACATTATGTGCGTGCAAATGGTACAGACAAGCCCGAGCGAGTAAAAGTGCGGGCGCCAACCTTGGCAAATTTGTCGTCGGTAGCCAAGATGCTGGAAAACAACTACTTGGCCGATGTTCCGGTGGTTATTGCGGCAATAGACCCTTGTTTTTCTTGCACTGACCGGGCAGTTGGTATTCGGGACTTGAGGCGCGATTCTCGGGCTACGCTTTCTTGGGAAGAGCTTCGTTTACAGGGAATCCGTTTTTATCAGCGAGAAATGGGCGTAGATTTTTCTAGGCTTAACAAGTCGTTAGCCGAGAGGCAATTGGTTTAGCCTTTAGTTTACGAGGATTGGCGTGTTAAATTCACTTTTCTATATCCTGGTTTTTCCTGGGATACTTTTTTTGGCTGCTAGCGGTTTAGTACTGGAATTTGTAGACCGCAAAATTCATGCGCGCTTGCAACATCGAGCCGGACCGCCCTGGTACCAGCCAGTCGCCGATTTTATAAAACTAGTTTCCAAGGAAGACCTGGTTCCAGAGGCAGCGGATCGGTTCATTTTCAAATTTATGCCTTTGCTAGCGCTAGCTTCCGCAACTGTGGCTATTTTTTACATTCCCATTTGGAAACCCCAGGCTATATATTTCTTTGAAGGCGATTTGGTAGTTATTCTTTATTTCTTGACCATTCCCACTCTTTGCTTTTTTTTGGCTGGTTGGTTTTCTTCTTCTGTATATGCCTCATTAGGGGCGGTGCGAGTATTAACGCAGTTTTTTGCTTACGAAGTTCCCCTATTTATAGCAGTTCTGGCTCCGGCAATACTGGCAGGTAGTTGGTCGCTTTCTGCAGTAGTATCCTTTTATCAGGTCCACCCCCTATATGCACTATCCAACCTGCCGGGTTTTTTTGTGGCCCTGGTGGCCTTGTTAGGCAAGTTAGAAAAAACTCCTTTTGATATTCCCGAAGCAGAAACAGAAATTGTAGGCGGGGTTTTTACCGAATATTCCGGCCGTTTACTGGCCTTTTTTAGAGTTACCATGGATGTGGAAACCATAGTGGTAGCCTCTTTGCTAAGCGCAGTATTTATTCCCTGGGGAATGAATTTTTCAGCGGTAGTGGTTTTCCTTTTGTATTGCGCCAAAGTTTTACTGATTGTGGCGCTTATTTCTTTATTACGCACCATTTTTGCACGGCTGCGATTGGAGCAAATGGTTGACTGGTGTTGGAAATGGATTGCCCCTACGGCTATGCTGCAAATGGTTATTAGTTTAGCGTTGAACGGAGTACTTCCGCGATGAGATTACCAGGAAAAATGGTAGGCGAAGTCCTGCGACATTTACTAAAAAAACCAGCTACCGTGCATTATCCCCGCGAGCGTTTGGCCATGCCCCCAGGGTATAGGGGTAAAATTGTTTTTTGCCCCCAAAAGTGCGTTGGATGCAAGCTTTGCCAAAGAGACTGCCCAGCTGGCGCATTGGAAATCAAGAAAGTAGGCGAGAAGCGATTCGAGGCAATATTCGACCTGGATCGTTGTATCTTTTGTTCGCAATGCGTGGATTCATGCAATAAAAAAGCTTTAGAAACCACTAATGAGTTTGAATTGGCGCAAATTGAACGTAAAGAACTAAAAGTAGTATTTGCGGCACCAGAACTGGCCGCACCTTCGCAATCAGGGGCAGCAACTGAGCAATTAGCTTTGGCTGGTGGCCAGGTAGATGCTCCAGTAATAGAAAAATCGAAAGATTAGATAAGTGGATAGCTTAATTGGGAACAAGTTGTTGACCAGCTTGGTCAAAACACGGGCGTAAGCGAACAGCAGTCCCTTCTTGGTGGGGGAGCTAAGCCATATATCAAGCTCGACGCTGTAAATGGGGCCCTGGTCAGAACAAACCGGACAAACAAGCCCGTCGTCGCCATGTCGATACATCGTCAAAGGCACACGTGCCTGGTTGTTGGTAGCAAACCTTGCTGCGTCGGGATCAAAAATAACTAACTCGCTACGTAATTTGAATAATATGTGGGCTCATAGCTTTAGGGTAGCACTCACGGTTCACCAAACCAGGATTGTTGTCGCGATTGTAAATGGAGAATATTTATGCCCCGTCGGCCCCAGATTAAACCGCCAGAAAAATCAATTCCATATTTGGTGCAAGCACTGCATAACCGCCAGCGAATTACTGTGGTGGGGGTAGGCTCGGAATTAAGGGGAGATGATGTTGCCGGAGTTTTGGTGGCCAAAAAACTGCGTGCCTGGGGTATACGGAACCGAATTTCTCGACTTGTTTCCATAATTGGAGGAACGGCTCCCGAAAACATAACCGGGGAGGTTATTCGCTATCAGCCGGAGCTGGTGGTATTAGTAGATGCTGCTCATTTAGGAAAAAAACCGGGAACAGTAGAGATTATTTCTGAAGACCAAATTCAAGGGGTGACTTTTTCCACGCACATGCTTCCCGCGCCCATTTTTCTCGACTATCTAAAAAAAAGCACTAATTGCCAATCGCTGGTGGTGGGAATCGAACCGGCGCAAAAAGAAGTGGTGGCTAAACCGTCTCCGGTAGTTCTAAAGGCGGTAGAGCAAGTGGTAATTTCCTTTAAAGAAGCCCTAACTAGCGGACAAGAAAGCTAAATACCACTAGTAATTTTCCACTGTTTTTCTTCGTATCGCAAGAACATTTCTTTGGTATCGGAATCATGCTTCCAAATCAAAGTATTCTCTGGGCCGGGAACCTGGTAGTCAAGGTCATAGAAATATTTTGCTTTCGCCTGGTCGCCTTCTATCGCAATACTTTTTACTTGGATATTCAGACGCACACTTTTGGTGACTTGCGCCCATTCCTTAATTTTCTCCGACAAACCTAAGTAATCGTAGGTTGCTTCTGGCCCCCCGGAACTGTCAAAGAATGACCCGCTAACTAGTTTCACTAGGGCATCGGCATTTCTATTCACCATGGCATCACGATAATCAGAAATAACCGAAAGAATCTCATGATTAGCTGGGGTGTCCTGAATGTCGGTTCCTGGCAAAAACCTTGGAGAGCAAGCAGTGGTGGTCAGACCGGTAATCAACAATAGTAAAATTACTACCTGTGTAAATTTGGCCATTATAGATTTCCTAAATTTCCCTGCATTGACCGGCAATTGACAAGGCTTAAGTTTCTTAACAAAAATGATACTTTTTCTCCTACAACAGTGAAGATGTCAAACCATTCCTTAATGACAAATTTGCTTTCCGCTCCATAAGGGGGCTTTTTGTCGCCGAAAAGGAGCTTAACTTATTTTTCTTGCAATGGAAGCTAACCTTGGGAGTTTCCCTCACCCTAACACTCTCCCAGAGGGAGAGGGAATGATTTTAGGACTGTTGGCAGAACTAGCGGGATTAAGTTTATCACCAGGCCAGGCCAGGCAAGGAGAAGGATAGATTAATGGGAAGCGAAACCTATCATGAACCATT
>JBNKEI010000012.1:0-45496 GCA_050288705.1 Myxococcales bacterium
TATCCAACAAATGCCGCCGTAACGCGTCGCTATCGTAGGCCCGATCTGCCAGAAGCATCTTCGGCTTTGTTGTCGTCACCAATTCTGGGGCCGGCACGCTATCATGCCGCTGGCCCTCGGTTATCCGATACGCAAGGGGGAGCCCAAGAGCATCGACTATCAAATGAACCTTGGTGCTCAAGCCTCCACGTGACCGCCCAACGTTCACCTGCGCCCCGCCTTTCCCTCCGAAAGCCGTGTTGATGAATATGGGGACACGCCCTAGCCATTGGTATAGGTATCAATTTAAGTGTCAGGCGAGCTTTTTAGAAAATCGAACAGAGGCTAACAGCACCAGCGCCGTAAGCAAGGCTCCTAACCACAAGAGTTCGGTTTTTAGATCTTGGAAACTACTACCGCGTAGCGTAATTCCACGAACAATCCGCAAAAAGTGGGTAAGCGGAAGCGCCTGGGATAGCCACTGTGCCGGCCGTGGCATAGCTTCGAACGGAAACATGAATCCACTGAGCAAGATATTTGGCAACAGAAAAAAGAACGACATCTGCATTGCCTGCTGCTGAGTTTTGGCCAAGGTAGAAAAGAATAGGCCCAACGCGAGATTAGCGGCAATGAAAACAAAAGCCAGCGCATATAAACTGAAAAGCGATCCCACCATTGGCACGTTGAACACCAAGGCTCCAATGCTCAATATCAGCGTCATCTGCACATATCCCACCACGATATAGGGCACAATCTTGCCAACAATGAGCTCTACACTGAGCACTGGGGACACGATTAGCTGCTCAAGGGTGCCGCGCTCCCGTTCCCGCGCAATAGCCATTGCCGTAAGCATTACCATGGTCATGGTGAGAATCACCCCCACCAGACCGGGAACAACGTACACTGCCGTTCTCAAATCAGGATTGTACCAGGTATTGGTTTCTAGCTGGATAGGCGTTTGGACTACCGGCTGACCTGCCGTCGACATGCGTTGCAGCAGCAGCGCGCTGTTGCGCGCTAGCGCCAGTGAAGTTGCAGTATTGGTAGCACTGGCTACGGTCTGGGGATCAGATCCATCGACAATTAGCTGCAGATGGCCGGTACGCCCGCGCACCAGATCGGTCTTGTAGCCAGGAGGAACTACCAATGCTACCCGGGCAACGCCGGTACGCAGCGCATTTTCCACTCCTTTGTAGCTACTAACCTCTCCTACTAGGTCGTAAAAGCCAGTTGCACGCATACCCTGAGCAAAATCACGCGACTCAGCGCTGCGATCCTGGTCGTAAACCACCGTGGGAATATGACGCACGTCGGTATTGATTGCGTATCCGAAGAGCAAGAGTTGGATTACCGGAAGCGCCGCCATCATTGCCATGGTCAGGCGATCGCGCCGCATTTGAATAAGCTCTTTCCAGGCTATTACTAAGGGTCGAAACATCGCTCCACCTTGACTAGTCATCCTTAGCCATAGCTTCGTTTTCAGCGCGCACAATCGCCACAAAGGCGTCTTCAACCGTGACCCGTGAGAAGTGAATGCTCTGGATGACATTCCCCAATGTCTGGCGAATTAGCTGTTCCGGATCAGCGCCGTCACGAGTGGCCACCCTTAGCAAATGTCCATAGTGAGCGACCTCGTCAACTGCTGGGTTTTGGCGCAAACATTCCGCCGCCATAGTGGCTTCCTCGACCTCAATTTCGGCTACTCGCAAATTCCGGCGGGCTACTACCTCTTCCGGCTTGCCTACGTCGAGCAGACGACCGCGAAAAATAAAGCCAAGGCGATGGCAACGTTCAGCCTCCTCCATGTAGTGAGTCGTTAAGAGTACAGTGGTATTGGCCGCGGCGATCTGGTGAATTTGCTCCCAAAACTCTCGCCGACTCATGGGGTCCACGCCCGCGGTGGGCTCGTCAAGAAATAGCAGTGGCGGCTGGTGAATAGTGGCGCTAGCCAGAGCAACTCGTTGCTTCCATCCTCCCGATAGCGTGCCCGCCAATTGATGCTGGCGATCGCCTAGTCCTGAGCGTTCAATAACCTCTTCAATGCGGCTGCGGCGAGTGCTACGGGATACGCCATATATTCCCGCATAGAATCTCAGGTTTTCCCCGACTGTTAGATCTTCGTAAAGACTGAAACGCTGGGTCATATAGCCAATGCGCTGCTTAATGCGCTCGGGCTCAGTAGCTATGTCAAAACCGACTACTGTTCCTCTTCCCGAACTCGGACTAAGAATGCCGCAGAGCATGCGAATGGTAGTGGACTTGCCAGCTCCGTTGGGCCCAAGCACACCAAAGATTTCGCCACGCTTTACCGACAAGGAGATTTCGCTCACCGCTACTAACGAGCCAAACCGTCGTGACAACTTATCGGTCTCAATAATAGTCTCGGGAATGGCCTGGTTATTCATTGGGCGCCCCCCAGTTCGACAAATGCCGGGACCCCCGCATGCAGCTCGTGCTTAGGATCGTTAATGCGCACTCGTACCCTGACTACCAGATTGGAACGTTCTTGATCGCTAAATAGGAATCGAGGAGTGAATTCGGTGGTCTGAGAGATATACTCCACCTTACCAGTGAAAACCGTAGCCGAGGAATCAACATGCATTCTCGCTGACGAATTTAAGCGAATGGAGCCAATTTCCATCTGCGGCACAAACACGTCGCAATAGGGATGATTCACATCGCCCAGCGTCGCCACGGGAGTTCCCGGACCAACTACCTCCCCTTCTTCTACATGCACATCGAGGATTGTTCCACTGAGCATAGCATTCAACTCAAATCGTTGAACACGCGCTTTCTCCAGCTCTACTGCTTTTGCGAGCGCTTGGGCCTTAGATACGGCGCTGGATATTTCCTGCTTACGCGCCCCCTGGCGCAGCGCCAAAAGCTGGTGTTCGAGTGCCTGGCGTTGCGCTTCGCTGCGTGCAAGCTCCGCGGTTAGTTCGTCGACCACTGCTGCTGGCGTGACTCCGTGTGCGGCTAGTGCCTTCTCGCGCTCCAGGTTCTTACGCAATAAATCTTCACTAGCCTGTGCAGCTCGCACCCGTGCCGCCATTGATCGCAGTTCTTCCGGCCGGGTACCAGCCTTAAGCAATTCCACCTGTGACTCGGCAGCGGCAGCTTCACTAACGCGACTGGCGCGGGCTATCTGTTCGAGAGAGGCATCGAGAGCAGCAATGACCTGACCCGGTTCGACATGGTCACCACGGCGAACTTTTACTGATTGGAGACGACCGGCCACTTCAAAAGCCAGACGGCGCTCATCAAGCTCCACTACCCCCTGGTAACAACCCGGATAAGAACTCCGTTGCCGTTCGCATCCTGCAAGCAGGCCAAAAAGCGCCAGGCAGATTACCCAGTTACTTTTATCAAGCCGTCGATCACCAAACACAACCACCCAAGTATTTTTGATCATACGACTGATAATATTCAAAAGGGTGCATCTGGGGCACTCCGGTTTTCGGGGTGAGGAGAGTTGTTTAACGGCGCCACAAAAACGCCAGATCCTCGTTGACCAGCTAGCTGTTTGGCGTGTTCTAGCGCTTGCTCGGTTCGATCGAGCCAGGCAGCGTGGGATTCTCCCACCAATAGCTGGGAAACTCCTATAGAAACCGTAAAAACAATGGGAGCTCCATTGTGAATAACCCTAGTATTGCTAAGATTAGCGAGTACTTTTTGAGCGCTAATCGATGCCTTGGGCAAAGAGACATCCCATAGAATCACTGCGAATTTTTCTCCACCAAATCGTGCCGTAAATTCAGTTTTTACTAGAAATATTCGCGCCAGGCAGTCAGCCATCTCTTTCAAAACCAGCTCACTGGCTTCCCGACCATAATCTCGCAGAATACTCGCAAAACCATCAATTGATACCAGTAGCAGCGACGAGGTTTGGCCAAAAAGCCGACTCATCGACACTGCTTGCCCTAGACGATCATCAAAAGCTTTACGGTTAAACAATCTAGTTAGGTCATCAATAGCCCCTTCCTGGCGAGCAACCTCCAATTCGTTGCACAGTTCTCGAACCTCGCTATTGAGCCCTTCCAGTTGCGTTCGCAGCTCTTGATGACGCTCTTGCGCTAGTCTTCCAATTTCCTTCACCGAGGAGAGAACTTCTGCGCGCATCATTTCCAAAGCTGAGCCACTTTGGGCAACTTCTTTTAAATGCGCCAACTTACCCTGCAGTTGAATGTCGACCTGATCTTCTTTGAGTATGAACCCATCAATTGTTTGCACAAAGGTCCACACTGCCTGCCGAAGGGCTAGGAACGTTTTGGAGAAAAAAGCGGTTTCTTCTTGCCTACGTTCACTAAAAAATCTGCACGCTCCTCGCCAATCCCGTTTTTCTACTGGCGTTCTCTTGGCTCCGTCTCCGGGTCGAGGAGAGCCTACTAAAAGATGCTCCGCCCAGTTTTCGCACCATCTACGCACTGTCTCCGAGGTTGTATTCTCAATATCAATCGCTGTTCGACCATACTCTCGGAAGATTTCTGCCACGCAATCCATCACTCTCGCCAAAACCGAATCGGGTGCCCCTACCGGGAAACTTTCATGACGATTGCTTTTTTCGCTAACTATGTTTTTCGATTTCCAAAATGCCATCGTACCCTTCCGAAATCAGTAAACACACAGGATTTATCGGCACAGTTCTTCTTTTTCTTTACAATCACGGCTTGCGAACGATTTGTTCCCGTGAAAAAATGCACGAATTTGATTTCTTAGGTAAGCGGAAAGGTCACGATGAAGTTGTCAGTAGTCATTCCAGTTTATAACGAATGCGCCACCTTGCAGGAGCTCTTGCGTCGAGTGGTGAAAGTAGATATTCCCAAAGAAATAATTCTAATCGATGATTGCTCATCGGACGGTTGTCGAGAAATGCTTCAAGAGCTCGCATTAAAGGGGCTTTCTTGGCTGAAAGGAGCCCTCCCGCAAAACCTGAACGAGTTACAAGTACTTTTTCAGCCACAAAACCGAGGCAAAGGTGCCGCCCTCAAACGAGGATTTGCTCAAGCAACCGGAGACATTCTCGTTATACAGGATGCCGATCTAGAATACGATCCTCAGGATTATCACACTCTGTTGCAGCCAATTCTTGATGGAAAGGCCGATGTGGTTTTTGGCAGCCGGTTTATCGGCACCCCGCGGCGGGTGCTATATTTTTGGCATTCAGTTATGAACCGTAGCTTGACCACACTTTCTAATGTTTTTACCGATCTAAACCTTACTGACATGGAAACCTGCTACAAGGTTTTTAAAATGGAATGCCTACGCTCCATTGAGTTGCAGGAAGAAAGATTCGGATTCGAACCGGAAATTACTTCAAAATTGGCGAGGAATAGTTTCCGCATTTATGAGGTGCCGATTAGCTATTATGGCCGGACGTATGCAGAAGGAAAAAAGATAGGATGGAAAGATGGAGTTAGGGCGGTTTATTCGATCATCAAATACGGAGTCTTTCGAAGCTAGCACTCTAGAGGAAAAGCATGTTTAACTGGCTTCACTCAATATTTTCTCGCGACCTGGCCATTGATTTGGGCACGGCAAATACACTCATTTATATTCGCGGAGTAGGCATTGTCGCTAATGAGCCATCGGTGGTCGCTGTCCAACAAGATTACCGTGGAGGAAAACGCGTTTTGGCAGTAGGAAAAGAAGCCAAGGAAATGCTCGGACGTACTCCTGGCAATATAGTAGCTATTCGACCCATGAAAGATGGAGTTATTGCTGATTTCGAAATCACTGCACAAATGCTGCGCTATTTTATTGAAACTGCCCACAATCGCAAAGCCTTGGTGAAACCAAGAATTATTATCGGAATTCCTTCTAATATTACTGAAGTAGAGAAGAGAGCGGTTCGCGAGGCGGCAGAAAATGCCGGAAGTCGAGAAGTTTATCTCATTGAACAACCAATGGCCGCCGCTATTGGAGCTGGGCTTCCCGTAACCGAGCCCAGCGGGAACATGATCGTCGATATAGGCGGAGGCACTACCGATGTAGCAGTAATATCCTTGTCCGGCATTGTTTACGCCAAATCAGTACGGGTTGGTGGCGACAAAATGGATGAAGCAATCATTCAACACGTAAAGCGAAAGTATAACCTACTAATTGGAGAGCGTACCTCTGAGCTAATTAAAATAGGAATTGGCACCGCCTACCCGACCGAAGAAGTCATGACCATGGACATTAAAGGTCGCGACTTAGTTGCAGGAGTTCCCCGAACCCTTACAGTCTCGTCGGACGAAATTCGCGACGCCCTGGCTGAGCCAGTCAATGGAATTGTGGAAGCGGTCAAAATTACTCTCGAACGCACACCACCTGAACTGGCGGGCGACATTGCTGACCGTGGTATTGTTTTGGCAGGTGGGGGCGGGCTCTTGAAAAATTTAGATACTCTTATTCGCGAAGAAACTGGGCTCCCAGTTTTCCTGGCGGAAGATCCGTTGTCGGCAGTGGTTATTGGGGCCGGTAAAGCGCTAGAAGAAATCGACGTTCTTAAACAAGTGTGTCAGCCTGGTTAGCGATTAACCATAACGGCCATTTTAGTTCAGTAACTTAATGCGAAGGACCCGGCAATTCGAGAGAGACCGGGTCCAGCTCTTTGTCTCTTCGTGTGCCTTGTTACTGCTCAGGAGATCGGTCTGACATTGGAAGCCTGAAGCCCTTTTGGACCTTTGGTCACGTCGAATTCAACCTTCTGCCCCTCCGCCAAAGTACGGAAACCCTCGATCTGAATAGCAGTATGATGACAGAATACATCAGGCCCGCCATTATCCTGCGTAATAAATCCAAAGCCCTTCGCATCATTAAACCATTTAACAGTACCAGTTGCCATTGTGTATCGTTCTTCTTTCTTTCACCGCTCAAACCCGCGGTATGGGCTCAGTCGTCTTCGACTGAGTACTTCCAATATAGGCGACATTTACGGGAACGTCGAGTCAGCTTCGTTTAATATTTTTTTAAGTAGGCGCCAATCCTACCATTTTCTTAACCTTTGGAAATCTTTTCCGCAGCACTAAATAAAAGGCGCTCGGTTTCTTCCCATCCAATACAGCTATCGGTAATAGATATACCGTATTCAGGCGGGCAGTTTTCCTTCCAAGACTGTTTTCCCGGTAAGATATTACTTTCCACCATAACGCCAAGAATTCCGCTCTGGCCTTTAACAAATGTATTGATAACGTCTCGAAAAACAGAGGCTTGCCTAGTATGATCTTTACCGGAATTATCATGCGAGCAATCTACTAATACCCCTCGCTGAATTCCTTCGCGAGCAACACATTCCACTGCTTCGGCAATATCGTTTTCGTGGTAATTGCTTTTGCCATTTCCCCCGCGAAGCACCACGTGGCCTTCCGGGTTACCAGCGGTTTTGACTATGGTGGTCAAACCATTAGTATTTATTCCCAGGAAAGCATGTGAATGACGAGCTGAAAGCACTGCGTTCATCGCGTTTTGCAACGACCCATCAGTACTATTCTTGAAACCAACCGGCATAGACAAGCCGCTAGCCATTTGGCGATGAGTTTGACTCTCGGTAGTTCGCGCCCCGATTGCAACCCACGAAACTAAGTCGGCAACATACTGTGGAACGATTGGATCGAGAAACTCAGTACCGCAAAGCAATCCCACTTCTCCAACTTTTAAAAGAATTGAGCGAGCTAACCTCAGACCCATTTCAATTTCACAGGAGCCATCTAGATAGGGATCACTCACCAGCCCCTTCCATCCCGCTACTGTTCTGGGCTTTTCAAAATAGGTACGCATAACAATTAGCAAATTGTCGCGTGTTTGCTCGGCCACTTTTCGAAGACGAATAGCATACTCCTCGGCCGATCGGGGATCATGTATTGAACATGGACCAACCACCACTAACAATCGCTTTCGATCTTGACCGGTAAGCAGTGACTTTATTTCTTCTCGTCCACGCAAAACTAGGTCACGAACAGCGGCGGACAAAGGGAGGCTTTCCTTGAGACCACGAGGCGTCACCAGTGGGATCATTTCCAAAACACGGGCGTCTTCTATTTGCATTCTAGTCCTCGTCAAAAAAAGAACCCTGAGAAGCCTCAGGGACGGTTCGACTACTGTAATGATACTTTGGCCATGCGTTGACGGGCCACTTCTTGGAGCTGAAGCCGGGTGTCGCGAGCCTTAGAGATTGAATAAGCCCGATAATAAGGCATAGCCTCCTTTTTTCTTCCCAAAACATAAAGCGATTCTGCAAGACCAAAAACTGGGGTCGCCATTGTACGATCAATACGCATGGCTTGAGCGTAATCAGATAATGCCTTATTAAAATCACGCATAGCGAAGTGAGCGCTTCCCCGAGCAGCATAAGCGTGGGCAAAGTCCGATTGAAGGTCAATGGCCTGATCAAGAGCACTCAACGCTTGAGAATACTGTTTGTTTCCAAAAAGCTTTAACGCTCGCTGGTAGTATTCTACGGCTTCCCGTTTTGGAGCTCCTGGTTTTTTCTCTAAAGGAGGAGCTGTTTTCAGATTTGCCGTCAAATCAACTCCCAATGCCATAGCTGCCGACTTGGCTTTTTCTTCAAATTTTTCGTTTTTCTTTTTCATCGCTATGGCCAGACATCGCTGGTACGCACTAACCGCCTTCTCCTTCTGGTTCGCGCCTTTTAGCGCCTCGCCAAGACCGTAAAAACCGGCAGGATCAACGGGGTCTAAGCGTGTATATGTTTGGTATGCTTCCACCGCTTCCTTATGGCGGCCAAGTTTGCGCAAAGTAAAGCCCAGATTGTTGTAGGAAAGCGCGAAATTCGGGTTCTCAGCAATAGCTTTTCGAAAATAAGTAATCGCCTCCTGCTCTTTTTTTTCTCCTACTAAAAGGATGCCAATATCGTTCAAAGGATCGGCATACCCTTTAGACAGACCAGCAGCTTTTTCGTAAGCCTGGCGAGCCCTCTCCGGTTCTCCGTTAGCAGATAAACGATCACCTCGTTCTTTTTCGCGCAACGCCTGGGGAGACGGGGCAGCCGCCAGCAAAAGGAAAGAAAAAAAGACAGTTGCGATTTGCAAAACGCACCCCCAATTCACGTTGACGAAAGAAAGCATGTTAGATAAGCGCTTAGGGCGATTATCCTGGACAGTTTTTTTGACTGACAAGATCTCTAGAAGAAGCCGCTGGTTCAAAAATCTCTTTTGCATTTGAATTTGATTGTTCAACGCGTAAATTCTGCTTTTGACTATTTACTGTTTCCTTTTGTTTATTTTGAAGAAGCCACAATTCCTTTTTTAAATCATCTCTTTCCAGGATTAGTGAATTATGGCGCGCTTCCAGCGAACGATATTTATCTTTCGATAAATCAATTTCACCTTTTTGAACCAAAAAGACTCGTCGATCGGTTTCTAGTCTACCGCGAGCTTTTTTAATATCTGCCTCTAGCTCTTGGATTCTTTTACGCGCTTGAGACAAAGCTCTTTCTGCCTTTTCTGCCCGGACAATTTCTTCAGGCTTAGCAGGTCGGAATTCTTTTCTATGCGCTTCATCTTTTTTAGGTGTGTTTTCAGCCACTTGCTGCTCTAGCCGATGTTTTTTTAGATCTTCCAACTCCAGAGTCAACTTTCGTAATTGAGCTTTGGAGATCTCGGCATCCTCGCGCGCCCTCTCAATTTCTTTCTCCATTTCCCGAGCAATCTGCTCCCGGGCCTCACGGAGGTCTTTCTTATGCCTAGCCGCTTCCCTCTCTTCATGGCGCCGCTTTTTGCTTTCTTTCAACTGTGCTTTGAGTTCCTCGGCTTCTTTACGCTTCTTTTCCAGAATATCGCCATTCTTTTTTGCCAGTGCGTCGGCAGCATCAAACTGTCGGCGTACGTTCTCCAATTCATGCTGCGTTACAGATGTTAGCGAACGCGCGGAAACCGCCTGCCATCCCAAAAAAACTGACGATAGCACCGCCAATGCTAGTAACACTGCGAGGACTGTTACCTCCATGTGCTCACCTCTTCCAAAAAAAACTTTCCTGGCTCGGGACATAACGTACCCCTCACCAAGAAACAACCTTTTTCCAAATATCGCACCCGGCAGAAGAACCTAAAACAGATCCCACTGAAAGCCCGCCAGCCCACGCCATTGGAAACGCCAAGGATCGAGTAATACTCCCCCCGATTGACCGTCGATTAAGTACCTTTTTTCACCTATTGCGATATCAGTCCCCAAACCCACGAAAGCACTCCAAGACTTCAGTAATAACACTCTTCCCATGACTGATGGTCCAACCGAGTAAAGGTACTGATTTTGGGGAGGAGGAAGCGAAGGCCAATGAATGACTTCCCGTATATCCATATTAACCAAATGAGCACTGAGCGCCAGCTCTCCAGAAAGCTCCCACCTGCCGGTTCTTCGGCGACCTCCTACTACAACCGAGAAGGGATGACGATGCACCACCACCATCACATACTGCGATTTTTTCTTTATAAAAGAATCCACTAATCGATATTCTAGGCCTGCATAAAACCTATTCTTCCACTCAAAAGTAGCTGCTATTCCCAGGCCATGAAGAACCGGCAGGTTATCGGCAATAACCGACGGCGCATAACCTAAGCGCAACGAGAACTGAAATGGGGTAGGCTTGTTTTCTTGGTAACTAGATTGTTGAGCAAGCGTACCTGGAGGCGTATAGGCCTCAAAACCAATATTCTGACCGTATAATAGCGCCTGAATCGATGAGCGAACAACTACTGCCACTGCTTCTAAATGACCCAAAGCCCCGTCCCAATCCACGCTTCTGACTAGAACCCGACCCTTATGAGGATCGGCAACATAAATAAAAATGGGATCACCAGGAGAAAGATCGAACCAAATAACCGCTACCGCGTCTTCGGTTGCAAACTTAGGCACCGCTCGCATCTGGGCAGCTAATCCGCCGTTTTCCCATTGGGCAACACGTTCAATTTTCAACTTTACTGGCAAATCACTTAACTGAGCTTGAACAGCCTGAAGAACAGGACCTAGGATAAAAATACGCTTCTCAGGCACAACTACTGTTATGGGGCGAGCTCCCATTACGGTTAGCGATAGACATAGAAGTAAGGATGTAGCCATCTGCTCCCGGCTCCAGCGTCAAATAGACTAGAACCGCAGCATACCCCGAAACTATTAGAATTAGCGCGACCGAATTTGTTGAACTCGTTTCCTAAAAGCCGAGGCGTGATAAGAATTGGGGAATAATTCTAGAAATTGTTCGATGGCTATTTGTTCTTCTTCTGCACTGCCCAAAGCTCGCAAGGCTTTAATCCGACAAATTGCTGCTTCTGCCGCCAAAACACCTTCGGGATGCTGGAAGAGATATTCTTGGCAGAATTTCAAGCCCCCGGAGTAATTATTTAGCTGTTCCAGCAAAAGATATCCATAAGATACCTTCGCATTTTTTGCGATTTCTTCGCCAGGATAGGCTGCAATAAGTTCGCTATACGCTTGAGCGCTTGCTTTCCAATTGCGCAAACGGCGCAGTTCTTGGGCTTTGCGTAGTAGTTCTTTGGCCGAACCAGCGTGCGCCAGTTTAGATACCCCCGTTTTTGGCCGGGTTACTGCAGCAGAACGGTTTTCTTCCTGCTTGGCAGCATTTGTGGCTGCCTTTCCCGGAGAAACCGCCGCAATACTTCCCTGTTCTATCAGACTGATTCGCTCCATAGCTCCCCGAACCATTTGTTGCTCTTGGGAAGTCATTTTTCTCGTTTGCAAAGAGCCTATTTGCTGCGCTTCCAAAGCACGAACTCGGCCATGACGGAGATTTGCGCTGTCAGCAGAGGAAGTCACCTTCACCGAGCCCCGCAACACCCCGACCCAAGAACCAGCCGTGCCTTTTTTGGCTTCTACAGAAAATAGGGTGCCAGTAACTTCCACCATTCCTTGCGAAGTAGAGACTGCAAATCCCTTTTCAAAAAATGTTGAATGAGGGCGCACCGAAGCATGAATGCGACCAAATTCTAAACTAATCTCGGCAGTTGTATGGTTAAGTTTCGCTAGCTTTGCCCGGCTACCAGGCTCTAGTAACACCACAATATCAGGGCCTAACGATAGTGCTATCTCCTCTTCGGCGTGCAATAACTGCCCTTCCCCTATAGGCACACCATAAGATAGACCTGAGGAACTAGAAGCCTTAAGCACGTTCGCCTTAAGTACACTCGAAAGATCGGGAGCTCCGTTTTCGTCTACCTTTGAGAATTCTGGTGAGAAATCGGTAGAGAAATCAGTACTAGCGCGCACCATCAAAAAAATCGCTGCTGCCGCAGCCATGCCAGCCGCCCACGCAGTAGGTTTGCGCCAAAAAGCAGTGATAGGCGGTTCTGCGTCATCTGTAGCCAAGCAATCTGTTTCCCTAGGACTTTCTGCTGAAACGACAAAGTCCGCCAAAAAATCGCTTTCTTTGGAACAAGCTCGAAGTTGCGAAAGCGCTCCGGAAATAATTTTTTCGCTGCTGGCCCCATCGAAAGCAAAATGAGAAGCTTCGTTAGGAGACAAACGCAGTAATTCCAAGGCCCTATTTTCTGTCTGGCAGTGATTACAGGCTCTTAGATGCTGGTCCCTAAAAGCCAAATCGATGGCCGCCAGCACTTTGCCTTCTGCTTCCGCCAGGGCGATTTCCGCCACTTGTTCACAGGTCGATGGCTTCATAGTTTACCCTCTCCATCGAGAGCCGAGCATAAGACAGGATCTAGGAGAATTGATTTGCGAAGAAGCGCCTTTCCAATTCGTAAACGATCGCGAACGGTGTTAACTGGGGCTTCGGTCATTTGAGCTATCTCCGCCACGCTGTAACCATGCACAAAATGCAGAACAACTGCATTCCTACGATCCGGAGAAATGCGACCAAGAAGATTGACTAGTCGATTCCGCAGTCGAGTCTTCCGGGCTTCTTCCTCCCCATCATGAAAACCCTCGTCTACTGGCTCAGATACCAACGAAACTATTTCCGCCTGACGAGCCCTCTGTTTAATAAGCCGCATGGCGGTACGAGTAGCAATGCGGTCAGCCCAGGTTTCCAGAGAGCTTTCAGCGCGAAATGACCCGGCAGAACGTAATACTTCTAGCAAGGCGCGCTGAGCCAAGTCATCCTTATCCGCATAATTGGGAGCCAAGTAAGCCACGGAAGTCCTTACCCTGTTAATAAGGCGCTCGGCCAACTCTCTTTGCGCCTGACAGTCTCCTTGAGATGCCGCTTGCGCGACATTCAAGTCCTGCTTCCTTTTTTCTGTAGAAGAGACCGCTGACAAACAATCTACCTCACGAGCGGTCTCTTCTCCGCCTAGCACTAGGTCGGCAAGCTCCGCCAAATAGGGACGGATCTTTTTTAGCATGCCGCTGTTTTTGTTGCTTTTCCTGGGATCCTAAAGTTTCTTCCACCCCAGGAAAAACACCGCCCTACTTCTTATTTCGCCGCCGACGAAGTGCTAACAGAGCAACCAGTGCCATGGGAACAGGCGCGCCCCAGGCAGAAGCAGAACAACCACCACTAGAGGATGATTCGCCGCCTTCTCCATCAGTACCTGCATACAAACTAGTAAAAGCTACTGCTGTGCCTACTTCCGGATATTGACGGTCAGAGGTAACCAAGGTAGCGTCAAGCTGAAATTGATACTCGCCGTCCTCGTCAGCCACAAAGGTTGGGACTGCACCGCGTGGGTAGACATACTGCCAATTTTGAGAAACCGCCACCGCGCCCTCGGGATTAGAAATTGCCGCGCTGCTTCCTCCTGGTCGCTTTGACACAGTCCACCGGTATTTAATTCCCATGTTGTTGCGATTGGCATAGAGGGGAAGGTTAATGGTGTCGCCTTTCTTCGCATATACAGTGGGGCCAGCATTTACCGAGAAAGGCTCTTTGGGATCGAGACACTGATCTTTGTTGGACCGGTCAACCACGAAGCAATATCTAGGGTCGCAAGCATCTCCAATGCCGTCTGAATCCTGATCAATCTGGTCAGCGTTACTTTTTGTAGGGCAATTGTCTTCACTATTAAGTTTGTTATCGTTATCAAGGTCATCATCGCAAACATCGCCCTTCTTATCGCCATCTAAGTCCTTCTGATCGGGGTTCGCCACAAATGGACAGTTGTCTACATTGTCATTTCTGCCATCGTCATCGCTATCGGCTTGGCTAGTGCTTACGTCAAAACTAGGATCACAAGCATCACCTATACCGTTGCCGTCGGAGTCTCTTTGCCTAAGATTAGAGATTTCGGGGCAACTATCAGACTCGTTGACAACGGTGTCGCCATCAATATCGTCATCACAGACGTCGCCTTTTCCATCACCGTCAGAATCTTTTTGGTCGAGATTCACTGCGCCAGAGCAATTATCGCAGGCGTCACCCACCCCATCGCCATCAGTATCAAGCTGATCGCGATTAACTGCAAAAGGGCAACTATCGCGTGCATCAGAAACCCCATCGCCATCGGCATCGTCAGTATAAGAAAGGGTTTTCCCATCGTCGGTATAAGCTACCCATACTGAGCAACCACAGCCACAACCGCAACCACCACCTTCTTGTCTGGGCGCTCCGCAGTCGGAACCTAGGCATTCGGGATTATCTTGCATTTGTTGAGCTGCTGCCTGTCCACCAAATCCCCAAGTCATAATAACTAGTGCCGCAGCCATTATTTGGAATCTATACTTCATTTGACTTCCTCGCTTTCTCGTCACGACGCGTTTTCGCCTTCTTAGTAGCGCTGGCTCGGCAGAATGGACGTCTTTTTTTTATCTCTCGCTTGAATCGGATATTAGAGATTTTTGGGAACCGAACGAGGAGCCCACCAGCAAGGCTTATAACCAATCAGCTTCCAGCCTACTTGGTTACGGTTTCCACCATATTTGGGATCGGAAAAATAGCCTTCTAGGGTTAAGGTAACTAGCCGTTCAAAAAACTGTGCACCGTCAAATCGGCCTTGACTTATCTCTCCCTTTTGGAACTGGCCAAGTAATTGGTCTTGTTGCTGTGCACTGCAGTTGCTAAAAACTTTTCTGTACGTACGCAAAGCTACACGATCAAGTAAAATGAACCCCATTTCTAGTTGGGCTCGCAACCCTTTAAAAAAGCCGTCCTGAGTCAGCCAATAAGCCAAGTAATTAGGAACACCCGCTTCTACCGAACCGGGAAACACTCTTTCCAAAGCTGCTAGCATAGCTTTCTGTTGTGCCGGCTTAAAAAGCGGGTCAGAGATCGGATTAGAAACCGAGGAGGAAGTTCTCGACTTCCACCCAACCCAAGCGCTAGAACCGGCTGCCAAACCAAAAAAGCCTATTAAAACTTGGCGACGATTGCATTTCATTGCTTGCTCCCTCCACTAATTGGCGAGGTCGTGACAGGCAGAACATGCCGCCCGATGTTGTACTTCGACCGGACATTTGTTCGAAATTCCGTTTTTATTCGAAACTTTCGCATCAATCGAAATGCCGCCCTGATGGCAATTTCCACATGCCAATTCTTTTTGCCTTTTACGCAAATAACTGCATCGATGTTGCATTCGCCCGCTTGCTTTACCCTGCTCTTGGACATGACACAAATTGCAGGATTGACCAGCCAAAAAATCTGAGCGAGTACGCACACTACAAGAGCTTGGAGCACGCGAAAGTGGCAAGCTTTGTAAATACACTAACAAATCGGTCATTGACTCGCGGTCATTCTCAAAAGTGTAGCGAAAAGAAGGCATGGTAGATTGGGCAAAATTAGCCGCCGGGTCGACAATACTGGTCTCCAAATAGGCCAGGCTTTTGCGACTTCCCGAGCGCAAATCAGGACCATTATCCCATCCCCCTTTTCCTTGCCCGGAAAGAGGGTGGCATACTCCACAACCCAATTGCTGATAAACCTGGGCTCCGCGAACTAAATGTTCCATTCCCGGTCGATCACCAGGCACGTGGCAACGTGCACAACTTGCTTGAACATGTGGTTGGCGGAGAAATGGGTCTTGGCTAGAAGCACCTGGGAAGGCGTGTGCCACCGAAGGTTCCAATGCTCTCCCGTTTCCACCATGGCAATCAGAGCATCCCACTCCTGCCTTAGAATGAGCTTCAAGCGGAAGAGAATGAGCGCGTAAAGGAGCTTTCCATGCAATTCCTTGCAAATCCTTACGATCAGTTCCAAGGTGACAGGTAGTACATCTTTCAAGTTGTTCGGTGCAGGTCTTTTTTTGCTGCATACCCCGCACTTGCGCGGAAGCTGATGCTTTTTGAATGAACGAGTTCTGTACCCTGCTCCAGCCAGGTGAGAGCGATTTTGCTAGCACCACTACTAAAATCACCAAAAGCGCAGCAGCGCATATAAACACGGCGATTCCTAGCCGCACCGAATCTCCGGATCGATTAAAAGGCAATTGGCCACTCCTGCCAAGGCCAATAAAAAACCCAGTTAGGACCTCGGCATATCCCCATAAGGGTAAATACTGCCAGCGCAACAGTTAGTACAGCAATGCCAGACAAGCAGCCGATTTTTCTAGACCCCGTAGTCCACCCCACTACACATGCAGTACTTAGAGCGAGCGCTAGCATTGCGGTAGCCGGATTAAACCAATCCGAGATTAGCGAGGCGTCGGCCAGAAACAAAGCTTCGAAACTTATGCAAACAATTAATGAAACTACTACGCTGGCCAACACTACTTTTCTTCCCAATGAATTGGCAAACCATTGGCCCATTCCTTGGTTTTCATTATCCACTAAAGGTAACACCACCAACCCTGCGAAAAAAACCGAAGGAAATAGGACCCCTCCAACAAAAGCGGAATAGCTTACCATCTCCTGAATCCCTAGAAAGTACCAAGGCGACTTTTCAGGATTTGAGGGAATATGAAAATCAGGCGGCGCACCTAAAGGAGCAGAAAACCACCCCGCGAGTAGACAAAAAACCGCAGTGGTGATTATGGCTACTACCGCCTCCCGAAGAATTAAATGTGGCCAACTGGGAACAGTGATTGTTGATGATTCTTTTGGACAAACACCTGGTGAAACCGCGAGGCCTCCGTCCTTACGAATTCGCCATAAATGTAAAGCCAAGAACGAAAACATTAATCCTGGCAACAACGCAATATGCAACATGTAAAATCGGGTTAGAGTTGCTTGACCTATTTCGTTACCACCCAGGAAAAGGCGCTTTACCCAACCCCCGATAATAGGCACGTTATCCATCATAGAGGCGGAAACCCGCACTGCCCAATAGGAAAGATGATCCCAGGGAAGCAAATACCCTGTGAATGCTAGCCCCAAGGTCAATAAAAGCAGAATAAGTCCGTAGAACCAATTACGCTCTCGATAGCGATAAGCGCTCATTGCCCCTACGCGAGCCAAATGAACTACTGCCACTACTACCATTCCGTGCGCCGACCAGCGATGCAAAGCACGCACAAAGCTTCCCAAAACTATTGCGTATTCTAGGTCCTGCATACTTGCGTATGCTTCATTGATCGTAGGCACGTAATAGACCATAAGAAGCACACCAGTAACTGTTAGCAGAATCACCAGAGTGATGGTCACTATCCCCAATCCGCATGTGGCAGCAAAACCAAGAGAACGCGGAGTGACTCGGGGAGGGTGAAGATGACGAATAAAACCCGTCATGATTGTTCCTGGTTTTTAATGGCTTTTGTCCGCCTTTCTTCGACTTGGCCAGGCAAAGAAATAGGAGATGTGCCAGAACCCACTACCCGAGAAACATCAACCCAAATTCGACCATCAGCTTCTTGCCACAAAGTAAACCAAGGAAGTGCACGTCTAGCGGGCCCTGAAACTACTTCACCAATAGAATTGTATTGCGCACCGTGACAGGGACAGGTGAATCCTTCACTAGTACGTTGCACCGTACATCCTAGGTGAGTGCATCTTGAGGAAAAGGCACCCCATCCACTCTCATCGCGAGCGACAAAAATCTCTTTCTCTCTAATCCAAGTAACTGTGCTCATTTTGAAATCAGCAATACTCCCCAAAGGAAACCGATATACTGCTTGATCGGTAGTTTCTGGAATCACAAATCGCGCAGTACCAATTACTGCTCCCACCCCACACGCTGCTACTAGCCACGACCCAGTAGTCAGCAAATTCCGGCGAGACACGCAGTGACACTCTCGTTGGAACTCGTCGCCTGCCGAAGAATTTTCTGGATGCTTGCCTTTGAGGTCCTTGATTGGTTCGATTGGTTTGTCGATCGGATTGCCGAGCGAACTGCCCTGGTTGTCAATCGAGCGATCGGTTTTATCCCGGGTGGCAGAAACCGAGGAACGGCAAGTTTTTTTTGGTTTACCCATGGTTTGCTTTTTTGTTCGCTACTTGATTTCGTTTGAGCTGGAAACATCCGTTGGGCAAACAGAAAGAATAGTATCTATTAACGAATGGCTTGGCTTCCATCCCCAATCACGCTCTGACCGCGAGCCGTCAATAACACAAAGATAACGCAAAAAATCCAGTTCAGCAGGCACAAATTCGCTAATTTTATACTTATGGAGAGCACGGAGCATTGGACGCGCAGCTAAATGAGGCACATGGATAGGAATCTTACCCAGTTCTTTTAATATTGACGAGATCGGTAACCCTCCCGACCCCACAAGATTATAAATACCTCGCACACCAGGCCGAAGCGTTTTTTCTACCGCACGGGCGACGTCGCAAGCATGTATCAACTGCAAAATCGGATCAAATCCCAAAAGCATCCACGGCCGCCGTAGTCGCAAGTAGTTGGATATCGCGTTGCAAATCGAAGGCCCCACTATGTGAACTGGACGCAGAATTACTGTTTCAATCTGGGGATGCTTGTAAAAAAAAGACTGGGAGAAAAGATCGACATCAATAAGACCGCGGGCTTCGAAAAAACGAGAACCAGCCAGCAATGGAGAATCCTCGGAAAGAAAATTGGAGTTCTCCGGAGCAGGACCATAAACGATGCCACTGGACATGACCACCACTTTGGAAACTCCGTATTGCGCACAAATTTCTAAAATGTTGTGCACTCCCAACACATTCTCTGAGTGGTGATCTTCGCTTCCGGTAAGTTCATGATGAGAGTTTACATGCACCAAGGCATCAATTTTTTGAGCTTGAAAAACTTCTTCGCACCTTTTCTTTCGAAGATCGAAAGGGTAAATAATTATGTCGGTGGGCTTTTCTTCCCATACCCGATGGTCAATTCCAATGACGCGCTCCTTGCAAAGCAGGTGGCGAGCCACTACACGTCCCAAGCTGCTAGAAATGCCCGTAATTGCGATGGTCAAAGACATATTGTCTGCATTACAAAGAAGTCCATGGTAGGAAGTCAATAGGTGGTTTTTCTTCAGGTAGAAAACGGGGTGGAAACATGGCTGGTTCCCAGCAAAAAAAACCACAAGCTTTTTTGGTTGCAACCTGCTGCCTGCTATATGCCTGTGGTTGCGCCTATCAGAAACCCTCTTTGAAACTCAAAAAAGTCGAGCTCCAAGAAGCTGACTTCGAAGGAGCTACCCTAGGCATAGTCTACACTCTCAAAAACCCCAATCCGATTGGTCTACGAGTTTCTTCGGTGGAATACCGGCTAGAAATCGAAAACCATCCGGTGGTTTCTGGACGCCCTCCCAATGGCTTGCGCGTGGCAGCCAGAGGTTCTTCTGACTTAGTGTTTCCAGCTCGTTTCCGCTATCAAGACCTAGGAATGGTGGCCCAAGTTCTGTTCAAGCAAAAACAAGCACGCTACCGAGCTAGCGGGAAAATTGGGATAGGCACGCCACTAGGAGTACTGAAAGTTCCTCTCTCCTACTCAGGAACTTTCCCGATCCCCCAGGCGCCACGTTTTTCCTTTCGATCACCTCGATTAAGAAACTTGTCGCTCGTAGGTGCGCAAATGATTATCCCTGTACGCATCGTCAATCCCAATGCCTTTACTCTTCCAATCAAGGAGCTTTCCACCCATGTAACTATTGCGGGAAGTGGTGTCGGGAACGTGTTGGTGTCTCTTCCTAAACCATTGGCAGCCGGGGAATCAAGAGAAGTAGAGATTCCTTTAAACATTCAGTTCCGCCAAGCAGGACTAGCAGTCAGCAATAGTTTGCGCAAAGGAAAAATCCCAATTCAGGTTGCCGGGGAAATTCGCACCCCTAACAGTCGGCTTCCGTTTTCGATTTCAGAGGTGCTTTCTATCCGCTGAATACTAGAAGCACTTTGACACCAACTAACCCGAGGAAAACATGACCAAAAGAGTTCTATTGCCCCTGGCTGATGGATTCGAGGAGATCGAAGCGGCTACCATAATCGATGTTCTTCGACGAGCAGGAATAGAGGTAAAAGTAGTCTCTCTAGGCACCCCTGTAGTTAGAGGAGCTCATTCTCTCCAATTCGCTACTGACGGACATCTTGATGATTTTGCCGGTCAAGATTTTGAAATGATTGTTTTGCCAGGAGGCATGCCTGGGTCGTCAAATCTCGCCGCGTCCTCCAGACTCAAAACCATGCTTCAAAAGCATCATTCTGCAGGAAAGATTATCGGCGCCATCTGTGCCGCCCCCGCAGTAGTACTCCAGCCTTTAGGAATTTTTGGCAGCGAAAAAATATCTTGCTACCCTTCCTTTGTTTCCCAAATACCCGACTCAAATCGGTGCGAGCAGCGAGTAACGGTCAGTAAGCATTTCATTACTAGCTGTGGACCCGGTACGGCCATAGAATTTGCGCTAGCACTTGTCGTAGCCTTAGTCGACAAGGCCAAAGCCGACGAGTTGGCAGGCGCCATGGTTGTAGCATAGGTGGTTCTTCTTAACTTTTAAACTTTTTAGCTATGACTATCCTCTTAAAAAACATCTGCCAGATGGCAACCAATGATGATCATGGCCGAGAGCTGATGGATGGATGGATACTCGTCGATGGCCCGCAAATCGTTTCCCTCGGAACCGGAGCTCCTCCTCCGGTTCCTCCGCAAGCGGAAGTAATCGACACTCATGGCGCGGTAGTTATCCCTGGTATGGTGAATACGCACCACCACCTTTTTCAAACTCTTCAACGTAATATACCGGCGGTTCAAGACGCCAAGCTTTTTGATTGGTTAACCTATCTGTACCAAATCTGGCGCAAACTCGAGCCAGAAGACGTATTGGTTAGCGCTCTGGTAGGCATTGGCGAGTTGTTGCTTACGGGATGTACAACCACCGCCGATCATTTCTATCTTTATCCTCAGGACCAACCAACAGACCTTCTCGACCACACTATTGAAGCCGCCCAAACACTGGGCATTCGTTTTCATCCTAGTCGTGGTTCCATGTCTCGCGGTCGTTCCCAAGGCGGATTGCCCCCTGATGACGTGGTTCAGGATTCTCGCACAATTTTGGATGATTGCGAGCGAGTCATTCGCCAATTCCACGACCCTGCCCCCTACAGCATGTGCCGCATAAGCCTGGCACCTTGCGCACCTTTTACAGTAACTGACGATCTTCTAGTAGAGACTGCTCGTTTAGCCAGAAAACACCAGGTGCGGCTGCATACTCATTTAGCGGAAACTAAAGAAGAGGATGCCTATTGCTTGGCTACCTACGGAGAGCGACCTCTCCAGCACATGGAAAAAGTAGAATGGTCAGGCCCAGATGTCTGGTACGCCCATGGAATATGGCTCACTCCTGATGAGCTTCAGCGCATGGCCAGAAAGGGAACCGGAATAGCTCACTGCCCTACTTCAAATCTGCGTTTAGGTTCAGGAATCGCGCCGATTCCGTTGGCACTAGATCTTGGAGTACCGGTGGGGCTAGCAGTAGACGGTTCTGCCTCTAATGATTCTTCCAACATGCTTCGCGAGGTTCAAATTTGTACTCTTATTCATCGAGTGGGCACATCTATTTTCGCAATGCCCGCCAGAAAAGCATTGCGAATGGCTACTCGCATTGGAGCTCAACTGCTAGGACGAGATGATTTAGGTCAGCTCAAACCGGGAGCAGCGGCAGATATCGCAGTTTTTCGGTTGGATGATTTGGGCTGCGCGGGAGCTATGCATGATCCTTTGGCAGCATTAGTTTTCACAACTGGCACGCGTCGCGCAAGTATGGTTCTGGTTAACGGCCAAGTGGTAGTAAGAGACGGCAAGCTAGTTAATTACCTTGAGCAAGAACTAGTTGAACGCGCAAACCAGCGATCGGAACAAATGCTCGAAAGAGCTGGGCTGTAACATACGGTTTTAAAAGAAAACGATGAGACCCCCAATTCGTCACCTTGGAGATCTCACCACCAATTGGCTACTTTGCTAGACTAATTACTTAACAGGATACCCTTGGTTATCTTCAATGACTTGGTCAATTTTCTTGACTGCCTTGTCTAATTCCTTCTTAACATCAGCACCTGAGACTATGCTGTTTACTGCTTCGGCAAATGCAGTAGAAATGGCGGGATACGCTGGGGTTTGCGGTCGAACCACGGCAACACCCTGTTCGATCTGGTCTACGTAAATACGCAGCGGACCACCGGGCGCAAATGCTTTTGACGACGCAATTGCAGATTGGATTGAAGGAACCGCGCCATTAGCATTGGTCATGCGCGCCACTTCTTCCTTGGAGACAAGATATGCAAGAACTCTCGCCGCGGCTTTGGGAACCTTGCAGTTTTTGGAAATACCCCAGTTCCAGCTTCCGGCGCCAGTTACTTGTTTCTTACCAAACTTCGGCATTGGCAGAAGAATCAAATTGTTGCCTAGAGCCTTGCTGTACTCGGGATATGCCCAGTGACCAACATAGGAAAGTGCAGATTTCCCTTGGACAAAGTCAGTATCGGTTTTGACACTACGATTGACATAACCCTTTTTAACCCAGTTCTGAACAGTCTTCATCGCCTTAACAGCAGCAGGACCATTAAGAACACCCTCTGCGCTCATATAAGTTTTTCGATTGATAAGGTCTCCGCCAAAGCTCTGAACAATTGGAGAGAAACCATAAGACAACCATTCTCCAAGCCCGTAATTGAATTTCATATCCAATGGGAAAGGAACACCGTTGGCTTTCAGTTTCTTGAGCGCATTTTCGAACTCTTTTAGCGTCCAGGCATTTTTCACTGAGGTGGGAATTCGAATACCAGCTTTATTGAGCAATTTTTTATTTCCCCAAATTGCCAGACCAGAATCGAACTGTCCTAGAGAATACAGCTTGCCGTTATAAGTACCTTGATCTATTATCGTTTTAGTAAAACCAGATTTAACTGCTTTGATTTCAGGGAATCCGTCCAGCGGGATAATTTTGCCTGTCCACGCATAATTGTAAACATTGGGACCATCAAAATCGAGCATGCATGGCAGCTTATTAGCTAAGGCAGCGGCATTTACCTGATCAGTGTAACTACCCTCAGGCAACTGTACTACCTTGATTTTTACATCTTTGTTCTTCGAGTTAAACGTTTTCACCGAAGCCATGAAAGCATCTCTCTCTTCACCTCGACCAGTATGGTACCAGAGAGAGACTTGCGTGGCAGCGCTCGCCATACCACTCAACAGCATTGCGCCAGATAGTACGGCAACAGTCAATTTTCGATGCAAACTAGGCATTTATTCCTCCGCTATACGGATGGGAGCCATAAAACAACAGCACCACTTCCTCATTGTAAGCAACACATTTCCAACGAACACTTAGAGAGTAGGTTTACAGGATATTCACTTTGTAGTACCAGAACAGCCTTCCCATTCGGTTCAGCATTCATTGTGGAGTAGGATAATAGGTCCACTACTCTCAGGTAGCAACAGCAATCTACTTCTTAACAATACTTTCCTTACATTATCGCCAAACACCCGCAAAAAGATCCGCTTGGCTTCTATCTGCAAGAAACATGACATTGCCGCATTTTGTGCTCCATCGTTTCGGAGCAACCAACGACGACTGCGGCCTGCAATTTGCAAAGCAATTTGCAATAAGACAGGTTCGAAGTTACCTGTCATGCGCTAGAGAATATTTATGTGTTTTTAATATAATAAATAACGACTTCTATACGTTCCTTCGAACTATTCCTAAACACCACAATGCAATCATAACAAGCATTAGATTTTCGGGGCTAGTTTAGGTACTTCGGAGACGAACTTCCAAAAATCATTTCCCAATTATTACGATAAGTCTCGTTAGCAACCTTAGCTGGGCCCGAACGAGATCCTTCCAATTCCTTTTGAGGAGAAGCCAAAACCTTTACGTCAAACAACCTTGCGTGTTCTTGGCGCTGACTTAGCTGCACTACTTCCCCTCGAATTGGTTGGCCCTCCTGAACAGGTCTCATTTCTCCAATTTCTAAATTACCCTGACTGGCACGAAGAACGCGATAACCAGAGCAATCCTTCGTTTGGCTATGAACAAACAAAATATCGGATTTTTTATCTGAACCCTTGGTCTTCATGGATTAAGACTCTCATTTTTAATGTTTTCATGCTACAGGAAAGCGATTCTTTGCTCACCTAAAATCTTGCCTAAAAGAGGCTCAGGTTCAGATAGCGCTTTGGTTCTTTACGAATATCTGCAGCTAGTTTGGAAATCTGCTGGGCGGCTTGGTTCCAACTAGTGAGCGCTTCACGAGCGCTCAAAAACAAGGATTCATCAGTAGTCAGTTTGCCCAATGAACCTTCCCCTTTTTCAATTCTAGAAAGGACTGATTCAGCCGATTGACTAGAGAGCACCAATTTTTGCGCAGCTTGGTTCATGCTTGCTGTCAACGTTTCCAATTGTTTAGCGGCTTGTTCCCACTCAGGAAGCGAGGTAATTCGTTCCACATTATTAGCCGAGTACCTCAATTGTTTTGTTAAGGCGGCCAGTCCTTTTCGCCCACTTGCCACCGCTCGATTTATTTCTCCTAGTCCAGAGCGAAGCTCGGTCACACTAGAGTGGATGTTGGAAATGGTTTTCTTGTCCAGCAAATGTTGTATCCGCCCCATGGTCTGGGACGCTTCTCCTGCCAGGTCTTCGAATTTACTAATTGCAGTTTCTCCGCTTGCACCAGGGATTTCTTGCTTGGCTTTCAATTGCTTTGGCGACTCGCCAGGAATTACTTCTACTGTCGATTCACCTAGAAGGTTTGCTGTCCCCAAGTCCGTCCGAGAATCGGAGGGTACAAAGTATCCATCTTCGATTTCCAGATGAATTTTTACCTTGTCGGGAAGAAGTTCAAATCCGGCCACCCTCCCTATATTGACCCCCCGCATACGCACCGGATCGCCTTTCCTTAGCCCACCAGCACTAGGAGCAACGGTATAAACCGTGTACCTTCCACGCAACATCGCTGGCTCGGTCAGCAACAAAAGCAAAAGTACAACCGCCAATACTCCGGCAATCACTAGTATACCCACGCGAATTTCTCTACTTCGACGCTGGCTTGCCGGCATGAGAACTGGAACTGCATTCATAGAGTTTGCCCCTGCATCATTTCCATAGCCGCATTTGCTGCCACTTGACGATCAGCAAATGCCCGTACCATCGGCTCATTGCTTTTGCGAAACTCTTCTGGAGTACCTTCGAATCTAATCCGACCGCTGTCGAGTAAAGCGATTCGATCAGACAAATCCAGAGCACCCTCCACGTCATGCGTAACCAACACCGAGGTCACCCTTGTACGTTTAGCAATACTAACAATAAGATGGCTTACTGCCGCCAAATTGACCGGATCGAGACCAGTCACCGGCTCGTCGTACAAAAGAATTTCTGGCCGGCCAATTAGCGCTCTGGCGAGACCAACTCTTTTACGCATTCCTCCGGAAAGCTCGGAAGGAAGCTTTAGCATAATGTGCTCAGGATTAAGATTGACTTCTTCTAAAGATATACTTACTCGCTTGACCTGCTCTTCAATACGCAAAGTTTTGAGATAGTCCTCTGGTAAACCTTGGACTATATTCTCGAAAACAGTCAATGAATCGAACAATGCTGCATTTTGAAAGACATACCCTACTTTACGTCGAACATTTGCCAGTCCTGCCCTTTTTTGGCGAAACACTGATTCTCCGTCTATCAATACCTCTCCGCAATCGGGAACTACCAGACCAATAGTGGTTTTTAACAAGACGCTTTTTCCAGTACCCGATGGTCCAACAATAGCTATCCTTTCGCCAGTGCGCACCGTCAGGCTCACTCCAGCAAGAACTGGGGTATCGAACGCTTTGTATAAGTTTCGATATTCAATCATTAGTAATCTAATACCCTTTTCTTTTCCCCTTGCGACAATGCCAGCCTTCACTTCATTATTCGAATCAGCATCGTCACCCCTGGCTCCCATTTGTCGGCGTTTCCCTTATCCGAGTAATAATGGAGGGAAAAGCGCGTCCAACACCAAAACAAACAAAATCATGAACACTACAGATCGAGTTGTGGAACGACCTACCCCCTCAGCCCCTCCTCTGGTGAAAAAACCCATATGCACTGAAACAAAAGGAATTACCAATCCGAATGCTGCGCCCTTGGCAAGGGAATAAAACATGTCCCAATTATGCCAATAGAGTCGCGCTCCATATAAAAAAGCTTCATAACCTAATTTTAGGCTCACCTGTGCCGCCACCATTCCTGCCAATAAACCAGCAGCATTAGCAAAAGCTACTAGAATGGGCATTACCAGCAACCCAGCCAGAATACGAGGGGCAGCAAGAATACGTATGGGGTCTCTCCCCAAGGATTCCAAAGCATCTAATTGCTCAGATACTTGCATGGTTCCAATTTCTGCAGTAATTCTCGCCCCAACTCGCCCAATCATCACAAATGCGGTCATAACTGGCCCTAACTCCAAAATGACGCTGGAACCAACCACGCTTCCAATAATGTATAGAGGTACATTCCCGCTGAATTGGTAGCCGCCTTGCTGGGAAGTCACAATTCCTGATAGCATGCCGGTTACAATTACCAACGGAACGCTTTGCACTCCCATGACATAAGCTTGAGCCATTATCTCAGAAAAAGATACTCTGCCCAAAAGGGTAGCTCCGGCCACGCTCCAAAACAGCTTACTCATGGCACCAGCGTGCCGAGCCAGCTCTTCTCCTACTCGCCCTATCTGGATGACTAGATTCAGCAGTCTTTGCGAGAAACCCATGAACTTGTACTATTAGTCTGATCATTTGATACGGCACGGTTTGGCGAAAGGCAGCCCCATAATTCTGCTCCTTTCCCCTGGCGCTAGCGATTTACAGCGAGATTTTGTATGAGTAAACAAAGCACCTTAGGAGGAAGGCAAAACTTGATTGTCGACCTACGCTCACCTACCGGATCAAATACAGCACTTCTCCCGTTAGAAAAAATGGGTAGGAAAGATTTAGCCATCATTCAGCTAATATTGATGGGTGATTCGGTAGTTGACTGGGGCCAATTGGTTTTCGACAACCGAAATGAAGTTGATCATTTTCTTCGTCTTCATCAAATTGATTTCAACGATCCTTGCGATCAAGCTTTTTTGTATCGCATTTTAAAAGAAGCTGTCGATTACCTACGCTCCCAATTTCACTATCGGGTTGCTGATGCGGTTGCAGAACCTTATGAAATACAAGATCTTTTTCTTTATGCTTCGGGAAGACATCCGGTCCATCCCCGACGCTTTCAAAAAATCGCCTGCGTAGTGCTTAAAGTGATGCATGTGATCTTACAAATGGAAGGCCGTGATTTGCTTTTCCGGACGTCTATTGCTCCTTCGGTAGTACACCGCTTAGTTGACCACCGAATCATGACCTGCGCCCGTGATTTGATGAAGAAACCGTCTCCCGTGATTGAATTCACTGGTAGCGTAAAAACTCAGCACTCCATTGTGACTAAATTATTGGCCAAACAAGAAACGGTAGCTGCGGAAGTTTTCGACAAAGTTCGCTATCGGATAGTTACACAAGAAAAAGCAGATACGCTCTCGGTTCTTGAATACTTAACCCGTAATCTCTTTCCTTTTAACTTAGTAGTTCCCAGCCAAACTGAAAACACTCTTATTGACCTTGCAGAAATAATTGATAAGCATCATTTTCTTCGAGAACATGTTTCGCATCTACCCCTTCCACTAAGGCGGAAGCCAAATCGACGCATACTTACAGGCAATCCGTTTTCGAGTTCCAACTACCAGGCATTGAATTTTGTAGTCAGCCTGCCCGTGCGTATAGACGCTTACCTTTCTCCGGATGACCATCGGCTAAGCCGCCAGCGTATTGTTTTTTCTTGGGTTGAACTGCAGATTCTTGACCGCGATACCGCCGAAAAAAATGAGCAAGGGGATAGCAATCACGAAAAATACAAACAACGCCAGCGAAGCAGGGTTCTTCGTCGTCTATCTAAAGGACTGGTAGTACCACGAAAAGAATAGAAGTTTCCCTTCTTCGTCTTTCGCTTTGGCTGGCTTTGCCAGCCAAAGCTCCCTACCATTTCCCTAAGCCGACACCTGATGTGAATCGGAAGAAATATACCCGGTTTGAGTATGTTTGGAGCAAGAATCCGTTGCTTGTGCTGCCCGTTTTTTCAGAGTATCCACGTCGAACCAGAATCGCCTAGCAATATGTTCCCACGATTCGTCTTCCATGTCTGCTTTGCCCCATGAGCCAAGCCATTCCCAAATACGGTTTTGCGCAGCAAACAAGTTGAGATGCAACCCAAACTGCTCACCAAAACCAGCAAAATCGGCCATTTCATCAACTGGAATACTGCCTTCGCCGGGCACTCCAACCAGATGCAATCGCTCTTCCACTAGGTTTTGAAAAACCTCCCGAATGGACTGCCACTCCGGTTCCACTCCCAACCGTCGTGCAATTTGAGCCAACGATACTAACTCGGCTAGAATTTCGGAACGATTAGTAGCATCCCTTGCCGAACTCAAAAAACGATCAGATGTTTCCACCATTTTCTTGGTTAAAGCGACACTAGCTGCCGCTCTCAACGAAGAAGGATTCGGAGAGTCGATTTCTAATAGAAACTCCATCAGGTTTCGATTTTCCTCAAAAAGACGAATAAAATCTTCTTCGTATTGCCGTTTAAAATCACGCAACAGTAGATCTGCTACGAATCTTCTTTCATCCAGGAACAAGTTGCGCAAGGAATAATCGCGCTCGAAACGATGGTCCAAGACTCGCCGAACCTCGGTTAAAGAATGCATAGCTCCCATCAACGAAGCTTCTAGTTCGCCGTGCGCTGAATCAGAATAAGGGCGCAAGCAACAACGAAACTCTGCCCCCCCAAGGTGAAGCACACAGTAACTCAGATCAAGCACATCTCCGGTAGGCAAGCTGCATACCGAAAGCCGCCCTATAGCCAATGAGGCATTTTCAACAGTTTCTTTACGCCTTGATATCAATTCAAACGGGTAACTGGCTAATCGATGCGACCTTTCTTCAGGATCGACTATACTAGCCATTGCATAGTGAGCAGCTACCGCGGAAAGCGACACTACACTAGGTCGAACGCATTGACTCCATACCCCGGCCCCGTTACTAAATTGGGAAATATTAGAATTCGCTTTCGCGAGAGATTCCACAAAATGAGGTTCCAAATCGACTCCCGATATCTCCCGGGCAAGCTGTATGGCACGTGCTGCATATTTCAAAATCTGAACTGTTTCAATTCCCGAAATTTCCGAAAAAAACCAGCCACAACTAGTATACATCAGCAATTCGTGACGTTGCATTTCTAACAACTTCAAGGCCGTCTTTACTTTGGCAGGATCAAGTTGTTTTTGACAATGCCGCTCCAAAAACGCTCCTACCCCTGACCTTCCTCGGTCGAGGACTAGTTCTATGTAGTGATCGCGAGCATCCCACGCATCAGTAAAAATTTGGCTTCCTTCTTGCTCAAACACTTGACCTAAATGGTCGCACAAGCCATCCAGCGCCTCCCGAAGAGGAGCTCTCCAGCTTTGATTCCAGCCTTCCTGGCCCCCATTAGAGCAACCGCAGTCACTGCGCCAGCGCTCCAATCCGTGAGCACAGCTCCAACTGGCACCATCAACAATTTCTGCTTCCCACTCGACTCCAACCAAGTCTAGCGCCTGGCTGAGGTTTATTACCTGAATGTCGCCCCGCGCTTCTAATTGCCGAAAGGCTTGCGCCAAGGCTTCGTCTAGACCTTTTTTGTGATGCCCAAAAGTTTCTCCATCTACCGCCACGACTAGCACTTCGTCATGTTCCCTGGAACTGTCAAACCCCGGCTCGATGGCGCCGATTACTTCGTCCCCCCAATACGAGCCATTTCCAAAAGCAAGCGATCGAGCAATAGGTCCATCGTAAAAAAACACAACAATAGATAGCCCGTCACCGAGCTCAACTCGATAGGGCCTGGTGGGGTCGAAGCGGGCTTCCGTGGCGTCTTGCCATTCCCCTTGCGGATGACGCACGCGCAAGGCCTGGTAAGGCGAAAGAATCGTATACCGAATTCCTTCACGCACCAAAGCTCGCAAGGTTTGCAGGTCGGCCGCGGTTTCGGGGAGCCAAAACCCTTCGGGATTTCGGCGAAATCGATGCTGGAAATCAGCTATTCCCCAACGAATTTGCGTGCGACGGTCTCGAGGAGAACAAAGTGGCAAGATTGGGTGACTATAGGCCTGCGCCAGGGCATTGCCATGACCCCGTTGACGGACACTTTCGGCGTCTGCCTCCAATATTTTGGCGTAGCAATCAGGCTGAGCACGCTCCAGCCAGGAAAGCAGCGTAGGACCAAAATTAAACGATAGGTGAACATAGTTGTTAACAATGTCCACTATGCGATTCTCGCCATTTTTAATACGAGCTGCCGCGTTGGGGCTGTAGCACTCGGCCGCGATCCGCTCGTTCCAATCGTGGAAGGGATTGGCCGAATCCTGAACCTCTACTTCTTCTAGCCAGGGGTTTTCCCGTGGTGGTTGATAGAAATGTCCGTGTATACAAAGATATCGATTCATGTCTCTTAACCTAAGCACGTGTTTTGAGTGTCGCCAGCTTGCCACAATGGGGGTGCCGTATGCTAGTAGTGCTCCTTGCTTGACACACCTACTTCCCAATGCTAGCGTCCATGGGAATCAAAAAAGTGTTTTTCGAAATTAGAAATTACCGGTGGTATAGAAATCGCAGTATCCATAGTTCGTGCCTTTACCGTTTCACAGATATGCTTATTGCAAGCACATCGTAGACATGAAGTAAATGAACGTTAAAGAGTTTTCGTGCATGTTATCAGCTGATCGTAGCTAACATGTTTAACCGTAGCTTTTTGAGTTATGTTGCGGGCAATTCCGGAGGTTGAGCAGAAATGAATCTATCCACCATCAGCTCGTTAGTAGTATTGGCTGCAACCGAGACGGTTGCAGATGATGCGGGTTTCTTTGGGTCATTAGCAAAGCATTTTGAGGAAGGTGGATGGGGTATGTATCCTATCCTGGTATGCTTTGTCTTTTTCGTCGCCATTACCATTGATAGAACTATTGCTCTCTTTTTCCGAGGCGCCATCAGCAAAGAGGCCTTTTTGCGGGGGCTAAAGAAACACATCTACGCTGGCGATTTAGATAAGGCCATAAGCTATTGTGCTGGCCAAAAGCATACTCCGCTTACCTCGATAGTTAAGGCAGGCCTGATGAATGTTCCCAAGGGCGAGGCTGAAGTACAAGCGGCAATGGACGAGGCAGCTCTTAGAGAAAATCCGCGCCTAGAGGTTCGTTCAGGTTATCTCGCCATGATTGGTAATGCTGGCATGTTGTTGGGCCTCTTTGGTACCGTAGTTGGTCTAATAAAATGCTTCGAATCGGTTGCCAATGTTAACGTTGCTGACAAGTCAACTATTCTCTCCAATGGTATCGCGGAAGCAATGAACTGCACTGCGTTCGGACTTCTTACCGCAATACCTTCTCTTATTGCTTTTTCGCTTTTTAATGGGCGCACTCAGCATATGCTCGACGACATTAACGAAACTAGTGTAGGTGTGTTAAATCTTGTAATTGCTAATAAGGACAAGTTACGAATGCCAGATGGCAAAATTCTTTCCGCGGAAGATTGAGCACGTAATTTCCACCTCCATCACACCTAGAGAAGGAGAAATACATGGCAGGCGGGATGGACCTAGGAACCGGAGGTAAGGGCAAGAAGAAAGCTCTGGATACCGCAATTAATTTGGTTCCTTTCATAGATTTGATGGCTGTTACCATTAGCTTCTTAATTATGACTGCCGTCTGGACCCAGGTTAGCAAGCTTTCGGTTAGTCAAGTTGGCGGTCCTTCTTCTGACGAGGATGAAGAAGTGAAGACTAAGCCTCTTAATTTGGTCATATCGGAGAAGGGGTTTACCATAAGCAGTCCCGAGGAAACGATTGACGTACCTCGCTCTTCATCCAACAGTTACGTGTATTGCCATTCATCTGGCAAAGATAAAATCGACGACAAATGTGACGAGAATTCACTCATTGGGGTACTTAAAAGGTTTAAGATGGATCTTCCCGATCAAAGAACCATCACGGTCCAATGCGAAGACAGCGTAAAATATCAAGTTCTAGTTAGAGTAATCGATGTCTGTAATACCACAGATGCAAACAACCAACCCGTGCTATTCCCTGATGTTACAGTTGGCGCGGTCGGTTAGGCGAGCGAGTACGTAATGCCCATCGAAACTCCTGGTAAACGCTTCGGGCTTCGTCTGCAACGAAGCAAAGTTTTTGGCAAACATGGTCACGGAAAAAAGACCGTGGTGGCGGATTTACTAATTACGCCTCTAGTGGACATGTTTGTCATTATTGTAATCTTTTTGCTGCAGAGTTTTTCGGCGAGTGGAGAAATATTGTTTATGTCCAAGGACATTGCTCTTCCTTCGGCAAAAAATGGCAGCGAACTTGACCGTGCAGCCATAATACAGGTCTCATCCGATGCGGTAATGGTAGAAGGACAACAAATAGCTCTTATTGCCGACTTGGGACGAGATGAGTATTGGAACATTCCAGCTTTGGAAGACAAGCTTCGAGATCTGAAAAAGAGATACGAACTGGTTCACTCCGGTACTTCTGATGTTTTCAAAGGTGACATTAATATTCAGGCACATAAAAATATTGATTTTAAAATTATTAAACGCGTGAGTTACTCTTGCAACCAAGCAGGTTACCTTACTATTAATTATGCCACCTTGACTTCCGGCGAGTAAGAGAGGACCTTGCTCGCTCATTTGCCGAAAAACTCCACACCCCACGGTCGAAGCATTTTTGTTTCCACTGCAACGACCATTCGCTTTGCCTGCGATGTCGCGAGTTTATGTTAGTTTTCTGCCCCTAATGTAACACTTGGAAAGCAGCATTAGCTTTCTTGGTCTTATCAACAAAAACCCTCTCCTGGAGCCTTCCCATTTGAAACCTTGCCGCTAGGTGCGCTGCCACGTAGAATTTGGCTATCATAAAGATGGGCCGCAAGCAGACACTTTCCCTTTTTTGGAGTGGCGATGGTAAGTCCAATTTTAGATCGCGATACAATCGCAGAAGAAGCTTGTTCCATTCTTAGCAAATTGCGTAACACTTCTGGTCCAGGAGCCAATAAGCTGGCTGATGTCAAAAACGCAGTCGAAAAAAATGTCTCTCTAGAATTTAACACGTACTTCTTTTTCCTTCGTAAACATCACTACATAAGCATGGACCGCGATGCTTGCCTCCAACTCACTCCCGAAGGGGAAAAAATTCTCGACGGAGATAACAAAGAGCGATTTCTCGATGCGGTTAAGAACTATTTTTCTAGCCGCTTGACCGAGGGACTTAAGCCCTCGACAGATATCATTCTCGAAGAGGACGATACGGATACGTCACCTCCGCCTATCCCTTCCGACATAGAGCCAGTTCGCACGACTACTTCAGTCACTTCTAATTCAACCAACCCATCTAATCGCATCGCCGAGCGTCGTCCCCGCATCAACATTGGAGATTCCGAATCTTCCAGGAGTGAGCCCATGCGTTCAGCGACTGCCGACACCCGAGGCCAAGAACTCGATCTTCGCTACGCCAAATATGACGCATTAGGTCAAGGCCCACTGGGAACCGTATACCGGGGGCGCCATTCTGCTCTCGGATTGGATGTGGTAATCAAGGAACTAAAGGACATTTTTGGGTATTTTTCTTTTCTACAGCGTGGTGACGTAATTAAGCGCCTAAAGCGAGAAATTTGCGCACAGGCATTGGTAAGACATCCTTCCGTAGTTTCCATTCTCGACCAGAACTGCGATGTAAATCGACCATACTACGTATTAGAAATCTGTATGGGGGGTAATTTACGCAATCGTTTGGATCAATGCGCAGGAAAAGGCCTTCCCCCCGATGAAGCAATTCGTTACTTCCTACAACTTTGTTATGCCCTTCGAGCTGCTCATTCCCTAGGATTGACTCACTGCAATATTAAACCCGAAAATGTGCTTTTCGATCACATGGGAAATATTAAGCTCGCGGACTTCGGCCTGAATAGGGTTATCGAAGTAGATCCTGCCAAGGGAATGCCACAGGTTTTCGTTGGAACAGGTGGAATAACCTATATGAGCCCCGAACAGCTATTACGCGCTTCCAAAGAATTGGACGTCACCGCTGATATCTATAGCCTGGGAATTCTTTTTTACGAAATGCTTACAGGTCAGCTTCCAGGAAGACGTTCACCAATGCCCTCTGCAATTAACTCTAAGGTTCCCTCCAAAGTCGATTCTATGTTCGACAAAATGACCCAAGACCACAGTGAAAATCGCTATCCTGATATCAATGCGTTGCTTTCGGAGTTTTACTCTGCCTTTGACGACGGCTCCTTCTTGAAAAAAGGAGACATGATTCTCTCTTCTGATATCCAAGAAACTTCTTCTCTGCTTCCCGATACTACGCCATCATAAGAATTCATAACCCTTTACAACTCAAATATGGACTCCCCTTAAGACGAGGGAGCCATATTTTTTTGTTACTGCTACTTTTCTTTGACTGCAATCTGACGAAGAGAGTTCCGATCCTTAATACATAGTAAACGACCAACGTTCCCCAGATGTCCGTCACGCTTCATTTCATTTATAAGGGTAGACACGAACGAGCGCGATGCTCCGACTAAATCAGCGAGGTCTTGTTGGGTTACACCTCGCAAATCGACCTCGCCCCCGTGAGGACATTTTTCCCCCAGAATTTCCGCTAGTTGCAAAAGGGTCTCGGCTAAGCGAGCGGGAACCTCCTTGAAGGTGACTCCCAGCAGGCGTCTACGCATATTTCGAATGCGTTCGTTTTGCGCTCGAATAATATCCACCGCCAAGGAAGGACGACTCTCCACCAAATCGCGAAATTCACTTCCGTCCATAGACCACACTTCGGCTTCGCCAGCAGCAATAGCTGTTTCTTCGGTGCAATAGCCGGTTTCTCCCAGAGAAAATTCTCCAAACAAGTCGCCAGCACGAAGAATGGCCAACACTGAACGCTCACCGTTGCGCCCCGTTCGCACCAACCTCACTCTCCCCCGCTTCAGCAAACAGACCTGGTCAGCAGATTCTCCCGGACGATAAATCACTGCGTTGTGGTGATAGTTCTCCACCCGAAAATAGCCTCTAAAATCAACGACGTCAGCTCCTATGGGCACTGACGGAGTCGCAACTATGTTTACACTGCCAACGGTTTGCACGACTGCTTTAGAGACACCTAAAGCCGCCGAAGTCATTCCACCCGCTTTTTGCAAACGCATTTTTTTCTCCAAATTTGCGCCCCCCTTAAGAGGCTTTGGTTAACGCCAAATTAATTTCCAATTCGCATGCCATCGGGCAGATATTTTTTTCAACAGGCTAAAAGCCGAGAATTTTCATAACTTACTGCGTGCATACAACCAATATCCCTAACTATCGAAAGCACGTTTTATTCAAACCGTAAAGAGATTGATTAAACACTTGATTCAATTGGAAGCTACGCGGGTATTTTTTCTCTTACTGGTGTTTATACATCGAATAAACACCTCCTCCCATTTTTACACCATTTCTCTACAAATACTTTCAATTGAATACCAATTCGCACTGCACATACATATACATTCACTTTCGCTCGTTTATTCTTTATGTAATTATTTATTGTCTTCCTTAAGAGCTATTAGCGCACTCTTCCTGATAACTCAAGGCTGATAAACCGTGACGATATTTACGAAGTTTTCTTTCCAAAGTGGGACGACTAATCCCCAGCAACTGACATGCCTTTCCCTTATGTCCACTAGTAGCGTCCAGAGCCTTAAGAATATGAACTCGTTCAACCTCTGCAAGACTAGCCAAGGGTTCCGGCTTGGCTTTTCTTAGTAGTGAGTTTGGCTCGTTATCAAAAGAAGGTAAGTATTCGCGCAATAGCACTCCTCCGGGAGAAAGCACCACTGCACGCGTTAAAACGTTCTCTAATTCCCTAACATTTCCCGGCCAATGCAATGCGCATAAGTGCCTCATTACATCAACGGGGACTGTGGTTACCTGTTTGTGGACCTTCTCATTGATTTTGGCTAGAAGGTGCTGCACCAATACAGGGATATCTTCTTTGCGCTCGCGAAGAGGAGGCATTTCTAGAGTCACTACTTTCAATCGTTGAAATAAATCCTCTCGGAAACGGCTTTGGTTCACCTCGTTTTCTAATAACCGGTTGGTAGCGGCTATTACGCGAGCTTGTAGAGGAATTCGCTTTACCCCGCCCACGCGTTCGAATTCCCTTTCCTGCAGCACGCGTAAAAGCTTGGCCTGCAAAGGTAAAGATAGGTCGCCTATTTCGTCCAAAAACACAGTGCCTTGTTCGGCTATTTCGAATTTTCCGGGTTTAGAATTTTGTGCCCCAGTAAACGAGCCTTTTTCGTGCCCAAACAGCTCACTCTCTAGAAGAGTATCTACTATCGCTGAGCAATTAATTCCCACAAATGGTCTTTCGTTTTCATCGCTAAAATTATGAATCACCTTCGCAATGAGTTCTTTCCCTGTTCCACTTTCTCCTGTAATGAGCACCGATGCCCGACTAGCGGCAATTTTTCCCACTTCTTTAAGAATTCCCTGCATTCGCGCGCTTACGCCGACAATGTCACCTACCCGCGTAGGCACGACCGAGGGTCTAGTCATTGCTTTACGCGAGAGCCGCCGAACTTCCATGGCCCTATCAACAACCGCGTCCAAAGCAGAAGGATCACGAAATGGTTTGTGAAGATAATCGAACGCCCCCAGTTTCATCGCCCGAATAGTCGTTTCCATGTCGTAATGTGCGGTAATTATTATCACCGGCGAATTCGGCGCAAGCTTTCTAAAAGTTGGCAGAATATCTAGCGATGAGCCATCGGGAAGCATCATATCCAGAATAATTAAATCTGGTTTATCGCGTTCCACCAGCCTAAGAGCTTCTTTTCCATGGCCGGCAGCTGTAACCAAAAAAGGATTTCCCGCTTTGTCCAAGCGGTCCTCAAAATGCATTTTTAGGGTTTCCAGCAAACTGGAATCATCATCCACAAGAAGTAGATTTTCCATATCCCCCAAACCTTGCTGAAAACATTTCCACCACTTGGGACATCAACATGTAAGTCTTTAAACCCTTCCTACATCTTTTTTTCGAAAAATAGTTTTCTATCACTCACGAACAGGAAGGAAAAGCCGATAGACAAAATGTTCGTTAATCTTGGCTTGGCTGGAAACCTCTGGAGATTGGCGAGCATCCAGTTGTCGAGGAAATACGCTTAGACTCCCCCCATGGTCTTGAACAATCTTGCGTACCATAGCGATAGTCAGCGAATTTCTTTTTTGAAAACGCGCCGATTCATGTACTGGGGGTGAAATTCCACAAATATCGATAGACACGCCATTTTCCGCTCGTCTTGCCTGGATTACCAGCGGCTTGTAACCGCTCCAACGCCATGTTTGTATTACTAGATACACAAGAACCAGTCGCATACGTACCGAGTCTACCTGAACAAAAGGCAAATCAGCGCTCACATCCACCTGCAAAGATATGGGCAACGAATGAGAGCCATTGGTTTCTAACTGAACTTCCTGCAGAGATTGCTTTAAAAGATCTTTGGCGTCCAACGGTTCGAGTACTAGTGATGGCGAGCGAAAGAGCTCGGAAATAGCAGTCAGGACCCGCTCAACCGTTCGAATTTCGCGATCTGCAATAGACAAACGCCGACATGTCCTTTCATCTATACCATGTGACTGAGCCAACGTTTGAACTACCATTTTTATAGAGGCTAAAGGATTACGAATTTCATGAGTAATAGATGAAGCAAATTCTTTTAGATCGCTTTTCTGGAAAGTTACCTCCTCGAATTGCACGAGAATAAGTTGAATTCCTGTTATGCTACGCGACCAAAAAACTTTTAGATTTTTTCCGGTTCCAAAGGCAAAAGTACAGAAACATCCCGCTTCACCCTCCAAGTTTGGAATTGGATTCATTAGCTTGTCTAGAGTACTATGTAGTAATAAGGAAGGCTTTTTCCCTAATAGAGCAACAGTCCCTCCAGAGGCTAACGTAATACGGAATTTTTTATCTAAAAGCAATGAAACCAAAGTGCTGTATTCCGACCATGAGCAGGGAATCCCAGTCCCTCTCTTATATTTACTCACCACTGTCTTGCAAAAACTCATATTTGAATACATTTCCTTGCTAGTTATGAAAAACGCATCGTGGACCTTTTCGAATTTCGCCGCAAAACCTCTATAATAGCAGCGAGCCAAGGGAGCAATATGCCATCGGAGAAAATGCATCCATCAGAGACCATGCGATTCGGGAAATATGCATTAATTGAGAAAATCTCTGTAGGCCCTCACGGAGAGGAAGTGTTTCTAGCACGTCAAGCAGGATTAGAAAAAACTATAGCGCTTAAACGCATTGCTAGCGAACGAATTCCATCCGATTCCATTCGCGAAACCCTACATAAAGCAAAAATGGCCGCTCAGCTACATCACCCTAATCTAGTGCAGATATACGACATTGGAAAAATGGATGGGGTCTACTTTATCGCCATGGAATACATATTTGGCCGCAATATGCGACGAATTCTTCCAAAGGCTGATAGCATGGGTGTTTGTATTCCAATCGCATACTCGTTACGCATTGCGAGTTCAGTCTGCGATGCTCTCTACTATACTCATGAGCGAACCGACTTGTATGGAAATGCATTGAATATCGTCCACCGCGAAATCTCCCCCGAGCACATATTTGTTTCTTTTGATGGAACCGTAAAAGTAAAGCTCTCTAGCCTTGGTGTAGGAGAAAAAACCACCGAAAAAAGCTACCAATCTCCCGAGCAATATGCTGGCGAATCACTTGATCCTCGCTCCGATTTGTTTTCTCTAGGAGCAGTTCTTTACGAGTGCGTTACTGGGTACAAACTTTTCCCTGGTCCCGAGGAAGCAGTTTGCAAAGCAATTATGGACGGAAAAGTTCCCGCGCCTAGTTCTTTTAAGCCAGGCATTCCGGAATCAGTTGAGCGCATTCTTTTAAAGGCATTGTGCCGGAAAAAGAATGAGAGGTACGAGAATGCCCGACAAATGCAACAAGATATTGATTGCTTCCTTTCTCAATACGAATTCATGCCCTCCAATTCTCATTTGGCAAGCTTTTTGAAACAGCTTTTTTCTGACGAACTAGAAAAGGAAAAAAAGCAGCTAATGGCTTGCGGAAGTCATTCAAATTATATGAGAGAGATATTGGACTTATTAGATGATGAAAGTTCATGCGCCGTACAATTGATACCTTTGCGACCTAAAGCGGAAAGGTCGGATTCTTCTTACACGGATAATTCAGAAAAGGTGCTTACTGTTTGCGTGGAAGCCGCAGTTTACGAGACCATCAAGGTTATTGCCGAGCGCAATTGCATTCCTATTGGAACCCTTTTGCGTGACGTACTTGCAAGTTACGTAAAATATAAGTGAGGCCTTGATGAAAAAAATTTTCGTTATCGATGACGATGACCTGATTTTAAAATCTCTGGTACGCTCATTAAATGGGCCGGGGATAGAAGTGGTTGCTTTTTGTTCGGGAGAAGAAGCACTTTCCCGCCTGAAAGAAAATCCTAACTTATTGATTTGCGACTATCATCTTCCCAAAACAAGTGGGCTTTCGGTTTTATCGAAAGCTAAGCAAGTGAACTCGGAAATTCGCACCCTATTGCTTTCGGGGGGAGTAAAAGACGAGCGCATTTCCGCAGCACTAGAATCAAAAACGTTGGATCAGTTCCTCACTAAACCATGGCATCATGACGAGCTTCTTAGCATGACCCGGAGCCTCCTGAACGATCCTTGCCCGGCTGAGTGCGCAGTTGTTCTCGAAGGCTACTAAAAAACGAGCGTTCGGGTTTTGGTGGGGATTTTGGAAGAATGGAAGCAACATCCATGATTTCTAGAACCGATTGGGGAAGATCATCGAGAAAACGTGAAGGCGTTCTCGGAAGCATACGACCACGCTTCATTCGCTGCGCAGCCCTAGTAATATATAGACGTTGGCGAGCTCGAGTTATGCCTACGTAAGCAAGACGACGTTCCTCAGGTATGTTAGGAGCCTCACCTTGCATGCCCGCATGAGGCAAAAGCTCTTCTTCAGCTCCACATAAAAAAACCACCGGCCATTCTAACCCTTTGGCGGCATGAAGTGTAGTAAGGGTGACTGAGCTTGGACCAGCGCCGCTATCTTCTTCCCGCGAGTCGAGAGCAATTCTTCTAAGCCAGGAATCCAGCGAAGAACGATTATCTCGCTGAAGATAGCGAGTCATGGAGTCCAGGAATGCATCAATCGCTGCGACTCGCCGAGCGCCCGCAGAAGCGCTTTTAACTGATTGTTGAGCGAGTTCGCGAAAACCTACCTCTTGAACTAAGTCTCTGGCAACTTGGTGCGCAGGCTCTGATTCGAATCGTAAGCGGTAACGCTTGATCAGTGCCAAAAACAGCGAAAGCCGGTGAGCAGCTCCTGCGGGAAGCTCTGCGAACTCTTCCGCACGATTTATGGCTTCTTCGATGGAAATTCTCATTCGGCGAGCGCAGGTCCCCAGTCGGTCCATGGTGATGTCACCAATTCCTCGTGGAGGCACGTTAACAATGCGCAACAGCGAAATTTCGTCTTGGCTGTGATTGCAAACTCGCAAGTAAGCAATGATGTCTTTGATTTCTCGACGATCAAAAAACTCTTGTCCCCCTACCATGTCGTAAGGAATGTTTTCTTCTCTTAGGGCTTCTTCTATTGCTCTGGCCTGAAGATTGGTGCGATACAAAACGGCGATTTCCTGTGGTTCCCATTTTTCTGCAATGAGGCGAGCAATCTCTTGGGCTATGAATCGGCCTTCTTCATCTTCGTCGGGACAAACTACCAGTTTTACTCGCTCGCCAGACCCAATACCGGTCCAAAGTTGTTTTGATTTACGGGCTGCATTTTTGGCAATTACTGCATTTGCCGCTTTCAAAATGAAACCAGTCGAACGGTAGTTTTGTTCCAGGCGCACTTCTTTGGCGTTGGGAAAATGGCGTTCAAAGGAGAGAATATTTTCCACCTCGGCTCCTCGCCAACTGTAGATAGACTGGTCGTCATCTCCTACTGCACAGACATTTTTGGACTCACCAGCAAGCAGTGTAAGCAGCTCAAGTTGCGATCGATTGGTATCTTGGTACTCGTCCACCAGCAAGTATCGATACTGATTGTGAAGTTTGTTGCGCACATCCGCATTTTCTCGCATCAACCGAATAGGAAGCACAATGAGATCGTCAAAATCGACTACCCCTTGGGCTTTTAGCGCCAACTCGTAACGAGGAAAAATTGCCGCGGTAATCAGGTCGTAGTCATCCCCCTTCCCCTCGGGCTGAGGCTGAGGAACAATTCCCGCACACTTGGCTTTGCTAATAAGAGCGAGCACTCGTCGGGCATCAAACTGGCTGTGATCAATTTTTACTTCCTGCATAACGCGTTTGACAAAAGCCAATTGGTCCGCGGAATCAGCAATAGCAAAACGCTTAGGGTACCCCAAGTAGGAGATATAGCGACGCAGAACCTCACAACCAAAGGCATGAAAAGTTGCTACGGTAAGCTGCTTTGCATAGGATGCTCCAACCAGTACGGCTACTCGCTCTTTCATTTCGCTGGCAGCCTTGTTAGTGAAAGTAACTGCCAGAATGTTATTAGGGAAAATACCCTGCTGAATCATGTAGGCTATACGGTGAACAATCACTCGAGTCTTGCCACTGCCTGCACCTGCCAAAACCAATAAAGGACCGTCAAGTGTTCTTACAGCTTCGGCCTGGGGAGAATTCAACTGGGATAGATCAGCCATGGCCAAAGTCTTTACCAGGAAGGAAGACGCGCGAAAAGATCGTTCAGCATTGTCAGCAACCAGTCATCGAGTGTAAGCTTTTATATGAGCCATTCATACATTTCTGTTTTCGCGAGCATGAGGAGCTTTTAGTGTCAGATGATTTGTTTTATTCCAAAAAGTCTTTTGTGCAGGAATACAACCGCCTTCTTCAGCAATATCAGGGCAATGCTTGCAATTCTGGTAGTTACGCCTGCCAGGAATGCCAGCAATGTTCAGGCTGTATGTTTTGCCAGAAATGCCATTCCTGCCGTCAATGCACCCATTGTTCGGGATGCAATGAGTGTGTGAGTTGCACTCACTGCCTCTTGTGCGCGCACTGTAGCAACTGCGCCTACTGCGTAAAAAGCGAGAAATGCTCGCGCAGTAATTACGTATTCCTTTCGCGTGATCTTGCTGACTGCAATTATTGCCTGGGCTGCGTAGGCCTATCAAAAAAAGACTTTCATATTCTGAACCGCCCGTTTTCCAGGTCTGAATACTTCAAGAGGTTGCCCGTATTAATTCGAGAATTGGAATTGCCTACTCATTCCCGGAAATGATTTTAATAATCCACCCCTTAAACCCTGCCATACTACATGGCAACCTGTCGGAACCGATCGCTAGGCGATCCTTCCATTGCATTCATGCCAGTAGCTATAGCCAGCACTTTGGAATTGCCCAAGCGAACAATTGCATCTTTGATAGTTTTAACAGGCATGCGAGCAGCACTAGCTGCAGAGTTGGCGGCTTTCAAAACACGATCAGCAAGCGCTTGATCAAGAGATACTACCTCTAATATTTCGCCAATATGAACGTCGGAACGGGCTACCAACGCAGCTAGACGTTCCGCACTATGCGCCTTAGCAGCAGATACTTCCTTAACACCTTCAAGCTCTGGCTGTAGATTTTGATGTTTTGTACGGAAACCGAGCATAAAGCCGCACCTCAAGCGCTACGAAAAACTGATCGCAGGCGCTTTCGCATATGTGTTTCAGTCAGACTCGACTTTTGCAGCCCATACATGGCTGGTGAACGCACCGCAGCCAGTCGAGTAACTAATCTAGCTATCTAACTTTTTTCAACCTTCTGGTTATTCTTTCGGCGCGTTTCCGGTACTTGATAAGGGAACTGGGCTTCGATGTGACGCCACAAAGACGTACGCTCGCAACACCTCAATTAATGCATCTAATGCGCCAGTGAGAAGCATGAAATATTCTCATATATTTTCAACTCCAATAATTCTCTAGCATACTCGGCTTTTTTCATAAAACCGTTAGCATATCGGATCCTCGGTGACGACAAATTCCTTCTTTCAAAGAAGGGAGCTTGTTTTCCAAGCACTGATCGAGCCGTTTTTCAGAAAATTTTCTGCCTCAAATAATTGCTTGGTATTATGCTGGGCGCGAAGCAAGACTTTTATTTAGGAATCGGCAATATGAAAAGATCTACTTTGCTTGTGGCGCTAGTTCTATTGATGTTTCCCGGATGCAGTTTATTACTCGATTTTGGCGACTCCCCCGAATCCCAAGAACAAGAGACGAATGGCGACCCACCCGAATCTCAAGAACAAAAGCCGGGTGAAACGAACGGTTCGCCGTGCACCAAGGAGACCGATAGCGAGTTTTGTGACCGCCAAGGCAAGAAATGTGGGGCTTTTTCGGGGATAGATAACTGTGGTGAATCGCGTGTTGTGGAATGTGGTTCTTGCTGTTTTCGACAAACCTGTGATGGCAACGCCTGCATTCAGCCTTCGCCAACTGAATGGGTCGACTGGGATATTCCCCGGTCTAAATATGATTTTGGATTCAAAAATAATGATATAGTTTTCGATCGACAGACTTGTCTTATGTGGCAGCGCAATCTAGACCCACAACCAGATAGCCCTCAGAATGCACTAAAAATGACCTTTGAAGATGCCAGTAAATATTGCGAAAACTTGGTACGCGGAGGATATGACGATTGGCGTTTACCTACTGTCACCGAGCTTAAATCTATTCTTGATAGATCACAGGCGCGAGCGGTTAATAAGTCTTACTTTTTTGATTCTATCAATGCGATAGAACCAGATCCCGAATATCCAGACTATTCCATAAGCCGTTTCTGGGCTTCAACGCCATACCATGATCTCGGAGAAGCCTGGACTGTTTGCCATTTGGTTGGACAAAATTTTAGTTTTCCAAAAACGGAAAAGTACTTTGTCCGCTGCGTACGCTAGTCATCAAAAAACGAGGTTATAATTGTGACCAAGATACGTTTAATCTGTTCTGCTGCCTTGTTTATCTTCCCGATTCATGTTCTTGCCATGCCTTCCTCTTCCTCCTCCGGCCGATTTACCATTAGCTCTAGCGGTAATGAGATAACAGATAAGCGGACCCACTTGATCTGGCAGGCCAATATTGAAAACGAAACTATGATATGGAGTAATTCATCTACACACTGCATTAACCTTGGAAATGGTTGGCGTCTTCCTAGCATTGAAGAGCTTGAAACTCTTGTCGATTTCCGCAACAACCATCCAGCGCTAGACACAACCGTGTTTGATAACCCGCCCTCGTACAAATTCTGGACCTCGACAACCTATACTAATGACGAAAACGACGCTTGGATGATCGATTTTAGTGACGGAACGAGTTCTACCGAAGAAAAAGAAGAACATTCCTTTCTGGTTCGCTGTGTAAAAAAGGAATGACCATTCTCTGCCTAGTTTCCCGCCCGAGTTAATGAAATAACGAATAGTGGATTAGTTTGAGGCAAACTACCGTTCCGGTAAACGTGCCTGGGGTTCCCCACAAGAAGTAATAGCATGGGGCTGGGCGTGTTAGTTCTTTAGTAACAAATTGAGTCCGCTATGCCAGCTTGTACGGCATACCAAGCAACCAAACATTGAAGATCAGGTTTCGCAGCACCGTCCTCTCAGGCGAAGACATTAGGTGGCTGCAAGGTGAAATCGATGCGGGCGGTTATTTAATAGAAATCACGAGACGAGCTTGTAACAAGTTTAATGGTTCCCACGAAAATGAACTCTGATGCATAGGCACACCTCCACCTCACCGTCCTTAGCGGGCGGGAATGTCCCTCGCATCGGATCCGCTGGCTAGGCGGGGGCAACCATCGGCTGCGAGCCGGACGCGGCATCTACCGATATAGTGGCATCCTTGAGCTTGATGGATACCTGGTAGCCGAGATTACATAGCACCTGCACAGCTCTGTTGCGCCGACGTACCTCCGTTTCTGGTTTGAGGCGATTGGCCTTCGCGTCGTCGTACGGAACCCCTTGGACGAGAAGATGGTAACCAGTCGCCAGGATCTGGTGCGCTGTTGCTAGCGCTGCCTTCTTGCCACCAATTCGGACTTGGAGTTTTCTGAACCGAGCCCCGACGTGTGTTTCGGTCTTGCG
>JBNKEI010000013.1:0-13852 GCA_050288705.1 Myxococcales bacterium
TGCGGTGGATAGGGAAATGCTGATGGAATTGCGCCAAATGTCTTCGCATGTCGCTGGTCGATCCCTGACGAGGGTATATCCATTGGTCGCCGCAACCAGTTACCGAGCCATGAGATTCAATTAATTCCCAACCGTCTGCAATCACTCTTTCTTCGATGTATTTGTCAAGCTTTATTCCTTCTATTATTTTTCTAAATTGGTCATCTGATTCTGCTCGTTCATCTGCCATGTCTATAAGTTCTACTATACCGGAGACGGCTTGTGCGCGAATTCGATGCTGAATATCCAAATTGTGAGCGATAGGGTCTGTAGCGGATGAAGAAAAAAGCAAGTTCTTGTAAAAAATTAGTATACAAGTCCATAAATGCATTAGGGCAGCCTTCGGTTAAAGTATTTTATGTGGCCGGCGAAAATCTAATAGGGGCAATTCTTTGGGGAGATATTTCTCAGGCGGGGCTTTATTATGATGCTATTGTCAATCGCCGGGGAATTAACAATTTTCATCTAAGCGCTCTGGACGTGGCTACATTTGGAAGTGCAGAACGTAATATTTAGGAGCTAGCCTCATAAGTTTCATCAGAGATTTTGGCTCGCGTTTTCGGTCAAACTGCGACATCCAAAAAACCTGTAGGTCAAAGTTGCCTAATTTTGACCTACCAATAGGTCAAACATGATGGTAGATTCCTGTCGATGAAGGAAATCTTGTTAAAACAGGCGGTTATCGACCAACAGGACGAAGCCAAAGCGTTACAGTCAGATGAGGGATTGGTCGCTCGTAGCGTAGGGACTCCCTTGCAAGGAATGCTTGAGTCAGGCTTGATCACTGTTATCACTGGAATACGGCGCTCGGGAAAATCGACTCTTGCTCTACAGGCGCTAAGACAAAAAAATATCTATATTTTAATTTTGATGATGAAATCCTTGGACAGCTAGAAGCTATTAACCTAAACAAGGTGCTGGAGATAGGATTCGCCTTGCAGCCCGATACCAAATATCTGCTGTTTGATGAAATTCAGAATGTGGAAGGCTGGGAGCTTTTCATTAACCGACTTCAAAGGCAAAAATACAAAATACTAATAACCGGAAGTAATTCACGCCTTTTAAGTAGCGAGCTGTCCTCTCATTTAACGGGGAGACACCTTTCTGTAGAGCTTTTTCCGTTTTCTTTTGTTGAGCTATTGAAACTCAAAAAGATAGATTTTCCAAAACCAGACTCGGTTCTTACTACTCTTCAACGAGCTGAGTTAATTCAACTATTTACTTCCTACTGTCATCAAGGAGGGATTCCTCAAGCAATCCAGCTAACGCCTCAACGGATAGCTGTGCAGTATCTACGCGAGCTCTTTGACAAGATTATTACTCGAGACATTGTACAACGAAGAAAGATTAAGAATATTAAAGCAATCAGGGAGCTAGCTTTAGTAGGGCTTTCATTGTTTGGTTCCCAGTTTACCTATCAATCTTTACGAAAAGCATGCGGCTTGAGAAGTGTAAGCATGGCTCAAAACTATATCGGGCATCTTCAGGAATTTTATCTTTTGCAGATTCTAGAGCCTTATTCTGCAAAATTGAAAAAAAGGGTGTCTCTTCCCAAAAAAATGTATGCTATCGACACTGGCTTGATTGATGCTATTTTTCCTAAAATGACGATTGATTGCGGTCGAAAGATGGAAAATATTGTTTTTATAGAATTAAAACGACGTAATTGCGAAATATATTATCTTCGAGGCGATTCTTATGAGATCGATTTCGCAATTAAAAATGGAAATCGATTTGTCGAGTTCATTCAAGTCTGTTGGGACCTAAGTGACGCCAAAACTGAGAAGCGAGAGTTTTCTGCCTTGGAAAAAGCCGCAACGGCTTACGGGGTGGATAAACTTACGATCATTACGGAGATGCACGAAGCAAAGGAGGCGTTTGGAAAACAGACTATCGAAATCGTTCCTTGCTGGAAATGGCTATTATCGTGTGGGGGATAATTAGCTTGACCCAAGCGATTGGAATTATCTCGCTTATTGAATTGAATACAACTGTTTGAGAAAGATGGGTCTATAGCTGAGTGTAATTTTACAATCCCACTACAACAGTCAACAAAACCAGCCAGTTCATTATCTACCGATCAGTTATTGTTGACCCATGTGAGGGGTCTTTGTTTCGTCCAGCCAGAGCTAGCCCATCAAATCAAGCAATGTGTGCCGATGGAATGTCGGTGATGATCTGAGTACACCCGTTACGTGCCCGCCTGGGTGTCATCGCAGCAGGAAGGTCGTTAATCGGGCTAGCTTTCATGAACCTCATGCATATACACTATCCTACCCATACTCTTTCAAGGAAACCTCTATGAAAACCTGTCTTTACGCCTTCCTCCCAGCAATTTCTCTTGCTCTCTCGGGCCAAGCAGTTCTGGCTCAATCCGTAAAGGTACATAACAATCGGGTTTCAGTTACTGACGGCGTCAACAAAGTCGAAGTCGACACAAGAGAAGGAAACCACGTTCGGGTCACGGACGGAACCAATCAAGTTGAAGTCAATACCGGAGAGGGAAACCGAGTTGAAGTCAAAGCCAAGGCTTATGGCGCGAAGGCTAAGGTGAATACCAAAGTGTCCCGACGCCCACCCCAGGAACCGTTGTCGATCGCTGGCAGCGATGAACAGTATGATGAGGATTGCGCGGGACGCGATGTGGATATCACTGGTAGCAATCTCAAGGTCACGCTTCGTGGCGAGTGCGGTAGTGTAGGGGTGAATGGCAGCGACAATACCGTCAACATCGATAGCGTGGCTCGGATTGAAGTCGTTGGTACCAGCAACCAGGTAACCTGGCGCTCGGGTTTAAGCGAACGCAGGCCTCAGATTGCCAATACAGGTTCCGACAATGTGATTAAACATCGGAGTCGCTAGAGAAAAGCTACTGCAAGCCCTCACCCTAACCCTCTCCCAAAGGGAGAGGGGAACTGCTGTGCGTATAATTATGTCGTCTGGAGCGCATCCCCAAACCGGTTATACAAAAGTCCCCAGCGAATACCTCGATCACTCACCACCAAATCAAGAGCTAGCAGTCGCGCCATTGCCCGCTCCAAAATTAGTGTTCCTGCAGCAATTACATCTGCTCGCTTAGAAGGCATTCCTTTTAATTGTAGTCGGCGTTTCAAGGGAAATCGGAAGTAACGCATGCCTTCATGGCGAACGGTTTCTTCAGTCATTTTCGCAAGATGCACCTTCTGATGGTCATAGGGGTCAATTTCGTTGGCCACTGCATATATAGTAGTAACTGTTCCGGCAATTCCTACTAATTGAAATCCTGGTTCAGGCATGGGAAGCGCCATAAATGCCTTGTCGATGAATTGCTGCATTTCATTGCGCTCGGCAATGGAAGGGGGATCGTTCTTAATAAATCTTTCCGTTAATCGCACCGAGCCAATATTAAACGATTTACGAAATGAAATAGTGTTTCCTTGGCCATAAACAAATTCGGTGGAGCCACCTCCGATATCTACAACCACCAAAGGAGAATCGCTTCCTAAATCGCGAGCGGCCGATTCGTAAGAAAGCTGCGCTTCTAAATCTCCTGAAATAATCTCTGGCAAAACCTGGGCTTCTTTTTCCACTCGGCTAAGAAATTCTTGCCCGTTGCTAGCGTCACGCGCCGCGCTAGTGGTGGTGCAAGCAATTTGGGAAGCACCTAGTGAGCGCGCTTCTTGCGCAAATTTGGCGACCACCGCAACTGTTTCAGAAATGGCTTCTTCGTCTAGCTTTCCCGAACGATCTACTCCTCTTCCTAGCCTGGTAATTTCTGCGCGCTCTACTACTGGCTGAAAGGTATTGCTTCTTGGTTGGGCAACTAGCAAAAGCACTGTATTAGTTCCGATATCAATGGTGGCGAATCGCATATGTGCTTCCTCTACAGAATGGGAAAAATCCCCGTGATTATTTAGAAGAAAGGAAAGGTCCCCAGGAAGGAGTAAAAGTTTCTTCAGTGGACATTTGGCGCTGAAAATTTCCATCGGCGCTCATTACAAATAATTGCCGTTTACCTTTACGAGTTGAAACAAAAGCAATCATTCGACCATTGGGAGAAAAGGAAGGTTGTTCATTATTTCCCTGATCTTGGGTAAGTCGGTTAATTTTGCCAGTTGTTACCTCCACTGTAAAAATATCGAAAGCATTACGCTCGTCGCGAGCAGTAAACGCAATTACATCGCCACGTGGAGACCAATCAGGAGTTTGATTATAGTTTCCCTGAAAAGTCAGCCGGCGAGCCGCGCCTCCTACCGCGGGAGCAACATAAATTTGGGGATTCCCTGCGCGGTTAGAAACAAAGGCGATTTCTTTGCCAGTAGGAGAAAAACTCGGGCTGGAGTTGATTCCAAAACCGTCAGTGATGCGGCGAGCGTTTTTGCCGTTAGTCGAAGCTACCCAAATATGACTATTGCCATCGTCTTCGCTAACTGCAAAAGCAATACGTCGACCGTCAGGAGAAAACGAACCCCCGGTTACGATTGCGGAATCACGGCGGAAGATGCGAGTGGTGTTTTTCGAACGCAAATTATAAGCCCAGAGCTCGGCACTTCCTGACTTATAGGTGGTAAAGGCCAGCGAGCCTCCGCTGGTGGACCAGAAAGGTAATAAATTCAAACTAGAGGAGGTAATTGGTTGGACATTTTTGCCGTCCCAGTCGGCAATAAATATTTGTTTTAACCCTTTGGTTTTGCGCACAAATGCCATTCGGGTTTGGAAAGCGCCCGGCTCGCGGGTGTAAAAGGTGAATACTTCGTCGGCAAAACGATGGGCTAAAGAACGCGCTTGAGATGCGGGAACGGTGTAGTGTCGGGTGAGTTCTTCTTTTCCAGCAACCGTATTATACAAATGAAACTGGGCGGAAACCGGGTCGGTATTAGAAATGGCTACCTTAATTAGACTTTCGGCTCCTACGTCTTGCCAGCGCGTAAACTTGATTTGTGAAAGGAGAGCTCCCTCGGTGGAATCAGCCAGGAAAGACTTGCGGTCGAGAAGCTCAAATAAACCGGATACGGAAAGATCTTGTATGAGGGCTTCATCAATAACTTGTCCGGCGCTGCGGCTGGCAGAAGAATCAGAAAAAATGGGTGGCGCAATAGCCATTGGAAGTGGCCGGAAAGCAGCTCCCGAAAGGTTGATTACTGGGCGTTGAACCTTTTTTTTGGCAAAACCTGAGGGAGAAACCAAAAAGGTGGCGAGAAGCAATGCGGAGACGAGGATGTTCTTCATAGTAACTCCATTCATAAGACGGATTTCCCCTAGGCTCAAGGGGTAGCAACAACCTCAACTCCAACTGTTTTCAAAACATCGACTAGATGAGTGGGAGGAGGACCAAAAGGAGCGGCTTTGTGCAGCGCCAAAACAACATCTTGGTCAAATTGCTCGTTGCCGCTGGAATCTTGCAATTGAGGCTCTTTAATAAGCTCTCCGGTGGAAGAGATGAAAAGGACAACGGTTGCTTTCAAGCGGATAAGCTCCTGTGGAGAGATAGTCTTGGTAACCCCGTAGTAGCGGCGGGCTTTTGCGAGAATTAGTCCAAAATAGCGTTCTCCTTCTTCCGCAGTATCGCTATCCCCTTCGGGATCTCCTTCCGGGTCACCGATAGCTTCGTCTTGCTTGGCGGCATTGTTATCAAAAATACTTAGGAGGTTCTCTCGGCGGTTGGGAGGCGGTGGCTTGGGTTTCGGTTTTGCTTCCAGAGGAGGAAGAGCAGCAGCCGAGGCAGGAGCAGGAGTAGGAGCAGGTTTAGCTTCCGCCGGCGCAGGTGGCGGAGACTGGGAGGGAGCAGGAACGACCGGTTTCGAGGGAGGAGGAGTAGGATAGGTTTTTCTAGGAAGGTTGGTAGGCTTTGGTTTTGCCCCTAAACGAACAAGCTTAGCGCTAATTGGCTTGCGTTCCAAATCCATTTGCGGGGGCTGGAAAAGCCGCAGTCCTACAAAAATTGCTACTATCAATCCGTGAAGAAGCACCGAGCCAATAATCGCCCAAGCCATAAAACGGCTTTCTCTGTGCCCAGCAGCTAACAAAGGGGACATATTCACGACCTAAATACTCCGTGCGGTAAGCTTGCTCAATTGCCTCCCAGAGGATCAAGAAGGTCGCTGGATTTGGATTGTACTGGATCGGTAACCATTCCTACGTTGCTGATTCCTGCTCGCTGTGCTGCGGCCATTACTTCCACTACCAGGCCATATTTTAAATCGCGGTCTGCATGTAGGTAAATCTCTTTGTCTTCCTGCGCCTTTTTATTGCTCTTTAGTTTGGTCTCCAACTCGGTAAAAGGAACTTCTACCTCGCCAATAAAAACCTTGCCTACTCGGTCGACGGAAATCACTAGTTTTTTTTCTTTGGCGTCTATGGGCGCAGCATTAGCGTTGGGCAAAGCTACCTTGACTCCTTGTTGAATTAGGGGCGCGGTTACCATAAAAATGATCAGCAACACCAGCATGACGTCTACTAGCGGGGTGACGTTTATTTCGCTTAAGGCGGATTTAGGTCCTCCGCCTGCTGACATGGCCATAGCTTTTAGCCCTATTTAAAAAAGTGGCGCCTACAGATATTAAGAAAATCACTAGAAAAACTATCCATTTCACTCCTCAAAACATTAATTCTCGAAAGAAAGAAATTGTAGGCTACAACTGCGGGGATGGCCGCGAAAAGTCCCACTGCGGTAGCAATAAGTGCTTCAGAAATGGGTTTAGCTACAGTGGCCAAATTGGCGTTTCCTTGCAAATAAATATCTTGGAAAGCCCCCATTATTCCCCAAACAGTTCCAAAAAGGCCTACAAATGGCGCTGCTGACCCGGTGGTGGCTAAAAAAGCTACTTTGGATTCTAAATGAGTACCCTCGGCGACTGCTGCTCGACGCAAAGCACGTTCCACATTTTCAATGCCGCCAAGGTCATAGCGAGGTTCGCTACTGGCGTTTTTTTGTTGTTGGCCAGCGGTCACTTTGGATAACTCAATATAGCCAGCGCGGAATACTTGGCTAATGGGTGAGTCGGAAAGCTGGTCGGATTCCTGATAAATAGCAGGAAGACTTTTGGATTGCCAAAAAGTATCTAGGAAAAGCACAGATTGGCGTTGAGCCTGACGCAGGTGAATGTGTTTCATCAAGATAATGGCCCAAGAAACCAACGAGGCAATCAATAGCAATACAAGAACTAGTATCCCTACCGGGCCAGAATGGGTGACAATTTCTAGGTAATCGAGACCAGCAGCCAATGGCGGGATTGGGAGAAGGGCGGTAAAAAAAGTTGACATCGATATCTCTTTCTAGAAAGAAGGAACGAAATTAACACGGTCCCGGAGGTAGGGTCAAAAACTTCATTTAGAAGTTTAATGCGACATAAATGTCGCAGAAGATGAAGGGAGTATCTGTTTTTTAGCAAAGAGATCGCCGGAAGCTAGTAGGCACATATATTGCTAGTAACCACAGGGACGAGAGGCAAGGTAAAGCCAACAGAATAAATAGAACGAAGGTTCGTCGAATACAGTGAAAGCGTCAGTCCCTCGGATAGCAGAACAAGGAGCGAGATATGCGTTGGTGGAAGATAATGGCAGTGATCGTATCGGCAATTGGACTGAGTGGATGTGTAATTATTCATGACGAGGAACGGCCGGGCGATATTTCATTTACCTGGGACTTTGCAGGTAGGGGGTGTAATGATGTGCGTGGGGAGGTAGAAAATATTTATTTGTTGCTAGATGGCCCAACCGGGAGACGAGAAGTAGCTGAGTTTTATCCCTGTAATAGCGGAGGGCATGATGGAATTAAAATTCATGATTTTGAACCAGGAGAGTATCACTACACTATTGATGCCAGAGACGGAGATTACACTGTTTATACCGCTTCGGGAACAATCTATGTAGATGGAGATGTAAGTAAATCAGTAAGCTTGCGGTATGTAGGGCACGAGCCCCTTTGGAATCTCACGTTCGAGTGGAGGCTTTTCAACGGAAACGTAGAACAAAGTTGTGAAAGTGCGCAGATGGATACTGTTGAATTGTCTTTGTACGGACCCACTGAAGAACATATTAGTTATGCCTGCAATAAACACTATACAACTGTTTATGATCTTGAGCCTGGCGTATATGAATATGATTTAACAATTGGTAACTCGGGGGAGAAACACACAGTTAGCGGCAAAGTCAATCTATATAGTGATTTGTCGGTGACTGCTGATTTTAGTTGGTGACGAAAGAAATCTTCAAAGAAAGCGGAATTTTTTATTCCCAATAGTAAATGGTTCCTGGTATGAAACCCCATGGTGATCAAGGTCAGAAACCGCTTTGGTGGTTGCAAATGTTTATGATCTTGAGCCTGGCCCATTACTTTTGCATCCGCTCTCCAAAATCTATTTTAAAAAGCCATGGCAATTTAAAAAAGCTACCAGTTTAAGTTTCATTACCTTAGCCGCCTGCCGTAGAGCTTTCTAAGGACTCATCCACCAAAGAAACCAGTATTTGTTCTGCGAGTTTTTTATCAAGAGCCAAAGTAGTCTCACCAGCCTCTATTACAAATGTTGGTTTGCGTTGACGCACACGAATTTGGCTTCCTTCGAGAATGCCGAAAGCCGCGAATTTAGAGCGATAATCGGCATCGCGATTTCCCATGGAGCAGACCTGCAAAAGTTGTCCAGTTCCTGCATGGGCCAGAGTTAAAGGGCGTTGGCACTCGGCATGCTCTTTCCGCTTAGAAAACCAGCGGGACAGCAAAGCGGAAAATCCGCTTGGACGGGGAAACGAATAGCCGCAATGGGGACAGGAAACAATGGAGCAATTTTTAGACAAAGGGCAAGCAGGAGAACAACTCTTGCAAGTGTCTATGTTTGTCTGACATAACGGACAAATTTGCGATGATTCACTTTCCAAAGAAGTAGCAGGGTGTTCCGGGTCCGATTCCATTTTGGGTCTCCTTATAAGTGTCATAAATGGCGCATGGCAAAATTTACCAATCCGCCAACTCCTACAGCAAACGGAAAAACTACTCCAACTATTCCCAAGCTGGCTTTTAGGCCTCGCTCTTTTACTATCATTAACATATGAGCAATGCAGGGAATGAAAAGGGTAATAGTGATCATGCTAACTACCAACTGTATTTCTGTTTCCGGGGAAAGTATTCCTTTTTGAATTTCGTCATGAAAAAGATTAAACAGCCCAGCAGCTCCATAATCGCGGCGTAGGAAACCTATAATGAAGGCCCCAGTTGCCGCAGAGGGTAATCCTAAAAAACCATGCACTACCGGAGAAAATAATTGTTCTAAATAACCAATTATTCCAACTTGATTCATTAACCATAAAACAAAGGTTCCAATAATGAACAAAGGGATGGCTTCTCGCAGGTACCATTGTACCCGGGCAGTAGTTTTCACCACAATGTTTCCCAATAAAGGCCGGCGAATAGGAGGTAGCTCTAATAAAAAGATCGAGTTTTTTCCGGGAACTAATTTAGATGCTAAATAGCCTACCAGAAAAATTGTTCCTGCCACTGCTGCGCTCCACCACAGGGCGCCATATAGCGACAGTGCGGAGAGCATTCCCAAAATAACCCCCAATTGGGCAGAACAAGGCACTCCTAACGCCAAAAGCAAGGTCACCAGTATTCGTTCCTTGCGAGTTTCCAATACCCGGGTAGTTATTGTAGCCATGGTGTCACAGCCCAGACCTAGAACCATAGGTAGTACTGCTTTGCCATTAAGTCCCATTGCTTGAAATACCCGATGCAGCATTACTGCTAATCGTGGCAAGTAACCGCTGTCCTCAAGAATAGAGAACAGTAGAAAAAAGGTGGTTACAATAGGAAGAACAATGGCAATTCCATAGCTGAGCGCCATTGAAATCAAACCGTACTGGCCAACTAATAGTCCCTGAGAAGTCAGGGAAGAACCTGCTTTGCCCACCAGGAATTCTTGTACCGAGTTGCTAGATACAAGGTGGCGTACCAGCCATTCGGTCCAGGGCACAACCCCTCTTTCAAAAACCTCGGTTTCCAAAAAATCGACCAAAGTCCCGGCGCCAAAAATCCCCACAAATAGGTAAGCAACAATTAGCACTACTAATAGTATTGGAAGCCCCCACCAAGGATGCACTGCCAAAGAACCCAGCGTTGCCAAAAAGTTCTGAGCCGATGATCGCTGATTATTGCGGCGTAGCACCTTTTCCATTAGCTGATCAGCCCATGCAAGCCGGGCGCGATGAATGGCAACCCGCAAAGATTCACTATGGCTTTGCGCTGCTTGGTTGCGTATTGCTAACAGGCTTGAATACACATCGGAAGTTAAAAGGGAGTGTAAATTAGACCATAGAGTGGGGTCTTCTTGCTCGCTGGAAGCCAAACATAACAAAGCTAGCGAGCTAGGCCGCCAAGAAAGATGGGGAGGAAGCAAACTTTCCAACTGCTTAATAGCCTTGGTGATGACCGGGGGATAGGTCACCTGTACTTGTGTGCTACGGCCTTCTGTAAGACGTTCAACTAGTGACTGTGTGCCTTCTTTGCGAACCGCCACCGTTTGAAAAACCGGAACTCCTACAGCTTGTTCTAGTTCTTGGCGGTTTATTTCGATTCCGCGCTGCGACGCTTCGTCAGCCATATTGAGGCATAGACAAAACGGAATACCTGCTTCGGCAAGTTCTGCTGTGAGCAGCAATCCTCGGCGCAAGTTTTTGGTGTCGCATACCTGAAGCACGCAGTAATTTTTCTCTTGTAAAAGAATGTCCCGGGTAACTGCCTCGTCTTCTGAAAGAGGAACCAGGCTATTGGTTCCGGGAGTGTCGAGTATCGAGACTCGATTGGCTCCAGCTTGCAGATGTCCACGGCTAACTTCCACCGTGGTTCCCGGGTAGTTGGATACTATGACATAGCGACCAGTGAAAGCTCCAAAAAGCACGCTCTTGCCCACATTGGCATTGCCTACCAAAATCAAAGAGCTTGGTGCTGGCGGGGGCGGTGGTTCGACATTAGAAGGAATGCTGGAGCCATTGGCTAATGAGGACACGGACACTAAGACCTCGCTTTCTGCTCGGATGGCTCGGCTTTTTGGCATTGGCAGCATAATCCGTACAATTCCATACGATGCCTGGTTATTTGGAAGCCCCTGGCTTTGGCCACTTCGTTTTGTAATGATTCAATGCGCTGATCCTCAAACTCTTCCACCATGCCACAGTGGGTACAGATAAAGTGGTCGTGATGTTCTCGGCCTGCCGCTTGCTCGTAAACACGGTGACCTTCTCCGAACTGTTGGGTATTGGCTAGCCCGCACTTTGCCAACAATTTCATGGTGCGATAAACAGTTGCTGCGGAGATGCGTGGTTCTACCGAACGAACTCTGGTCAGCAGTTCATCGACAGTAATATGACCTTCGGAATCCAAAAAGGTATCCACCACTAAGGTGCGTTGACGGGTGGATTTCAATCCGTGGTCGGAAAGAAAGGTATTCAAAATCTCTTCTTGCTTAGATTCGGCCATTCGTAGTCTCGCTGCTGATTTTGATAATCATTCTCAACTAAGGTTATTGTGTAAGGTATGTTGACGGAGAAGTCAAGAGGCGTTCTAACCGTCAGCGTTGGATCTTCTACAATCGGAATGGTTTTCAGGTATCCTTTGGTGTCTGGAAGCAGAACGGAGTGAGAATGGTCCTTTTCACGTTATTAGTCGTACTCTTTTTAACCATCGGGTTAACATTAATAGGCATTGAAATTCTTTTGCCTGGAGCGGGGATAGTAGGTGTTTTGGGGTTAGTGCTGGTTAGCGTGGGGGCATTTTTGGCCTATTTTCAGCTTGATACGGGCCATCGAGTGGTAGGATTGCTTTGCTCGGCAGCAATTACGGGGATTATTATTTGGTATTTCCGCAAAAGCAAAATGGCTAGCAAATTTGTACTCGATGCCGCGCAGACTGGAAAAGCGCCTGATCAGCAGCTTGGTTCTTTATTGGGAAAGCAAGGCATTACCACTACTCCCCTAAGACCTTCGGGAATGGCAAGAATTCAAGGAAAATCGGTAGACGTGGTTTCTACCGGAGATTTTGTTGATCCAGGCGAAGAGGTGCGGGTGGTACAAGTTGAAGGAATGCGAGTAATAGTGGAATTAGTTAATTCACCGGCCAAAACAAGCGGTGCTTATTACGGATAAAATAGGAGATTGATAGATGAATTTACTAATGGTAGCACTGGTTTTTGTAGGCATTATTGCTTTTTTTTCAATTTTGTACATGGTGCCGGTGCGCCTATGGATTGCTGCGCAGGCCGCGGGTGCTGACGTGGGTATGCTTTCCTTAATTGCTATGCGTTTGCGCCGGGTTCCCCCCGAGCAAATAGTAAATGCACGCATCAGCGCCGTCAAAGCCGGGCTGGTAGTTTCGGTAGATGCTTTGGAAGCGCACTATTTGGCGGGAGGAAGAGTCGAGGCAGTGGTAAATGCCTTGATTTCGGCCGAAAAAGCGGGAATGAATCTTGATTTCAAACGGGCAGCAGCTATTGATCTTGCTGGACGAAATGTATTGGAAGCAGTAACCATGTCCGTAAACCCGAAAGTTATTGAAACTCCTAAAGTTTCCGCGGTAGCGAAAGACGGTATTCAGCTCTATGCCATTGCTCGGGTAACTGTTCGGGCCAACATTGATCGTTTGGTCGGAGGTGCTGGAGAGCAAACGGTTTTGGCCAGGGTAGGTGAAGGGGTGGTTTCGACTATTGGCTCCGCTTCTGATTACAAGCAAGTTTTGGAAAATCCAGACATGATTTCCAAGACTGTTCTTAAAAAAGGCCTAGATGCTGGCACTGCATTTGAAATCCTATCGGTGGATATTGCTGACGTAGATGTTGGAGCCAATATTGGCGCCAAGCTTCAAACCGAGCAGGCAGAGGCAGATAAGCAAGTAGCTCAGGCAAAGGCGGAATCTCGTCGGGCATTGGCAGTGGCATTGGAGCAGGAAAACAAGGCTAAAATCCAAGAAATGCGAGCTAAATTAGTGGAAGCGGAAGCCCAAATTCCTTTAGGAATTTCTGAAGCTTTTCGTACTGGCCAACTAGGTGTTTTGGATTACTATAATATGCGTAACGTGATTGCCGATACTGATATGCGCCAGGGAATAGCGGGGACTATGGGCAAACGAGAAGATAATTCTAACGAGGTAGTTAAGTAGCGAGTTTTTTCTTCCCCCTGATTGTTGCCCCTTTTTAGCAAAGAGGGGTAAGAGTCTTGAACAGGACAATCGAGTTCTAAATTTGCTTGACAACCGAACAAATCCCCCTAACACCCTTTTTCAAAGGGGGAGTTTATTCACCACAGTGGAATAAGATTCCCCCCTTGCATATGAGAAGATAATTTAAACACCAGCGAAATCAAGCACTTGCGGCCCAAGTGACTGAAATTACTAAACAAGCGCATTAGGGTGCATGGAAACGTGTGGAAGAACATGAGAGCTACGCCCGAGCAAAACGATAATGGCACGGGGAAATGGTGAGGGAAGGCGGATTCGGAGCAAGGTGATCATGGCGATGCCTGAGACGTGACCAGATGGCGAAGCTCTTTTGATGTCGCAGAACTCGTTGCACGGGGCTAGGGCGTGTCCCCATATCCGGCACCACGCCCTCCGTCATTCCCGCGAAAGCGGGAATCCAGGGGCGCCACAGTCGAAAGACCAGCTTGCATTCCGATCTGACCTTTGGTTTAGGCTTTGGATGGCGTTACTATGAGTTGTTCGAGAACAGGTTGACCGCAATTGGTCGTGAAAAGCAGCTAAAAAAGTGGCGTCGTGCGTGGAAGATGGGTCTCATCGAAAAAACGAACCCTGGATGGGCTGACCTTTGGCCCCAAATCATCGATTGACAAAGTC